>NZ_JAVAJJ010000005.1:0-292045 GCF_052112305.1 Pseudomonas sp. QLc11A
CCATCCCGAACTCAGCAGTGAAACGATGCATCGCCGATGGTAGTGTGGGGTTTCCCCATGTGAGAGTAGGTCATCGTCAAGATTAAATTCCGAAACCCCAATTGCGAAAGCAGTTGGGGTTTTGTTTGTCCTTGAAAAAAGGTAACCGTCCGGCCAACACATCTTCCTGATCCCCGCGTTTAAGGCTACGGGGTCTGCCTTTGTCGATGTCAGCTACGCGGATCGAGCTTCGGCTCTAGATCGATCTACGGAAGCTCTGATGGCATCAATTACGTCTTGAGCGAGCGCCATAACTGTCGTTGTACTGATTTCAATCCGACTGATAATGTCTTCTCTCGGGCCCTGTTTCCAGGCAGCGCTTGCGTAAAAAGCATCTTGAGATACTTGGCGATGGTTCTCGCTTTCATAGGAACGAATCAGGTGATAGCTGTCACAATCATGTAATGAGCTGCCATAAGAAACGACATCTATGCCAGCTTCTAGGTGAAGTGGAACACTTACATTCTGCATTATTTGATGAAAGTCCAATCCCGATCCTGGCTTTAAGGTGTACATCAGGATTTCAATAATTCGAGTCATTCCAAGTCTTCCATGTGGAGTTTCAACGTGAGCATCCGTACATCCCAGCTTACGTTATTAGACGGGAGTCCAGCTATGCGGTAGCAGTTGCGTAATCTCACTCGCTCGCTGCGTCGGCAGGCGCGTAAGGACGTCCTTCAAATAAGCATACGGTTCATGCCCGTTGAGCCGCGCAGACTGGATTAAGCTCATGATCGCCGCCGCCCGTTGTCCGCTGCGTAGCGACCCTGCGAAGAGCCAGTTCTTGCGTCCAAGAGCCCACGGCCGGATCTGGTTCTCTGCCCAATTATTGTCAATGGGTACGACCCCGTCATCAAGGTAGCGCGACAGCGCTGCCCAGCGTTTCAGGCTGTAATCCAATGCTCTGCTGATGGCTGAGCCTTCAGGCACGAGATCACGCTGGGCAATCATCCAGGCATGCAGCATATCCATCACCGGTACCGCTTTTTCTTGCCGTTTTCTGCGCCGTAAATCCGGCTCTAGATCGTGGACTTCACGTTCGATTTCGTAAAGCAACTGGATATAACCAGGGCCTGTTCGGCGAGCTGGCTCTTGTTGGTGGCGTGCAGCTCGAAAAACTTGCGCCGCGCATGGGCCATGCAACCGATCTCGGTGACGCCGAGTTCAAAACTGGCTTTGTAGCCGCCAAAATCGTCGCACACCAGCTTGCCCTTCCAGTCTTGCAGGAAGTTACGTGCATGTTCTCCGGCGTGGCTGGGGCTGAAGTCGTAAACCACCGCTGCCAAGTCCGAGAACTGGCTGGTGGCGTAGGCCCAAACATAGGAACGGTGGGTTTTCTTTGAGGCTGGAACGAGCATCTGCACGGGTGTTTCATCGGCATGAATAACCTGCTGCCCGAGCACTACGTCCCGCAGCGCATCGACCAGAGGCTGTAACTGCACGCCAGTCACGCCAACCCATTGAGCCAAAGTTGAACGTGGAATCGCCAAGCCAGCTCGACCGAAAATCGATTCCTGACGGTAAAGAGGCAGATGGTCAGCAAACTTCAAGCGCTTGAGTTGTGCGATCTAGTGGGTCAGCTTCTCGATAACCGTTTGGTCGCGGTTGATCTTCTGGCCCATGGTCTCGACCGTCTTGCCCATCGTCTCGACTTGCTGGTCGAGCGTCTCGACACGCTGTATCAACTGCGCCGCCAACGCGCGCAGTTGTTCAGGATTCAGGTGGTCGGGATTAGGGAGAGTCATGGTGCCGATTTTGCCAGAGCAGGCAGTTCGCGGCGATGGATCGATAGGATAATGGCAGCCGTTAAAGCAGTGTGATCGCGCCTCTGGAGCCCGCGCGTTGCCATGGCAGGCCCAATACCAGGGCTTGAAGTTGTTCGGTATCTAACTGCATTTCAGAGCCATGGTGAATGCCTAGCCAGTGGAACTTGCCTTGATTCAACCGGCGAGCAGCCAGCCAGATCCCGAAGCCGTCATGCACCAGAACTTTCATTCGAGTGGCGCGGCGGTTGGCGAACAGATAAGCACAGTGCGATCACTCTGGCCAACGCCGTCTCGGTACCGGCGCGCATGTCCATAGGCTCGGTGGCGAGCCAGATGGAGTCGATGCGAATCATCGCAGCAGGTCTCGAAGAAAGGTCGCGCAGGCAGCAGCACTTTCGGTTGGCCAGTTCACTTTGACGGTGCCGCGTGGGTGCTGGATCTCAACGCAGATATTCGATGATGCTGCGTGCGAATTAGCTCCGGCCAGCTGCATGGGTAACGGGATAAATGCAGGTTGCAGCGCTGTTTTTTTCTGCGCTTGCACCCGAATCCATTTGTGGACGAGGTTAGCGTTGAGGCTATGGCTGAGTGCGATACTGGCAATCGAAGCGCCGGGCTGGGCACACTCCTGAATGACCTGGGCCTTGAAGGACTTGGAGTAGGAACGGCGTTGTGGCTGCATGAAATACCCGCTTAAAAGGCTAGAACTGGTGCCCACTTAAATTTAAGTGCACACCATGTCCGGGCTTTGCGGGGCCGGGTAGATGACTTGGCCGGACGGATACGAAAAAAACATCCTGAGACTGGTGCGGAGGTTGACCGTCAACCACGTTAGAGTAGGTCCATGGTGGCCATGGAGTCAGCCATGCGGTAGCCCATCGCTTTGTAACCCGCCTGGCGCTTATCCCACATTCTCAGCAGCGCGACATTTCCCCCGTCAACGAAGTCAATCACTCGCACGTCGGCCTTATCGGCATGCGATCGATGCAACCGCCCCGCATATTGCTGAAGGATTCCCTTCCATGAGATGGGCATTGCCAGTACCAGCGTGTCCAACGGCGGGTGATCGAAACCTTCACCTACTAGTTTTCCTGTTGCCAGCAGCACCCGTGGAGCATCAGGGGGAAGGGACTCAAGCTCATGCATACGGGAAATGCGCTGTTTCTTAGGCACTCGCCCATGAAGCGTGAAAAGGTTATGCACGCGCTGCTTCAATTCTAATTCAAGGGCATCCACATGTTCCGTCCGTTCCGTTAGCACTAGAATTTTTCTACCCTCGTTGTACGCCAGTTCAATCTCCGAGACGATTTTGGCTGTCCGCTCAAAGTCGTCGGCTAGACGCCGAAAAATGTCCTGAATCCCAAAGCCGTCGGGAACCACTATTGGTTTGGACAGCAATCGAGGCACGACAGATAGGTCATGAGGCGCACTCGCTGGCCGAGCAGCAGAATGTCGGATCGGTCCGCACTGCATGAAAATAATAGGCTGTTGCCCATCTCGGCGCACTGGGGTTGCGGTGAGTCCCAGTACGTACCGCGCGGTCGCGCTCCTCAGTAGCGCCTCGAATGATACGGCTGATAGGTGATGACACTCATCAACGATGATCTGGCCGTAGTTTTTTACCTGATCGCTGATCTCGCCTTTTCGCGATAACGACTGCATTACGGCAATGTCGATGATGCCGGTAAGCTTCGCTTTTCCGCCCCCAAGGGTACCAACGACACCATTCTCGACTCCCAGGAACGCCTGCAAGCGCTCTTGCCACTGCCTTAACAGTTCCGTCCGATGCACAAGCACCAACGTGTTAATGCCACGAGCGGCAATCAATGCAGCAGCACTCACCGTTTTACCGAAAGCTGTCGGTGCGCAGAGGATACCGGTGTCATGACTTAGCATTGCGCTGACAGCAGCCTCTTGGTCAGAACGCAGGGTCCCGAGAAAACTCACGTCGATGGGGTCGCCCACGAAGCGCTCGTCTTTAAAAATAGGGGTAACCCCGTTTTCCTCTAAAAGCTCCAGCGCAGCATCCAAACAGCCACGCGGTAACGCAATATGTTTGGGGAAGTTCTGGGCGCAGCCGATAATCCTTGGCTTGTTCCACACTGACATGCGCATGGCCTGAGCTTTGTAGAACTCTGGATTTTGAAAGGCAGCGAGCCGGACAAGCTGGTTTGCCAATGGCTGTGGCAATTCCGACTTTTCAAAGTAAATTAAGTTAGCCAACGTGATGTTGACAGCAGCAGGCAACGGGCATGTCAATTTACGTGATCTCGATTCACGATCTTTCCAGGGTTCTGCATCACCTTCGTCATCGACATAGGCGACCCCTAGAGGGTCTCGATTACCCATCGCCTGGATAATAACGGGCTGGATATCTTCTGGACTCATGCGCTGAATCGATGCCAGAAAGGCCCATTGATCAGGATGAGGATCAAGCGTGTCGTCTACAAAAACGCTGTTGTTTTGGGCCCTGGCGCGCTTTTGCAAAGGGAGCGCGATGAGATTTCCAAAGCCGCCTTTGGGCATATAGTCCTGGTTTGGAAACAGTCGATCATAGGAGCTGAGCGCCAACTGGTGGGTGCGCTCACAGGCATGACTGATGATTGCGGCACCGAGGCGGCGCGCATCGCAGGCAGGAACATTACGCTCAAAGAAAATCCAGCCATGAGCCCCTTGGCCTGAGCGCGATATTTCCAGCGCCACCGGGACGTTCAGCTCATGGCATGACTGCACAAAAGCTTTGGAATCATCACGCCATTCGGCCTCATCGAAGTCGACCGCCAAAAAATAACAAGTGTCATCAGAGAGTAGGGGGTAGATACCAACGACCACTTCGCCCGCCAGATGGCGATAGACCACCTCATCTGTCAGCGGAAGCAGCTGGCGGTTACCGCAGTCGCCACATTTGATTTGGGGCTTCTCACAAACGCCTGGTCTCCATTCGTTTGCGCAAGCGGGTGCGTATCCTGATTTGCCTGTCTTGCTTTCCCAACGGATGGGGTAGACGTCCGTTCTACCGCGAAACAAGCTTCGGAATAGGGCAAGCTTTCCTTCAGTATCGAGTTGCTGTGATTGCTCTGCTTGGACAATCGCTATCTTGACTGGCTCAGCAGGCGGGCGCCAATCGATGCCATGAGCATCCAGCAAGGCAACCAATCTTGCATTCTCAGCCCTTAGTTGCGCCACCAGACTAGTGTCTATCACCGCCTTGAGCCTCTACGTCTCAGGTGAAGCCTGTAGCCTCGAGCTACAACCCTCAGTCCATCAGTAAAACATAGAGGTTAACAAACAACAGAGGTTCGGTTCAGGAGCTCAAGAGGTCCGCCCTAGTCCCAATCAAATCGTTGGCTGGCTCAATCTGCCGGTGAGGGATACAGAGCGCGCAGTTGCTGGCATTCGGCTTGCGTGGAAAGTTCCAGGATTTTCCTGGGCGCAGAGTGATCAGGTTTGTAGTCAGCAGGTAGTAGTAGCGCGTCGATTTCGAGTTTGAGTTCATGTGGTCGTTCAAAAACCAAACGAGATATTCAGTGCGGGCGCAACCCTCCCCATCACATCACAGGATGTCCTTCAGATAGTCCTTAAGCGCAATGAGAGGACCATCAAGCCCCTCCATCGCCCGAATCCCAGCAAATTCCCCCACCAACCGCCCTAACTCCCGCCCCAACGGCTTATCCACACCCCCAACCGCCTCCAACGCCAGCCCCACACACTCACCCACCTTCAACTGAATCCCCTCTACATCCCCACGCCGCACCAACAACTCAAACACATCCCGCTGGTAATCCCCCATCACCAGATCATCCCGCAAGATCGGGCTCTGGCCTTCCGATTCATAAGCCAGTTTGAGGGAGAAGAGGGCGACGGTTTCCAGGTGCAATTCCATGGGGGGGGAATCCTTGTGAAATGTTCCGGCGTTACGGGTGGTGGGGAAGAGCGGGGTCAAAAGCATCGCTGGCAAGCCAGCTCCCACAGGACGGCGGTGGGGCAGGGGCTTTTCTTTGGGCGAAAAAAAAGGCCTTGCTAAGCAAGACCTTTCTTAATTTTGGTGCCCCGAGGGAGACTCGAACTCCCACTCCTTTCGAAAACGGATTTTGAATCCGCCGCGTCTACCAATTCCGCCATCAGGGCTCAATGGCGGCGAAGTATAGAGATGAGATAACCGCTGGTCAATCAGGTACATGGAGAATTTTTGATAATTCCGCTAGACTTCCCGGCCCTGCTAGACGAACCCCATCATGCGCGTTGCTGACTTTACTTTCGAGCTCCCTGATTCGCTGATTGCCCGCCATCCTTTGGCCGAGCGTCGCAATAGTCGTCTGTTGACCCTGGATGGGGTCAGCGGCGCCCTGGCACACCGTCAATTCACTGATTTGCTGGAGCATTTGCGCCCCGGCGATTTGATGGTGTTCAACAATACCCGGGTGATTCCGGCGCGGCTGTTTGGCCAGAAGGCTTCCGGCGGCAAGCTGGAAATCCTGGTGGAGCGGGTGCTCGACAGTCATCGCGTGCTGGCCCATGTGCGTTCCAGCAAGTCGCCCAAGCCTGGGTCGAAGATCCTGATCGACGGCGGTGGCGAGGCCGAGATGCTGGCGCGGCACGATGCGTTGTTCGAGCTGGGGTTCACTGAGGAGGTGTTGCCGCTGCTCGACCGCGTCGGGCACATGCCGTTGCCTCCTTATATTGACCGCCCGGATGAAGGCGCCGACCGCGAGCGTTACCAGACCGTCTACGCCGAGCGTTTGGGCGCGGTGGCGGCGCCGACGGCGGGGCTGCATTTCGATCAGGTGCTGATGGAGGCGATTGCCGCCAAGGGCGTCGAGACGGCGTTCGTGACCTTGCACGTTGGCGCGGGTACGTTCCAGCCGGTGCGGGTCGAGAAGATCGAAGACCACCACATGCACAGCGAATGGCTGGAAGTCGGCCAGGATGTGGTGGATGCCGTTGTCGCCTGCCGCGCGCGCGGTGGTCGCGTGGTGGCCGTGGGGACCACCAGCGTGCGTTCGCTGGAAAGTGCTGCGCGCGATGGCGTGCTCAAGCCGTTCAGCGGCGATACAGACATTTTCATTTACCCTGGCCGGCCGTTTCATGTGGTCGATGCCCTGGTCACCAACTTCCATTTGCCCGAATCCACGCTGTTGATGCTGGTTTCGGCGTTCGCCGGTTATCCCGAGACCATGGCCGCCTATAAGGCCGCCGTCGACAACGGGTACCGCTTTTTCAGCTACGGTGATGCGATGTTCATCACGCGTAATCCTGCGCCGACTGCCCCTAAAGAATCGGGCCCAGAGGAAACAGTATGAGTCGCACCTGTCGTATGTCTTTCGAGCTGCTGGCCACTGATGGCAAGGCTCGTCGTGGTCGTTTGACCTTCCCGCGCGGTACCGTCGAGACCCCGGCCTTCATGCCGGTGGGCACCTACGGCACGGTCAAGGGCATGCTGCCACGGGATATCGAGGCGACTGGCGCTGAAATCATTCTGGGCAACACCTTCCACCTGTGGCTGCGCCCGGGCACGGAAGTGATCAGGAAGCACGGCGACCTGCACGATTTCATGCAGTGGAAAGGCCCGATCCTGACCGACTCCGGCGGTTTCCAGGTGTTCAGCCTGGGTGCCATGCGCAAGATCAAGGAGGAGGGCGTGACCTTCGCTTCCCCGGTCGATGGCGCCAAGGTGTTCATGGGCCCGGAAGAGTCGATGCAAGTCCAGCGTGACCTGGGCTCCGACATCGTGATGATTTTCGACGAATGCACGCCGTACCCGGCTGATGAAGACGTCGCCCGTATTTCCATGGAATTGTCCCTGCGTTGGGCCAAGCGTTCGAAAGAAGCCCATGGTGACAACACCGCGGCGCTGTTCGGCATCGTTCAGGGCGGCATGCACCAGGACCTGCGCATGCGCTCCCTGGAAGGCCTGGACAAGATCGGCTTCGATGGCCTGGCCATTGGCGGCCTGTCGGTGGGAGAGCCCAAGCACGAGATGATCAAGGTGCTGGATTACCTGCCGGGCATGATGCCGGCTGACAAACCTCGTTACCTTATGGGCGTTGGCAAACCGGAAGACTTGGTTGAGGGTGTGCGCCGCGGTGTGGACATGTTCGATTGCGTGATGCCAACCCGTAATGCCCGCAATGGGCATCTGTTCATCGATACCGGCGTGCTGAAGATCCGAAACGCGTTCCATCGCCATGATGATTCGCCGCTCGATCCGACCTGCGATTGCTATACCTGCCAGAACTTCTCCCGCGCTTATCTGCATCACCTGGACAAGTGCGGCGAAATGCTGGGAAGCATGCTCAATACCATCCATAACTTGCGTCATTATCAAGTGCTTATGGCTGGTTTGCGCGAGGCTATTCAACAGGGTACATTGGCCGCCTTTGTCGATGCCTTCTACGCCAAACGCGGGTTACCTGTTCCGCCTTTGGATTGAGTTTCCTGACCCCAAGATTCAACATTTGCAACTGGAGTGCTAAATGAGCTTTTTTATCTCTAATGCCATGGCAGACGCTGCAGCCCCTGCGGCAGCCCCTATGGGCGGCGGTTTCGAGTGGATTTTCCTGGTCGGCTTCCTGGTCATCTTCTACCTGATGATCTGGCGTCCACAGGCCAAGCGCGCCAAAGAGCAGAAAAACCTGCTGAGCAGCCTGCAGAAAGGTGACGAAGTTGTGACCACCGGCGGCATCGCCGGCAAGATCACTAAAGTGGCCGACGATTTCGTCGTTCTGGAAGTTTCCGACACCGTCGAAATGAAATTCCAGAAAGGCGCCATCGCCGCGACGCTGCCAAAAGGCACGCTCAAAGCGATCTAAGTTTCAACTTCATTTTCAATCGACGGGGCGCGCAAGGCGCCCCGCGTCATAAACGGGCGGCGTGATGCTGAACAAATATCCTCTGTGGAAATACATTCTGATCCTGGCGGTGCTGGCGGTCGGTCTGATTTATTCCGCTCCCAATCTTTATCCTGATGACCCGGCCATTCAGGTCAGCGGTGCAAGCACTGCACTGCAGGTCAATCAGGCTGATCTGGATCGTGTGAGCGCTGCGCTCAAGGAATCCGGGATCAACGTCAAGGCTGCCACGCTGGCAGAGGGCGGCAAGGGTGGTCTGATTCGCCTGACCAAGGCTGAAGACCAGTTGCCGGCCAAGGACGTTGTACGCAAGGCGTTGGGTGATGACTACGTCGTTGCATTGAACCTGGCGCAAACCACCCCGCAATGGCTGCGCAACCTCGCTGCGCACCCGATGAAGCTGGGTCTGGACTTGTCCGGTGGTGTGCACTTCCTGCTGGAAGTGGACATGGACAAAGCCCTCGATGCACGCCTGAAAGTCTACGAAGGCGACGTCAAGAGCCTGCTGCGTAAAGAAAAGCTGCGCTATCGCAGCCTGCCGCAACTCAATGGTGCCATCCAGCTGGGCTTCGCTGATGAAGACAGCCGTGAACAGGCCCGTGTGCTGATCCGCAAGAACTTCAACGATTTCGACATTGTTCCGGCCGACCTCAATGGTCAACCGGTGCTGCGTCTGGCGATGACCCCGGCCAAGCTGGCGGAAATCCGCGAATACTCCATCAAGCAGAACTTGACCACGGTACGTAACCGCGTCAACGAGCTGGGTGTTGCCGAACCGATCGTCCAGCGCCAGGGCGCCAACCGCATCGTGGTTGAGCTGCCGGGTGTGCAGGACACCGCCGAAGCCAAGCGTATTCTCGGCAAGACGGCCAACCTCGAGTTCCGTCTGGCCGCTGAGCCTGGTGCTTCGAAAGCCACTTCCGAATCCTTCGAGTTCCGTGAAGGCGGCCGTCCTCCAGCGCTGATCGAGCGCGGCCTGATCATCACCGGCGACCAGGTGACTGACGCCAAGGCCGGCTTCGACGAGCACGGCAGGCCAGAAGTGAATATCCGTCTGGATGGCCACGGCGGCGAGCTGATGAACCGTGCGACCCGTTCGAACGTCGGTCGCAGCATGGCGGTGATCTTCATCGAGCAGCGTCCGGTTACCACGTATACCAAGCAAGTGGTCAACGGCGTCGAGAAAGACGTGCCGGTTCAGAGCTTCAAGGAAGAGAAGAAGATCATCAGCCTGGCGACCATCCAGTCGCCGCTGGGTGCCCAGTTCCGTATTACCGGCCTGAACGGCCAGGGCGAGTCGTCCGAGCTGGCGCTGCTGCTGCGTGCCGGTGGTCTGGCTGCACCGATGTACTTTGCTGAAGAGCGCACCATTGGTCCAAGCCTGGGTGCCGACAACATCACCAAGGGTATCGATGCGTCGCTGTGGGGCATGCTGTTCGTCTCGCTGTTCATCATGGCCATCTACCGCTTCTTCGGCCTCATCGCCACCGTCGCTCTGGCGGTGAACATGGTGATGCTGCTGGCGCTGATGTCGCTGCTGGGTGCAACGCTGACCCTGCCGGGCATCGCCGGTATCGTATTGACCATGGGTATGGCGGTCGACGCCAACGTGCTGATCTTCTCGCGGATCCGTGAAGAGATCGCTGCCGGCATGACCGTGCAGCGTGCAATCAACGAAGGCTTCGGCCGGGCATTCACCGCGATTCTCGACGCCAACCTGACCACCTTGCTGGTCGGCGGCATCCTCTTTGCCATGGGCACCGGCCCGGTCAAGGGCTTCGCAGTGACCATGTCCCTCGGGATCTTTACCTCGATGTTCACGGCCATCATGGTGACCCGCGCGATGGTCAACCTGATCTTCGGCGGTCGTGACTTCAAGAAGTTGTGGATTTAAGGGGCTGCCATGTTACGTACAATCAACTTCATGGGCGTTCGCAACTTCGCGTTCGGCGTCACATTGTTCCTTACCGTGCTGGCCTTGTTCAGTGTCGCCACCAAGGGCATGAACTGGGGCCTGGACTTCACCGGCGGTACGCTCATCGAGCTGACCTACGAGCGTCCGGCTGATGTCTCCAAGGTGCGTGAGCAGCTGGTGAGCGCCGGTTATAATGACGCTGTCGTGCAGAACTTCGGTGCAACCACCGACCTGCTGGTGCGTATGCCTGGCGAAGACCCGCAACTGGGTCACCAGGTGGCCGAGGCCTTGCAGAAGGTCGGCGGCGAGAACCCGGCGACGGTCAAGCGCGTCGAGTTCGTCGGCCCGCAGGTGGGTGAAGAGCTGCGCGACCAGGGCGGCCTCGGCATGCTGATGGCGCTGGGCGGCATCCTGATCTACCTGGCGTTCCGCTTTCAGTGGAAGTTTGCGGTCGGTGCGATCGTGTCCCTGATCCATGACGTGATCGTGACCATCGGTATCCTGTCGTTCTTCCAGATCACCTTCGACCTGACGGTGCTGGCGGCGGTACTGGCGATCATCGGTTACTCGCTCAACGATACCATCGTGGTATTCGACCGGGTTCGTGAGAACTTCCGTGTACTGCGCAAGGCCAGCCTGATCGAGAACATCAACATCTCGACCACGCAAACCCTGCTGCGGACCATGGCAACTTCGATTTCCACCTTGCTGGCGATCGCGGCCCTGCTGTTCTTCGGCGGCGACAACCTGTTCGGTTTCTCCATCGCCCTGTTCATCGGTGTGCTGGCGGGTACTTACTCGTCGATCTACATCGCGAACGTGGTGCTGATCTGGCTGAACCTGAGCACGGAAGACCTGATTCCTCCTGCCAATACCGAGAAGGAAGTTGACGACCGTCCTTGAAGGACAATTCTTCTGGCGGTGTAGTCCAAAAAAGGCGCGAGTTGAACTCGCGCTTTTTTTTGTGCTCCAAGGCTGGGAGAAGCGCGGACATGTTCCGCATGTGATGGTCCAGGAGGTTCATGTGAACAAGTCGATGCTGGTTGGTGCTGTACTGGGTGCTGTCGGTGTGACTGCCGGGGGCGCTGTGGCCACCTACAGCCTGGTTAAAAGCGGTCCTGAGTTCGCACAAGTACTCGCCGTTGAGCCGGTCAAGACACAAATCAAGACTCCACGTGAAGTGTGCAAGGATGTAACTGTCACCCGGCAGGCGCCGGTGAAAGATCAACATCAGATCGCCGGTACGGTGGTCGGTGCATTGGCAGGTGGTTTGCTGGGCAACCAGGTCGGTGGCGGCACCGGCAAGAAGATCGCCACGGTCGCGGGTGCTGTCGGTGGTGGTTATGCCGGCAACAAGGTGCAGGAAGGCATGCAGGAGCGTGATACCTACACCACGACCCAGACCCGCTGTAACACGGTCAACGACATCAGTGACAAGGTTGTAGGTTACGACGTACGGTATTCGCTGGACGGCAAGGAAGGCAAGGTGCGCATGGATCGTGATCCAGGCAACCAGATTCCGGTGGATAAGGAAGGCAAGTTGATCCTGTCGGAGAATCAGGTGGCTCATTGATCTGCTGAAACCGGATTCAAAAAGAAGCACCCTGCGGGGTGCTTTTTTTGTGCCCGGGATTTATGCAGCACCGCAACCCCATGTAGGAGCGAGCCTGCTCGCGAAAAACCGAAGGACGCCGCGTTTATCCAGAATTCCCGCGTTATCGTTGACGACCATCGCGAGCAGGCTCGCTCCTACGTGGGGTTGTGGTGTTTTTGAGGGATGAATTCCAGGCATAAAAAAAGCACCCCGCAGGGTGCTTTTTCTGTCGCGGGAAGCTTAGCGCTTCAGCGAGGCCGGCAGGTGCGGCTGGATCGCCGTCAAAACTGCCTTGAAGCATTTGGTGTTGCCGGCAACGACGTGGCCTTTCTCGAGGAAGTCGTGACCGCCGGTGAAGTCGCTCACCAGGCCGCCTGCTTCCTGGATCAGCAGGGCGCCAGCGGCCATGTCCCACTCGGACAGGCCCGACTCCCAGAAGGCGTCGAAACGGCCGGCAGCCACGTAGGCCAGGTCCAGGCTCGCGGAACCGGCGCGGCGGATGCCGGCAGTCTGGCCAACCAGGGCGCGGAACATGCCCAGGTAGTTGTCGAGGTTGTCCATCTGCTCGTCACGGAACGGGAAGCCGGTACCCAGCAGGGCGCCGTCCAGGCTGGTGCGACCGCTGACGCGCAGGCGACGACCGTTCAGTTGAGCGCCGCGACCACGGCTGGCGGTGAATTCTTCCTGGCGAACCGGGTCCAGAACAACAGCGTGCTCCAGGCGACCGCGGTATTTGCAGGCAATGCTGACAGCGAAGTGAGGGATGCCGCGCAGGAAGTTGGTGGTGCCGTCCAGCGGATCGATGATCCACAGGTACTCTTCGCCTTCGATGCCGGTGCCGGCGTGCATGCCGGTCTCTTCACCCAGGATCGAGTGATTCGGGTACGCCTTGCGCAGGGCGTCGATGATTTTCTGTTCGGCGGCGCGATCCACCTCGGATACGTAATCCTTGGCGTCTTTTTCGTCGACCTTGATGGTATCCAGGCGCTCGATGGAGCGGAAGATCAATTCACTGGCGCTGCGGGCGGCGCGCAGCGCGATATTCAGCATGGGCTGCATGGATGTGTCACCTAAGGTTGTTAAAGAAAGCCGGGCATTCTATCAGAAAGTTTCTACAGGAGAAGGACGACGTTCGCTTTCATGGCTTAACGGTAGCTTCAGCTGTAAGATTCCGCTCCCGATTATCGTGTTCGAGAGCGCCTCCCTTGCTGCATAACATTCGTGTCGTCCTGGTCAATACCAGCCATCCGGGCAATATCGGCGGGGCTGCGCGTGCCATGAAGAACATGGGCTTGTCGCGGCTGGTGCTGGTCGAGCCTCGTCAGTTCCCGCATCACGAAGCCGACGCCCGTGCTTCCGGTGCCGGTGACATACTTGAAAACGCGCAAGTCGTCGCCACCTTGGAAGATGCCCTGGTCGGCTGCAATCTGGTGCTGGGTACCAGTGCCCGCGACCGGCGCATTCCCTGGCCGCTGCTCGATCCCCGCGAATGCGGAACGAAGGTGGTCGAGGAAGCCGGTCAGGGCGCGGAAATCGCTCTGGTGTTCGGTCGTGAAGATTCCGGCCTGACCAACGAAGAGCTGCAGCGATGTCATTATCACGTGCACATCCCATCCGACCCTGAGTTCAGTTCGCTGAACCTTGGGGCGGCGGTGCAGGTGTTGAGCTATGAAGTGCGCATGTCCTGGCTGGCCGCCCAAGGTCAGCCAAGCAAGGTCGAGAAGGAAGAGGTGGCTTCGGTCAAAAGCGCTGAGCTGGCGACCATGGATGAGCTGGAGCGATTCTATGAACACCTGGAGCAAACCCTGGTGGCCATCGAATTCCTCGATCCGGAAAAACCACGGCACTTGATGGCACGCCTGCGCCGGTTGTACGGACGCAGCTCGGTCAGTCGGGCGGAAATGAATATTTTGCGTGGCATCCTCACGGAAACCCAGAAAGCGGCCCGTGGTGAGCTTCTTAAGCGGAAGGATTAATGATGTTTGAGCGTTTGCGTGAAGATATCCAGAGCGTATTCCATCGAGACCCGGCGGCGCGTAACGCTTTTGAAGTCCTGACCTGCTACCCCGGCATGCACGCCATCTGGATTCACCGTTTGTCGGCGATGCTGTGGCGCGCGGACCTGAAGTGGCTGGCGCGCCTGGTGTCGAACTTCGGTCGCTGGCTGACCGGGATCGAGATCCATCCGGGGGCCAAGGTCGGTCGACGTTTCTTCATCGACCATGGCATGGGCATCGTCATCGGTGAAACCGCGGAGATCGGCGACGACGTCACTATTTATCAGGGCGTGACCCTGGGTGGCACCAGCTGGAACAAGGGTAAGCGTCACCCGACCTTGGGTGACGGCGTAGTGGTCGGGGCGGGCGCGAAGGTGCTCGGTCCGTTCACTGTCGGTGCCGGTGCCAAGGTGGGTTCCAATGCTGTCGTGACCAAGGAAGTGCCTCCGGGGGCAACCGTGGTCGGGATTCCGGGGCGGATCATCGTCAAATCCGACGAAGAGCAGGATGCCAAGCGCAAGGCCATGGCCGAGAAGATCGGGTTTGATGCCTATGGCGTGACTGAAGACATGCCTGACCCGGTGGCGCGCGCCATCAACCAGTTGCTCGACCACCTGCAGGCGGTCGATGGGCGTCTGGAGGGGATGTGCGGGGCGCTGAAGGATCTGGGCAGTAATTACTGTGCGAAAGATCTGCCTGAGCTGCGCGAAGAAGACTTCGCCTGCGTAAAAGACAAAGACCAGACCCGGGCCAGCTGATGCCTTTGTGTAGGAGCTGCCGCAGGCTGCGATCTTTTAAGGTCAAGATCAAAAGATCGCAGCCTTCGGCAGCTCCTACAGGGATAGGGGGTCGTATTTGGGTAATGGCGCTGCGCTAAGCGGTGTGCCATTAAGCCGGAGACCCTGCTATGATGCGCCCGCTCTTTTGCGGGTAATCCTGACTAAAGTACTAGGTCTTATAGTTGACTTAAATACTCGGGAATTGCATACTCGCCTCATTCCGAACTCCGTGGTAATTGTCCATGCGACTGACTACAAAAGGCCGATACGCCGTGACCGCCATGCTTGACCTGGCGTTGCATGCGCAGCACGGGCCCGTGTCCCTGGCCGATATCTCCGAGCGCCAAGGCATCTCCCTGTCCTACCTCGAACAGCTTTTTGCCAAATTGCGCCGCAGCAATCTGGTGTCCAGCGTGCGTGGTCCGGGCGGTGGCTACCAATTGTCCCGCGACATGCAGGGCATCCAGGTCGCCCAGGTGATCGATGCGGTGAACGAATCGGTCGATGCTACCAAATGCCAGGGCCAAGGTGATTGCCATCAAGGCGACACCTGTCTGACCCACCACTTGTGGTGCGACCTGAGCCTGCAGATTCACGAATTTCTGAGCGGTATCAGCTTGGCTGACCTTGTGACTCGCCGTGAGGTGCAAGAAGTAGCCCAGCGTCAGGACCAGCGCCGTTGCAACAGCAAGGTGCCACGCCTGGACAAGATTGAAGCGTCCGCCGTCGAATGAAAGCCAAAGAGCTAGCGGCACGCCAGCCAGCCTGATTTAGGAGATAGTCCATGAAATTGCCGATTTACCTTGATTACTCTGCGACCACCCCGGTTGATCCGCGTGTCGCGCAAAAGATGAGTGAATGCCTGCTGGTCGACGGAAACTTCGGTAACCCGGCGTCCCGTTCCCACGTGTTCGGCTGGAAAGCTGAAGAGTCCGTTGAAAACGCCCGTCGTCAGGTGGCCGACCTGGTCAACGCCGACCCGCGCGAAATCGTCTGGACCTCCGGTGCCACCGAATCCGACAATCTGGCAATCAAGGGTGCGGCACATTTCTACGCCACCAAAGGCAAGCACCTGATCACCACCAAGATCGAGCACAAGGCTGTCCTGGACACCATGCGCCAACTGGAGCGTGAAGGTTTCGAAGTGACCTACATCGAGCCTCGCACCGATGGTCTGGTAACGCCTGAGATGATCGAAGCCGAACTGCGCGACGACACCATCCTGGTGTCGGTCATGCACGTGAACAACGAAATCGGCACCATCAACGACATCGCGGCGATCGGCGAACTGCTCCGTTCCAAGGGCATCCTGTTCCACGTCGACGCGGCTCAGTCCACTGGCAAGGTCGAGATCGACCTGCAGAAGCTGAAAGTCGACATGATGTCGTTCTCCGCCCACAAGACTTACGGTCCTAAAGGCATCGGCGCCCTGTACGTAAGCCGCAAGCCGCGCGTACGTATCGAAGCGACCATGCACGGTGGCGGCCACGAGCGCGGCATGCGTTCCGGCACCCTGGCGACCCACCAGATCGTCGGCATGGGTGAAGCTTTCCGCGTAGCCAAGGAAGACATGGCTGCCGAAAACGCACGCATCAAGGCGTTGAGCGACCGTTTCTACAAGCAGGTCGAGCACCTGGAAGAGTTGTACGTCAACGGCAGCCTGACCGCCCGCGTTCCGCACAACCTGAACCTGAGCTTCAACTACGTTGAAGGCGAGTCGCTGATCATGGCGCTCAAGGATCTGGCGGTTTCGTCCGGTTCGGCCTGCACCTCGGCATCCCTTGAGCCTTCGTACGTACTGCGCGCCCTGGGCCGCAACGACGAACTGGCTCACAGCTCGATCCGCTTCACCTTCGGTCGTTTCACCACCGAAGAAGAAATCGACTACGCCGCGCAGAAAGTCTGCGAGGCCGTAACCAAGCTGCGCGCTCTGTCGCCGCTGTGGGACATGTACAAAGACGGCGTCGATATCTCGAAGATCGAGTGGGCGGCACACTAACTATAGAAGCCGCCGGATACAGGTCCTGTAGCAGCGCGGCGGTAAATGCAGCGCAACTACAGGGTCTCAAGAGCGGCCCTGATGAGTGAGGATTGAGAATCATGGCTTACAGCGAAAAGGTCATCGACCACTACGAAAACCCGCGCAACGTCGGCAAGATGGACGCGGAAGATCCTGATGTCGGCACCGGCATGGTCGGCGCTCCGGCGTGCGGCGACGTGATGCGCCTGCAGATCAAGGTCAACGACGCCGGCATCATCGAAGATGCCAAGTTCAAGACCTACGGCTGCGGTTCGGCTATCGCTTCCAGCTCCCTCGCCACCGAGTGGATGAAGGGCAAGACCCTGGACGAAGCGGAAACCATCAAGAACACCCAGCTGGCTGAAGAACTGGCCCTGCCGCCAGTGAAAATCCACTGCTCGGTACTCGCTGAAGACGCCATCAAGGCGGCTGTTCGCGACTACAAGCAGAAGAAAGGCTTGATCTAAGCATTTGGCGACGAGTAAGGAGTCAACGATGGCTATCAGCATGACAGAAGCGGCGGCCAAGCACGTGCGGCGCTCCCTCGACGGGCGCGGCAAGGGTGAAGGGATTCGTCTGGGTGTCCGCACCACGGGCTGTTCCGGCCTTGCCTACGTGCTGGAGTTTGTCGACGAGGTGGTTGCTGAGGACCAGGTGTTCGAAAGTCACGGCGAAAAAGTGATTATCGACCCGAAAAGCCTGGCCTACCTGGACGGCACCGAGCTCGATTTCGTCAAGGAAGGGTTGAACGAAGGCTTCAAGTTCAACAACCCCAACGTGCGCGGTGAATGTGGCTGCGGCGAAAGCTTCAACATCTGAGGCTTGTCGTGGGTACTCCTTGTCATTTCGCTTTATTCGAGCTGCAACCGAGTTTCGATCTGGATCTCGATCAGCTGGCTACGCGCTACCGTGAGTTGGCGCGCGGCGTTCATCCGGACCGCTTTGCAGACGCTTCCGAGCGCGAGCAGCGGCTGGCGCTGGAGCAATCCGCGAGCCTCAACGAGGCCTATCAGACGCTCAAGAGTCCACCCAAGCGCGCGCGTTACCTGCTCGCCTTGAATGGTGGCGAGCTGCCGCTGGAGGTCACGGTGCATGATCCGGAGTTCCTTCTGCAGCAGATGGAGCTGCGTGAAGAGCTCGAAGACCTGCAGGACAGCGCCGACCTCAATGGCGTTGCCGTCTTCAAGCGTCGCCTGAAGGCTGCCCAGGATGAACTGAACCAAAGCTTCGCAGCTTGCTGGAACGATGCCGCGCAACGTGAACGGGCCGAACGCCTGATGCGGCGCATGCAGTTCCTCGACAAGCTCACCTACGAAGTGCGCCAGTTAGAAGAGCGCCTCGACGACTAACCCAGTGCCGCTCCGGTCGCACGCCTGATATACAGATAAGTCCTGATAACGATGGCCCTACTGCAGATCGCCGAACCCGGCCAAAGTCCTCAACCGCACCAGCGTCGTCTGGCTGTGGGGATCGACTTGGGCACTACCAATTCGCTGGTCGCTGCATTGCGCAGTGGACTTTCCGAGCCTCTGGCTGACGCGCAAGGGCGGGTCATCCTGCCGTCTGCCGTGCGCTATCACGCCGATCGCGTCGAGGTTGGCGAATCCGCCAAGCTGGCTGCCGCCACCGATCCCTTGAACACCGTGCTGTCGGTCAAGCGCTTGATGGGTCGTGGCCTGTCCGACGTCAAGCAGTTGGGCGAGCAACTGCCCTACCGCTTTGTCGGCGGCGAGTCGCACATGCCGTTCATCGACACGATCCAGGGCCCGAAAAGCCCGGTCGAAGTGTCCGCCGATATCCTCAAGGTCCTGCGCCAGCGCGCCGAAGCGACCCTGGGTGGTGAACTGGTGGGTGCGGTGATCACCGTTCCGGCCTATTTCGATGACGCTCAACGTCAAGCCACCAAGGATGCGGCCAAGCTGGCCGGCCTGAATGTGCTGCGTTTGCTCAATGAGCCGACCGCAGCCGCTGTGGCTTACGGCCTGGATCAGCATGCCGAAGGCCTGGTCGCCATTTACGACCTGGGCGGCGGTACCTTCGATATTTCGATTCTGCGCCTGACCGGCGGTGTCTTCGAAGTCCTGGCCACCGGCGGCGACAGCGCCCTGGGCGGCGATGACTTCGACCACGCGATCGCGGGCTGGATCATCGAGAGCGCCGGTCTGTCCGCCGACCTCGATCCCGGTGCGCAGCGCAACCTGCTGCAAACCGCCTGTGCGGCCAAGGAAGCCCTGACCAATGCGCCTGCCGTTGAAGTGGCCTATGGCGACTGGAAGGCCGAGCTGACCCGTGAAGCCTTCAATGCGCTGATCGAGCCGATGGTCGCGCGCAGCCTCAAAGCCTGCCGTCGTGCGGTGCGTGATTCCGGTATCGAGTTGGAAGACGTGCACGCCGTGGTCATGGTCGGTGGTTCGACTCGCGTACCTCGCGTTCGCGAAGCTGTCGCCGAAGCCTTCGGTCGCCAGCCCCTGACTGAAATCGACCCGGATCAAGTGGTCGCCATTGGTGCTGCGATCCAGGCTGATACCCTGGCCGGTAACAAGCGCGATGGTGGCGAACTGCTGCTGCTCGACGTGATTCCGCTGTCCCTGGGCCTGGAAACCATGGGCGGCCTGATGGAGAAGGTGATTCCGCGCAACACCACCATCCCCGTCGCTCGCGCCCAGGACTTCACCACGTATAAAGACGGCCAGTCGGCCATGGCGATCCACGTGTTGCAGGGCGAGCGCGAGCTGATCAGTGACTGCCGCTCCCTGGCGCGCTTCGAACTGCGCGGTATCCCGGCAATGGTGGCGGGTGCGGCGAAGATTCGCGTGACCTTCCAGGTCGATGCCGACGGTCTGCTCAGTGTTTCTGCTCGCGAACTGGGTTCGGGCGTCGAAGCCAGCATTCAGGTCAAGCCGTCCTACGGCCTGACCGACGGCGAAATCGCCAAAATGCTCAAGGACTCGTTCCAGCACGCCAATGACGACAAGGTTGCCCGTGTACTGCGCGAGCAACAGGTCGACGCCCAGCGCCTGATCGAAGCCGTGCAGGCCGCTCTGGAGGCCGATGGCGAGCGCTTGCTCGACGCCGAGGAGCGCATGGTCATCGATGCGCAGGTGCAGGAACTGACCGAACTGATGAAAGGTACCGATGGTTACGCCATCGAGCAGCAGACCAAGCGTCTGTCGCAAGTGACCGACGCCTTTGCTGCCCGCCGCCTGGACTCGACGGTGAAAGCCGCGCTGGCGGGGCGCAACCTGAATGAGATTGAGGAATAACGATGCCGCAGGTCATTTTTCTGCCACACGAGAAGTTTTGCCCCGAAGGCATGGTTGTTGAGGCTGAGACGGGGGTTTCCATCCTCGAACTGGCCCATGAGCACCACATCGAGATGGAAAGCGCCTGTGGCGGCGTCTGTGCCTGCACCACCTGCCACTGCATCATCCGCGAGGGTTTCGACTCGCTGGAAGAGGCTGACGAGCTGGAAGAAGACTACCTTGATAAGGC
This sequence comes from Pseudomonas sp. QLc11A, assembly GCF_052112305.1. Taxonomy (NCBI): domain Bacteria; kingdom Pseudomonadati; phylum Pseudomonadota; class Gammaproteobacteria; order Pseudomonadales; family Pseudomonadaceae; genus Pseudomonas; species Pseudomonas sp. QLc11A. The sequence goes on from NZ_JAVAJJ010000005.1 coordinate 20,451, forward strand.
CTGGGGCCTTGAGCGCGAGTCCCGCCTGGGCTGCCAGGCCAAGGTCGGTACCGAAGACCTGACGGTCGAAATTCCGAAGTACTCGCTCAACCACGCCGCCGAAGCGCCGCACTGATTCAAGGAATTGTCATGAAACTCAAGTGGACTGATGTGCTGGAGATCGCGATCCAGCTGGCCGAAAGCAAGCCCGACGTGGACCCTATGTCGGTCAACTTCGTCGATCTGCGCAAATGGGTAATGGAATTACCCGATTTCGACGACATGCCTGAGCATTGTGGCGAAAAGATCCTGGAGGCCATTCAGGCCCACTGGATCGAAGAACGCGACTGAGCCACGCCGCAGGTTAGGCAATACCCAAGAACCCGCGTATAATTCGCGGGTTTAATTTTTCGTAAATTACCGTTTCTGGAGTTACACCATGGCTGTTCAACGTACTTTCTCCATCATCAAGCCTGACGCCGTTGCTAAAAACGTGATCGGCGAGATCACCACTCGTTTCGAAAAAGCCGGCCTGCGCGTTGTAGCTTCGAAACTGAAGCAACTGTCCAAAGCCGAAGCCGAAGGCTTCTACGCTGAGCACAGCGCTCGTGGTTTCTTCAACGACCTGGTTGCCTTCATGATCTCCGGTCCGGTTGTCGTTCAGGTTCTGGAAGGCGAAAACGCTATCGCTCTGAACCGTGAGCTGATGGGCGCTACCAACCCTAAAGAAGCTGCTGCCGGCACCATCCGTGCTGACTTCGCTGACTCCATCGACGCCAACGCCGTACACGGTTCGGACTCCGAAGCCGCTGCCGCTCGCGAAATCTCGTACTTCTTCGCAGCTACTGAAGTAACCACTCGCTAAGCATTGGCTTAAGAGTGAAGGTGAATCCATGACTACATCGACTGTAAAAACTAACCTGCTGGGTCTGACTCAACAGGAAATGGAAAAATTCTTCGACTCAATCGGGGAGAAGCGTTTCCGTGCCGGTCAGGTAATGAAATGGATTCACCACTTTGGTGTCGATGATTTCGATGCCATGACGAACGTCAGCAAGGCCTTGCGCGAAAAGCTCAAGGCTGTTGCTGAGGTCCGTGGTCCGGAAGTGGTCAGCGAGGACATCTCCAGCGACGGCACCCGCAAGTGGGTGGTGCGCGTGGCATCCGGCAGCTGCGTCGAGACCGTGTACATTCCCCAGGGCAAGCGCGGCACCTTGTGCGTTTCGTCCCAGGCAGGCTGTGCCCTGGATTGCAGTTTCTGCTCCACCGGCAAGCAAGGCTTCAACAGCAACCTCACCGCCGCCGAAGTCATCGGCCAGGTGTGGATTGCCAACAAATCCTTTGGCAGCGTCCCGGCAACCGTCGACCGTGCCATCACCAACGTGGTGATGATGGGCATGGGTGAGCCGCTGCTGAACTTCGACAACGTCGTCGCGGCCATGCATCTGATGATGGACGACTTGGGCTACGGCATTTCCAAGCGCCGCGTGACCCTGTCGACCTCCGGCGTGGTACCGATGATCGATGAGCTCTCCAAGCACATCGACGTCTCCCTGGCGTTGTCCCTGCACGCACCGAATGACGCATTGCGTAACCAATTGGTGCCGATCAACAAGAAGTATCCGCTTAAGATGCTGCTCGAGTCGTGCCAGCGCTACATGTCGTCCCTGGGCGAAAAGCGTGTGCTGACCATCGAGTACACCTTGCTCAAGGACGTCAACGACAAGCTTGAGCACGCCGTGGAAATGATCGAGCTGCTCAAGAACATCCCGTGCAAGATCAACCTGATCCCGTTCAACCCGTTCCCGCATTCCGGGTACGAGCGTCCGAGCAACAACGCCATTCGTCGTTTCCAGGATCAGCTTCATCATGCCGGTTTCAACGTCACCGTCCGCACCACCCGTGGTGAAGACATCGACGCCGCCTGTGGTCAATTGGTAGGGCAGGTGCTGGATCGCACCCGTCGCAGCGAACGTTATATCGCCGTGCGTGAATTGAACGCCGACAGCGATGTTGCTTCGAGCACTGCGAACAACAATTAAGAGAGGATCTCTATGTCCCTGCGCTTTGCGCTGCTTTTGCTGTTGGCCAGCCTGTGTGCTGGCTGCGTGCTTTCGGGTGATTACAACCCGATGAAGACCAGCAAGGGCCGTGATGAAGCGCGTGAGGCGTATGTGCAACTCGGTATCGGGTATTTGCAACAAGGCATGACCGAGCGCGCCAAGGTTCCGCTGAGAAAAGCCCTGGAACTCGATGGCTCCGACCCGGATGCCAACGCGGCGCTGGGGCTGGTGTTCCAGGCCGAGATGGAGCCGGAGCTGGCCGACGAGCATTTTCGCAAGGCGCTGTCCTCCCGTCCGGGCGACGCACGAATCCTCAATAATTACGGCAGTTTTCTTTTCGAGCAGAAACGTTACAAGGAAGCCTACGAGCGCTTTGAACAAGCCGCTGCCGATACGCTGTATCCTGAGCGTTCGCGGGTGTTCGAGAACCTGGGCATGACCGCCGCGATGCTCGGCCAGCGTGATCTGGCCCTGCAGCAACTGGAAAAAGCCCTGCGCCTGAACCGGCAACAACCTCGTGCATTGCTGGAAATGGCTGAGTTGTCTTACGAAGACAGGCATTATGTGCCCGCGCGAGATTATTACGACCGTTTCAGCCAGCTCTCCGAGCAAAATGCACGTAGTCTATTGCTCGGCGTTCGGCTGGCAAAAGTGTTCGAAGATCGCGACAAGGTTGCAAGTAAAGGCCTGCAACTTAAAAGACTCTATCCCGGTACGCCGGAATATCAGCAATACCTGTCGGAGCAATGATGAAAGCGGCGCATCCCGAAGTTGTAGCAGCGAATCGCGTTAACCCCGGTGAGACTTTGCGCCAGGCCCGCGAAAGCAATGGCTGGTCGCTGGCCGAAGTGGCCCTCAAGCTCAACCTCACCACCACTTCCTTGAGCAATCTGGAAGCCGGCGCTTTCGACAAGCTGCCCGGGCATACCTTTGCCCGTGGTTATATTCGCGCCTATGCCAAGTTGCTCGGCATGGACCAGGCCGTTCTGGTCCAGCAATTCGATCAATCCACCGGTACCGACTCCCAGGGCAGCAATGTTCATAGCCTGGGTCGTATTGAAGAGCCGGTCCGGGTTTCCCACACCATTTTGCGAATCGTCAGCCTGCTGTTGCTGGTAGCGGTGATCGGTGGCGGTTTCGTCTGGTGGCAGGATCAGACCTCGATGCGCACCAAGGACCTGATCGGTCTGGCACCAGAGCACGTAGAAGTCGAAGGCGCCGACGGTACCACTCAGATTCATCCGCTGGACGAGCCGGAAGACCAGGCCGTCGTGGAAGGTCAGACCGAAGGCGGTACCGCTCTCGCGCTGCCACAGGCCGAGGCTCCGGCTGAAGCACCGGAGCAGGCTCAAGTGACTGCGCCAGTTGCCCCCGCAGCGCCGACCACGCCAGCTGCACCCGCGCACACTACCGCGCCCGTTGTCGCAGTGCCGGTGACCCCGGCAACTCCGGCCCCGGCAGCGCCTGCCGCCGCGGTCCCTGCGGTGACTGCACCGGTAGCCGCTGCGGCTCCTGCTCAAGCGCCAGCCGCACCTGTGGCCGGTCAGGGCCAGGTTCAGGTGCAGTTCACCTCCGATTGCTGGACACAAGTGACCGACGGTAGCGGCAAGGTGCTGTTCAGCGGTCTCAAACGCAAAGGCGACAGCCTGGCAGTCAATGGCAAACCACCGTTTTCCGTACGCCTGGGCTTTGCCCGTGGCGCTCAGGTCAGCTACAACGGCCAGCCAGTCGATGTCGCTCCGTTCACCAGTGGCGAGACTGCTCGCCTGAAGTTGGGTCAATAAGTCATGCACGGCGAATCTCCAATCAAACGTCGCGAATCCCGCAAGATCTGGGTCGGTAACGTGCCTGTTGGCGGCGATGCGCCTATCGCTGTGCAGAGCATGACCAACAGCGACACCAACGATGTCGCGGCCACGGTTGCGCAAATCAATCGCCTGGAAGCGGCCGGCGTCGATATCGTGCGGGTTTCCGTACCGGACATGGACGCCGCCGAAGCCTTCGGCAAGATAAAGCAACTGGTCAAAGTCCCCTTGGTCGCCGACATCCACTTCGACTACCGCATCGCGTTGCGCGTCGCCGAGCTGGGGGTCGATTGCCTGCGGATCAACCCGGGCAACATCGGTCGCGAAGACCGCGTGCGCGCGGTGGTCGATGCCGCCCGTGACCGCGGGATCCCGATCCGTATCGGCGTGAACGCCGGTTCCCTGGAAAAAGACCTGCAGAAGAAATACGGCGAACCCACGCCTGCTGCGCTGGTCGAGTCTGCCTTGCGTCACGTCGAGCACCTTGAACGCCTGAACTTCCAGGACTTCAAGGTCAGCGTGAAAGCCTCCGACGTGTTCATGGCCGTCGAAGCGTACCGCCTGCTGGCCAAGGAAATCGTCCAGCCACTGCACCTGGGCATCACCGAAGCCGGTGGTTTGCGTTCAGGCACAGTGAAATCTGCCGTGGGCCTCGGTATGCTGCTCGCCGAAGGGATTGGCGATACTATCCGCATCTCGTTGGCCGCCGACCCGGTCGAGGAAGTGAAAGTCGGCTACGACATTCTCAAATCCCTGCACCTGCGTTCCCGTGGCATCAACTTCATCGCCTGCCCGAGCTGCTCGCGGCAGAACTTCGATGTGGTCAAGACCATGAACGAGCTGGAAGGGCGCCTCGAGGATTTGCTGGTGCCGCTGGATGTCGCGGTGATCGGTTGCGTGGTCAACGGCCCGGGCGAAGCCAAGGAAGCCCATATCGGCTTGACCGGCGGCACGCCAAACCTGATCTACATCGACGGCAAGCCGTCGCAGAAACTGACGAATGACAATCTGGTGGATGAGCTTGAACGCTTGATCCGTCAGAAAGCGGCCGAAAAGGTCGAAGCTGACGCTGCCGTAATTGCGCGCGGCTGAACCTGACTGAAGAGCCGAACGAATTTAAGGATTTAAAGTGAGCAAGTCATTGCAAGCCATTCGTGGCATGAACGACATCCTGCCCGAACAGACCCCCCTGTGGCGTCATTTCGAAGGCACCGTTTCGCGCCTGCTGGATAACTACGGTTACAAGCAGATCCGCATGCCGATCGTCGAGTTCACCGAGCTGTTCAAACGCTCCATCGGTGAAGTGACCGACATCGTCGAAAAAGAGATGTACACCTTCGACGACCGCAACGGCGACTCCCTGACCCTGCGCCCTGAAGGCACGGCGGCTTGCGTGCGCGCGGTGCTGGAACATGGCATCACCGGCGGCGGCCAGGTTCAGAAACTCTGGTACATCGGTCCGATGTTCCGCCACGAGCGTCCGCAGAAAGGTCGCTATCGCCAGTTCCACCAGATCGGTGTCGAAGTGTTCAACCTCGACGGTCCGGACATCGACGCCGAACTGATCGTGTTGACCTGGCGCCTGTGGGGCGAGCTGGGCATCCGCGATGCGGTAAAACTCGAGCTCAACAGCCTGGGCACCAGCGAATCCCGTGGTCGTTATCGCGAAGCACTGGTCGATTACCTCTCGGCGCACATGGACAAGCTCGACGAAGACAGCCAGCGTCGCCTGAAAACCAACCCGCTGCGGGTTCTTGATACCAAGAACGCCGACACCCAGGCGGTATTGGTCGATGCGCCGAAGATGGCCGACTACCTCGACGAAGAATCCCGCGTGCACTTCGAGGGCCTCAAGGCTCGCCTGGACGCCGCCGGCATTCCCTACGTGATCAACCCGAAGCTGGTTCGCGGGCTGGATTACTACAGCAAGACCGTTTTCGAATGGGTCACCGACAAGCTCGGCGCCCAAGGCACCGTGTGTGCTGGCGGTCGTTACGACGGCCTGGTAGAGCAGATGGGCGGCAAGCCGACCGCCGGCGTTGGCTTTGCCATGGGCATCGAACGCCTGGTGCTGTTGCTGGAAACCCTGGAGCAGATTCCGGAGGAGATCTCCCGTCAGGTTGATGTCTACCTCTGCGCCTTCGGTGAAGCCGCCGAACTTGCCGGGCTGACCCTGGCGGAGCGTGTCCGTGACCAGTTGCCCAACCTGCGCCTGCAAGTGAATGCCGGCGCCGGCAGTTTCAAAAGCCAGTTCAAGAAGGCCGACAAGAGCGGTGCGCTGTACGCGCTGATCCTCGGTGACGACGAAATGGCCCAGCAAGTGGTAGGTTTCAAACCCCTGCGTGGCCAGGGCGAACAACAAAGCATTGCCTGGGATGCGCTTGCAGCGCACCTGGCCACCTGCGTCGTGCAGGGTTGAAGCTGTCTAAACAGCCGAATTAGCGATTAAGGAGTATTGGGGTGTCGAGTACCGAAGACGAACATTTGATGGAACTGAAGGAATGGTGGTCACGCAACGGTAAGCCCCTGGTCACTGGCGGCCTGTTGGCGTTGGTCATCGTGTTCGGCTGGCAGGCGTTCCAAAAGTATCAGAGCAATCAGTCGCAAGGCGCCTCGATTCTCTATCAGCAATTGCTCGAAACCACGCTGACGCCTGACGGCAAGCCTGATGCGGCTCGTGTTTCGGACCTGGCCGGCAAGCTTAACAGCGAGTACGGCGGCAGCGCCTACGCGCAGTACGGCAGCCTGTTCGTGGCCAAGGTCGCGGTCGACAGCGGCAAGCTGGACGACGCGGTCACCGAGCTCAAGGCCATTGTCGCCAAGCCGGCCAACCCGGCGCTGGGCGAAATCGCCCGTCAGCGTCTGGCCCAGGTACTCGGTGCGCAGAACAAGGCCGATGAAGCCTTGAAGCTGCTCGAAGGCGATGCCGACAAGGCATTCCTGGCCACTCGCGAAGAACTCAAGGGCGATCTGCTGGTGCAGTTGGGGCGTACCGACGAGGCGAGCACGGCGTATCAAAAAGCCAAGGCGGCACTGTCGGATGAAGCGGCGGTCGGTGGCCTGCAAATCAAGCTGGACGACCTGGCCAAAGGGGATGCGTGACGTGATTCGTTGGAAACATGCAGCATTGCTGGCCCTGGCCATTTTGGCCGCGGGTTGCAGCAGCAACAGCAAAAAAGAACTGCCTCCGGCCGAACTGGTCGACTTCAAGGAAGAAGTGGTTCTGCAAAAGCAGTGGAGTCGTTCGATCGGTGACGGTCAGGGCGAAACCTACAACATGCTGGTTCCGGCCATCGATGGCGATACCATCTATGCCGCCGATGTCACTGGCGTGTTGATGGCGATGGATCGCCACACGGGCGACGTCAAATGGAAGAAAGATCTCGAACTGCCTGTTTCCGGCGCTGTCGGCGTTGCTTACGGTCTGGTCACGATCGGTACGATCAAGGGTGAAATCGTTGCCCTGGACGCGATCAACGGTGAAGAAAAGTGGCGCGCTCGCGTGTCCAGCGAAGTGCTGGCGCCGCCAGCCAACAACGGTGACGTTGTGGTGGTTCAGACTCAGGACGATCGCCTGATCGGCCTGGATGCCTCCACCGGTGATCGTCGCTGGATCTATGACAGCACGCCTGCGGTTCTGACCCTGCGGGGCACCAGTGCGCCGATCGTGACCAACCGCCTCGCGGTGGCTGGCCTGTCGACCGGTAAAGTGGTTGCCGTGGACATCTCCAACGGCGTACCGGTGTGGGAACAGCGCGTAGCGATCCCGCAAGGTCGTTCGGAGCTGGAGCGCGTGGTCGATATCGACGGTGGCTTGCTGCTGTCGGGCGAGACGCTGTATGTCGCCAGCTATCAGGGGCGCGTTGCCGCTCTGGACCTGCAAAGCGGCCGTCAGCTCTGGCAGCGTGATGCTTCCAGCTACGCCGGTGTCGCCCAGGGCTTTGGCACCGTTTATGTAAGCCTGTCTTCGGGTACCGTTGAAGGCGTCGACGAGCGTTCCACCACAGCCTTGTGGAGCAACGATTCGCTGGCCCGTCGTCAACTGTCGGCCCCGGAAGTGTTCTCCAGCTACGTTGCAGTCGGTGACCTGGAAGGTTACCTGCACCTGCTGAGTCAGGTGGACGGTCGATTCGTCGGCCGCGAGCGCATCGACAGCGACGGCCTGCGTGCCCGTCCGCTGGTGGTGGGTGACACGATTTATGTGTATGGCAACAGCGGCAAACTGGAAGCCCTGACCATCAAGTAAAGGTTTGACTATGCTTGGGGTTAACCCCCCAGGCTGCTTCACTTGTGGGTATGAATGTGGGAGCGAGCCTGCTCGCGATGGACGTCAACGATAACGTTTGCGTCCTGAATGAACGCGGTGCCTTTGCGTTTATCGCGAGCAGGCTCGCTCCCACAGACAAGCGCGCAGTGTTGCCCCGAGCACCAGCCGCTGCCTCGCAGCGGCTTTTGTATTTTCTGAAATAACGAAGTGGAGAGCCGCATGGTTCCCGTAATCGCCCTGGTGGGCCGACCGAACGTCGGCAAGTCCACCTTGTTCAACCGCCTGACCAGGACTCGTGACGCCATCGTCGGCGACTTGTCCGGTCTGACCCGTGATCGCCAGTACGGTGAGGCCAAGTGGCAAGGGCGTTCCTACATTCTGATCGACACCGGCGGTATCTCCGGTGACGAGCACGGTATGGACGAAAAGATGGCCGAGCAGTCGCTGCTGGCCATCGAAGAAGCCGATGTCGTTCTGTTCCTGGTAGATGCCAAGGCCGGTTTTACCGCCGCCGACCAGATGATCGCCGAGCATTTGCGCAAACGTAACAAGCGTTCCCACGTGGTCGCCAACAAGGTCGACAACATCGACCCGGAAATGGCCCGCGCCGAATTCGCCCCGTTGGGCATGGGCCATGCGATCCCGATCGCCGGTGCCCACGGCCGTGGTATCACCCAGTTGCTGGAAGCGGCACTGAGTGAATTCCCGCGTGACGAAGACGAGCCGCAGGAAGGCGAAGAGGAAGAGGTTGTCGCCGAAGGCGAGGAAGCCAAGCGCATTCCTGGCCCAAGCGAAAAAGACGGGATCAAGATCGCGATCATCGGCCGTCCGAACGTCGGCAAGTCGACCCTGGTCAACCGCATGCTCGGTGAAGATCGGGTCATCGTCTACGACCAACCCGGCACCACCCGCGACAGTATCTACATCCCGTTCGAACGTAACGACGAGAAGTACACGCTGATCGATACGGCCGGTGTGCGCAAGCGCGGCAAGATCCACGAAGAAGTCGAAAAGTTCTCCGTGGTCAAAACCCTGCAGGCGATCAAAGACGCCAACGTGGTGATCTTCGTGATGGACGCCCGCGAAGGTGTGGTCGATCACGACCTCAACCTGTTGGGCTTCGCCATTGAATCGGGTCGTGCGCTGGTCATCGCGATCAACAAGTGGGACGGCATGACGCCGAGCGAGCGCGACTTCGTGAAGGTCGAGCTGCAACGTCGGCTGTTCTTCGTTGACTACGCCGATATCCACTTCATCTCGGCCTTGCACGGCACCGGCGTGGGCAACCTCTACGCGTCGGTACAGAACTCGTTCAAGTCTGCGGTTACCCGTTGGCCGACCAGCCGCCTGACCCAGATCCTCGAAGATGCGGTCAGCGAGCACCAGCCGCCGATGGTCAACAGCCGCCGGATCAAGCTGCGTTATGCCCACCTCGGTGGTGCAAACCCGCCAATCATCGTGATCCACGGCAACCAGATCGAGAAGGTGCCGAAGTCCTACGTGCGTTACCTGGAAAACACTTACCGCCGTGTCCTGAAGCTGGTCGGTACGCCGATCCGCATCGAGTTCAAGGGTGGCGAGAACCCGTACGAAGGCAACAAGAACACGCTCACCGACCGTCAGGTCAACAAGAAGCGTCGTTTGATGTCGCACCACAAGAAGGCCGACAAGAAGCGCCGCGATAAGCGATAAAAGCAGCTGCAAGCTTCAAGTCAAAGCGAAAAGGGGCCTTTCCAAGGCCCTTTTTTGCGTCTGGAGGTTTGGCGCTTGACCACTTGCAGCTTGCAGCTTGAAACTTGCAGCTCACCTGCAAGGGGTTATCGATGATCACCAGCAAGCTGCCGAATGTCGGCATCACCATCTTCACGCAGATGTCTCAGCTCGCGGCACAGACCGGCGCGCTCAATCTGTCCCAGGGCTTTCCCGATTTCGCGGCCCCGCAGGCCCTGTGCGATGCGGTCGGCCGGCATATCGCCAGTGGCCACAACCAGTATTCGCCGATGACCGGCCTGCCGGTGTTGCGTCAGCAGATTGCGGTGAAGATCGCCCGCAGCTATGGCACGCAGGTGGATGCGGATACTGAAGTGACGGTCACCCCAGGCGCGACCGAAGCGATTTTCTGTGCCATTCAGGCGGTTATCCACCGCGGCGACGAAGTCATCGTGTTTGACCCGGCATACGACAGCTACGAGCCCTCGGTAGAGCTGGCCGGCGGTCGTTGCGTGCACGTACAACTGGGCTTGAACGATTTCAGTATCGACTTCGAGAAGCTTGCCCAGGCACTGAGCCCGCGCACGAGGATGATCATTCTCAACTCCCCGCACAACCCCAGTGGCGCATTGATCAGTCGTGCCGAACTCGATCGGTTGGCCGCCTTGATCCGCGATCGCGACATCTATGTGATCAGCGACGAGGTCTACGAACACCTGGTGTTCGACGGCGTGCCCCATGTCAGCGTGCTGGCCCATGAAGAGCTGTATCAGCGTGCTTTCGTGGTCAGCTCGTTCGGCAAGACCTACCACGTCACTGGCTGGAAAACCGGCTACGTGGTCGCGCCGCCGGCCCTGACGGCGGAGTTGCGCAAGGTGCACCAGTACGTCAATTTCTGTGGTGTGACGCCGCTGCAATATGCCTTGGCCGATTTTATGGCCGAGCACCCTGAGCACGTCGAAGAGCTGCCGGATTTCTATCAGGCCAAGCGTGATCTGTTCTGCGATCTGCTGGCGCCGTCGCGTTTCAGTTTCACTCGGGCTTCCGGCACCTATTTCCAGTTGGTCGATTACTCGCAGATCCGCCCGGACCTCAATGATGTCGAGATGGCCCTGTGGATGACTCGCGAGCATGGTGTGGCCAGTATCCCGATCTCGGTGTTCTACCAGACACCGCCTGAAGGGCAGCGCCTGGTGCGGTTGTGCTTCGCCAAGCGTGAGGAGACCCTGCGTGAAGCGGCGGAAAAACTATGCGTGATCTGAGTGCATTGCCGAACCTGACCGTGGCGCTGATCCAGACATCCCTGGTCTGGCACGACCGTCAGGCCAACCTGGAGCATTTCGAGCCCTTGCTGGAGCAGGCTCGCGGTGCTGACCTGATCATACTGCCGGAGATGTTCACCACCGGTTTTTCCATGGAGTCCGAGACCCTCGCGGAATCGGAAAACGGCCCCACCAGCAAGTGGCTGCGGGTTCAGGCGGCAAGACTTGATGCCGTGATTACCGGCAGCGTGATCATCCAGGCCGCCGACGGCAGTCACCGCAATCGCCTGTTGTGGGCACGCCCGGATGGCGAGGTGCTGCATTACGACAAGCGTCACCTGTTCCGCATGGCCGGTGAGCACAACCACTACACCCCGGGCGAGCGTCAGGTGCAGTTCGAGTTAAAGGGCTGGCGCGTGCGGCCGCTGATTTGCTACGACTTGCGCTTCCCGGTGTGGAGTCGTGACGCTCAGGACACGGATCTGCTGCTGTACACCGCGAACTGGCCGGGTGCGCGACGCCAGCATTGGAACCGTCTGCTGCCGGCGCGGGCGATCGAGAACCTGTGCTACGTGGCGGCAGTCAATCGCGTTGGCACCGATGGCAAAGGCTTTGCCTATACCGGGGACAGCCAGGTGTTGGATTTCCAGGGTGAGACGTTGCTGAGCGCAGGAGAGGCGGATGGGGTGTTTCAGGTCGTTCTGAATGCCGCAGACCTTCAAGCTTATCGCACACGGTTTCCGGCGAATCTGGATGCCGATACCTTCGAGTTCACCTGAGATTTTCGCTGCCTGACAGGGCCTCTTCGCGGGCAAGCCCGCTCCCACAGTTGACCGTTGCGAACACAAATTTTGTGTACGCCCACATACCCTGTGGGAGCGAGCTTGCTCGCGATGGGGCCGGGACAAACAACACAAAAGCGGACAGGCAAACAAAAGGCCCCGAGGTGCAAACCCCGGGGCCTTTTGCATTTCAGTGAAGGCCGATTACGCCGCTTTCGCTTCCGGCTGGCTCAGCGAACGGTTCAGCGCGCTGAACAGGGCCTTGAAGCTGGCGGTGGTGATGTTTTCATCGATGCCGACGCCATGCACTGCACGTTCGCCGTTCACGCGCAGTTCAATGTAGGCCGCGGCCTTGGCATTGGTGCCCGCGCCAATGGCGTGCTCGTTGTAGTCCATGATTTCCACCGGGATCGGCAGGCCGGCCACCAGCGCTTCCAGGGCACCGTTGCCCTTGCCGCGCCAGTGCAGGTTGGTCTCGCCCTGGCCTTTGCTGGCCACTTCCACTTCGACGGCGCTGTGACCGTTTTCTTCCTGCAGGCGATGGCTGACCAGCGCGTACGGGGTGTTGGCTTGCAAGTACTCGCTGTGCAGCAGCGCGTGGATTTGCTGGGCGGTCATCTCAAGGCCCAGGCGGTCGGTTTCACGTTGTACGACCTGGCTGAATTCGATCTGCATGCGACGTGGCAGGCTGATGCCGTATTCCTGCTCCAGGAGGTAGGCGATACCACCCTTGCCCGACTGGCTGTTGACGCGGATGACCGCCTCGTAGCTGCGGCCGATGTCAGCCGGGTCGATCGGCAGGTACGGCACTTCCCACAAGGCATCGGATTTCTGCTGGGCGAAGCCCTTGCGGATCGCATCCTGGTGCGAGCCGGAGAACGCGGTGTGCACCAGGTCGCCGACGTACGGGTGACGCGGGTGTACCTGGATCTGGTTGCACTCTTCGACGACTTTGCGCACGCCGTCGATGTCGGAGAAGTCCAGCTCAGGGTTCACGCCCTGGGTGTAGAGGTTCAGGGCCACGGTCACCAGGTCGACGTTGCCGGTACGCTCGCCGTTGCCGAACAGGCAGCCTTCGACACGGTCGGCGCCAGCCATCAGGCCCAGTTCGGTGGCGGCAACGCCGGTGCCACGGTCGTTGTGGGTGTGCAGGCTGATGATCACGCTGTCACGACGGTTGATGTGACGGCCGAACCATTCGATCTGGTCGGCATAGATGTTCGGGGTCGCGCATTCGACGGTGGCCGGCAGGTTGAGGATCATCTTGTGCTCAGGCGTCGGGTTCCAGACTTCGATGACCGCGTCGCAGACTTCCTTGGCGAACTCCAGCTCGGTGGCGCTGAAGGTCTCCGGCGAGTATTCGAAGGTCCACTCGGTGTCCGGCTGCATGGCTGCGTATTTGACGAACAGCTTGGCGGCGTTCACGGCGATGGCCTTGACCCCGTCCTTGTCCTGGTTGAAGACAATGCGGCGGAAGGAAGGGGAGGTCGCGTTGTACAGGTGAACGATGGCTTTCTTCGCGCCGCGCAGGGATTCGAAGGTGCGCTCGATCAGGTCTTCACGGCCCTGGGTCAGCACCTGGATGGTGGTGTCGTCCGGGATGTGGTTGCCTTCGATCAGGGTACGGACGAAATCGAAGTCGGTTTGCGAAGCGGCCGGGAACGACGCTTCGATTTCCTTCACGCCGACCTGCACCAGGGTTTTCCAGAAGCGCAGCTTCTTGACGGCGTCCATCGGCTCGATCAGCGACTGGTTGCCGTCGCGCAGGTCGGAACTGCACCAGATCGGCGCGGCGGTGATGGTTTTCGATGGCCAGGTGCGGTCCGGAATATCGATGGTCGGGAACGCGCGGTATTTCGAAGACGGGTCTTTGAGCATGCTCATCGGGAAATCCTTATTGTGTGGGCCGAAAAAAGGCGGCCTGCCGGTGGATCAAAAGTTCTTGGACTAACGCTTGGGACGAGGCACCACGATTCAGCCCGGCAGTCGTGCACTGACAAGGCACAGGCTGCTGTGCTGACGGAGCTGAATGAGGGTGTGAGAGGTTTTCATGCCTTCAACCCTAACCTTGGGGGGGAAGGATGGCAAGCAGTCGAAAAAAATTGAGAGGAATACTCGTGGGTGGGTATTTATCGAGATTTTATTGCTGTGATTGGCAATGATTGTTCTGTTGTTTGCGCGAGGTTTGAGTGGTGCGCAATTGGAGAAAGCGGCAACTTTGGATTCTTCTGGTGACTGGAATGCCGTCTTCGCGGGCAAGCCCGCTCCCACAGGGATTGCGCTGTACCTGTGGGAGCGGGCTTGCCCGCGAAGAGGCCATCAGCCTCGGTGAAGGTTCAGGGCTGAAACGCCCCAATGAAAATGGCCGGATCCACCCGCGCATCGTTCAGGCTGACGTTCCAGTGCATATGCGGCCCTGTCGCCCGGCCGGTCGCCCCGACCTTGCCAACCACACCACCTCGGGCCAGCTGTTGCCCCACCTTCACGTCGATTTTCGACATATGGCAGAACATGCTGATGAAGCCCTGGCCATGGTCGACGAACACCGTATTGCCATTGAAGAAGTAGTTGCCGATCAGGATCACCTTGCCCGCGGCCGGGGTCTTGATCGGTGTGCCGGCGCCCACCGCGAAATCCAGACCCGAATGAGGATTGCGCTCCTCACCGTTGAAGAAGCGCCGCACGCCAAACTTGCTCGACAGCGGCCCGTTCACCGGTTTGTCCAGCAGCAGGTTGCTTGGCGTATTGGGGCTGAACGTGCGGTAAGCGGCAATCTGCTCAGCCAGTTCACGCTCGATGCGCTTGAGGTTTTCCGGGTCTGGATTGACCTGTTGGGTGTTTTTCAGGGTGATGCGCTGTTCCGGGTATTTCTTGTTGCCAACCGTAAAATTCAGATGGCGGCCGCCGCTGCTGATCGATTGGGCCCCCGGCTTGACCGTCAGCGGCACACCGACTATGGCCAGCCAGTTGTTCTGCTCCTTCACGACCAGCACGGGTTTGCCTTGATAACTGGCTTTTGGCGCCTGGGTAGACGGGCCCAGATCCACCACCGCCACGCCGCCCGGCACCGGTTTGTTCAACAGGCGGGTGATGTAGCTGTCGGCGTGGGCGTTAAAAGTCAGGAGCAGCAACAGCAATGGAGCCAGGAAACGTGGCATGGATCAGTCCAGTAAAGAAAGGGTGACAGGCGTCAGGTGGTTGTCTTCGACCCGCACTTGCAGTTCGCCTTCGCCCAGCTTGGCTTTCAGGCGCTGACCGGTATGGGTTTGCGCGGCGTTGCGGATCGCATTGCCGCGCTCGTCCAGCAAAATGCTGTAGCCACGGCCGAGGGTCGCCAGCGGGCTGACCACATGCAGGGTCTGCATCTGGCTGTGCAATTGCAGGCGCCGGTTCTTCAGCCCTTCGCGGATGGCACGCGGCAGGCGTTCGGCCAGGCTGTCGAGGCGCTGGCGCAACATTGCCAGTTGCCGGCCCGGATGTTGTGCGGCCAGACGGGTTTCCAGACGGATCAAGCGTTCGCGACGGGTGTTGAGGCTACGCTCGAACGCGCGGCGCATGCGCATGTCCAGGTCATCCAGGCGTTGCGCTTGCTGGCGCAGGCGCTCGCCGGGATGACGCAGGCGGCGAGAGATACCTTCCAGGCGCAGGCGGTCGCGCATCAAACGGTCACGCATGCGCATCACCAGCCGGCGGTGCAGGCTCTCGACCCGACGCACCAGGTCACTGGAGTCCGGAGCCAGCAATTCGGCGGCAGCGGAAGGGGTGGGCGCGCGAACATCGGCGACGAAGTCGCTGATCGACACGTCGGTTTCATGACCGACCGCGCTGACAATCGGCGTCACGCAAGCGTCCACGGCACGGGCCACGGCTTCTTCGTTGAAACACCAGAGGTCTTCCAGCGAACCGCCACCCCGGGCCAGGATCAGGGCGTCGAAACCCCGGGCATCCGCCAGTTTCAGCGCACGGACAATCTGTGCGGTGGCTTCGCGGCCCTGTACGGCGGTGGGGATCAGCGTCAACTGCACCTGCGGTGCGCGACGGCGGAACACGCTGATGATGTCGCGGATCACCGCCCCGGTGGGCGAACTGATGATGCCGATGCGTTGCGGATGCGCCGGTAGCGGGACCTTGCGCTCGGCACTGAACAGGCCTTCGGCGCTGAGCTTTTCCTTGAGTGCATCGAAAGCCAGGCGCAAGGCGCCATCGCCGGCCGGCTCCACGGTGTCGAGGATCAGTTGATAATCCCCGCGCCCCTCGAACAACGAGACCTTGCCGCGCACTTTGACCGCTAGCCCGTCCTTCAAGGCCTGGCGAACCCGGGCCGCGTTCTGCCGGAACAGCGCGCAACGCACCTGGGCGCCGCTGTCCTTGAGCGTGAAATACACGTGGCCGGACGCCGGGCGGGCGAGGTTGGAGATTTCGCCCTCTACCCAGATGTTGCTGAACACGTCTTCGAGCAACACCCGCGCGCGGCCGTTGAGCTGGCTGACGGTCAGGACTTCGCGGTCCAGGCCGAGTCTTGCAAAGGGATCTTTAATCATGGGGCGCAGTTTAAAGGCATTCTTCAAGTGAATGCACGACCCCTATATGACCAAATGCTCGAGGAACTGTTGAACCAGTGCTGTGGGGTGTTTGCGGTACGCCAGAGCGACGCAGCTATGGCTGCCGGGGTCTGCCAAAGGCAGGAAACGAACGTTGGGCGGCGCAATGTCTTGCATCGATTCCGGCAAGAGGGCGATACCAAATCCCGCCTGGATCAGTTGCAGTTGCGTGGTTTTACGCGAAATTACCCGAGCTGCTTTGGGAAAGAAGCCTTGGCGCATGCACAACTCGGCAGAAAGGTAGCTTAGACCGCCTCGCTGGGGATGAGGGATGGAAATAAACGCTTCGTCGCGTAGCTGCCCCAGGTTGATCTTCTGCCCGGATTTGTCCCTCGCCAGCCAGTGATCGGGTGGGACTGCCACCAGCAAAGGTTCGTCGTACAGCGGGGCGATTTGCACCTCTTCACACTGACGCAGCACTGGCAGGCGCAATAGGCCGATGTCCAGTCGGCCGTCTGCCAACTCTTGCAGCTGCGCCTCGGAAGACAACTGAGCGATGTCCATGGACACGCCAGGATGATGTTCGAGATAACGGCCGACGCTGCGCAGCAGTCGGCCGCTCATGGGCACAGTGCTGGAATGGCTCAAGCGTAAGGTGCCGTGTTGACCTTTGCCGATCCTGGTGGCCGTCTCGCTGGCTTTGATCAGCTCGCTCAACAGGTTTTTGGCGCGGGGTAAGAAAGCCTCACCCGCTGGAGTGAGCTGGGGCCGCCGTGCAGTACGTTCGAAAAGTGGGGTTTGCAGGTGGACTTCCATGTCCTTGATTTGCCGGCTCAGGGCCGATTGGGCGATGAACAGGCGCTCGGCTGCGGCGCCGAAGCTGCCGCATTCAGCGATTTCAACGAAGTAACGCAGTTGCCGGGTTGAAAGCACAAGGCATGCCTTTTTGAGATGGGTTAGTGGCTTTGATGATATTAGTCGCAACGCTCGGCGATGGCTAAAGTCAGCGAACTTAAAGTAGAGGAACGCTGCAATGAGCGTATTGACGTTGTTGAACCAATGGCCTTTCAGCGCCATGGACTGGCTGGTCATCGGCGCGGGCATCGCCCTGGCCTACATTGTATTCGGCATCGCCGGGTTCGGAACGGCGTTGATCGCGGGGCCGATTCTGATTCTGTTCATGCCGCTGTCGAAGATCGTGCCGTTGCTGGTGTTGCTCGATTTTGTCGCGGCATTCGGCAACCTGTTGCCTTCGCGGCGGGATGTCGCCCGGCCGGAGCTCTTGCGGTTGTTGCCCTGCATGGCGGTGGGCTGCACGCTGGGGGTGATTTTCCTGCTGAACCTCAAGTCCGATCTGTTGCTGTTGTTGATGGGGCTGTTTATCAGCGCCTATGCGATCTACAGCCTGTGGGTCAAAACCCGCCCGACGCAGTTGTCTGCCGTGTGGGCTCTGCCGATGGGCACGGTGGGCGGGATGTTTGGCGCATTGTTTGGCAGCGGCGGCTTTCTCTATGCGATCTATCTGAACAGTCGGTTGCCCAAGGAGGCGGCCCGGGCCACCCAGAGCGCACTGATCAGTTGCAGTACGGTGGTGCGATTGAGTCTGTTTGCAATCGCCGGTGTGTATGCCGATCTGCCATTGCTGGTGCTGGCGGTGTGTCTGTTGCCGGCGATGGTGCTGGGGCTGTGGATTGGGCGGCGCCTGACCATGCGGATGTCCCGCGAGGGGTTCGTGCGCCTGGTGACGTGGCTGGTGCTGGCCAGCGGGATCGCGTTGATCGGGCGATATCTCAGCACCTGAAGATTCAACCTGTTGCAGGGGGCTTTTTGTGGGAGCGAGCTTGCTCGCGATAGCGGTCGAACAGACACATCAATGTTGAATATGACGCCCTCATCGCGAGCAAGCTCGCTCCCACAGAAGAGCCCTCACCGCAAGTTGTTCAATCGTTGTACTGGCTCAACAACCGCTCCAGTCGTGCACTGAGGCGGCGTTTGATTTCGGTCTCGATGTGCGGGGCGAAATCGTCGATCACGTCTTGCATGATCAACTGCGCGGCGGCGCGCAGTTCGTTGTCCAAGTGCAACAGGTCATCCGGGTTCTTGCTGGCGGCAGGCGCCGGCGCAGCCGCGATGACCGGCTCTACGATCGGGGCGGGGGCTGTCGGTTCGACGGGCGGCGAAGGCTCGCTGACCGCGTCGAACAACATGGGAATCTGTTCCTGATCGCCTTCCTCGACCGTGTCGGTCAGCAGGGGCGGTTGCAGGTTGTCATCGCCGAGCAATTGGCGGATCGACTCAAGGTCGTCCAGCAGGTGCGCGGACTGTTGCAGCGGTTTTGGAGTGTCCATTGGAAGGCTCAGAGTCGCTGTAAACGGTGATCTTGCAGAGGATAGCCCTGTTCGCGGTAGAAACGGAAACTCTCCCGCGCGGCCTGGCGAATCGTCGGGTCTTCCACCACCACTTCCGCCACGCGGGCGAAACGCTGGGCGAAGGCCGGGACTTTCAGGTCGAGATTGACCAGCAAGTCCTGATGTTGACCGCAATCGTCACCCAGACCCAGGACAATCAAGCCATCCGGTTCGTTTTCGGCGGGGCCGTGGGGAACGAAGCTTTCACCCTTGAACGTCCAGAGGCGTGCGTCGAGATCGTTGCGTTGGGCCGCGTCACTGCAATGCAGGTAGACACGGTGCCCCATGCGCCAGGCCTTTTCGGTGAGCTTGCAAGCGAAATCCAGGCGTGCCGAAGGATCGGCGCTGGGCAGGATATAGAAGTCGACTTTGGTCATTGCGGTTCCTGAGCCCTTGGGGGCACTGCCCGAAAGCAATGCCCCCCAGGGTCATTGGTTTCAGGCTTTGGCGCGGTCCAGCAGGTATTGGGTCAGCAGAGGAACCGGACGGCCAGTGGCGCCCTTGTCCTTGCCGCCGCTGGTCCAGGCGGTGCCGGCGATGTCCAGGTGCGCCCAGTTCAGGTTCTTGGTGAAGCGCGACAGGAAGCAGGCGGCGGTGATGGTGCCGGCTTTCGGGCCGCCAATGTTGGCGATATCGGCGAACGGGCTGTCCAGCTGTTCCTGATACTCATCGAACAGCGGCAGTTGCCAGGCGCGGTCGTCGGCAGCCTTGCCGGCGCTCAGCAGTTGGCCGATCAGTTCGTCGTTGTTGCCCAGCAGGCCCGACGTGTGGGAACCCAGGGCGACCACGCAGGCACCGGTCAGGGTCGCGATGTCGATGACCGCTTGCGGCTTGAAGCGCTCGGAGTAGGTCAGGGCGTCGCACAGCACCAGACGGCCTTCGGCGTCGGTGTTGAGGATTTCCACGGTCTGGCCGCTCATGGTGGTGACAATGTCGCCAGGGCGCGAAGCGTTGCCGCTCGGCATGTTCTCGGCACAGGCCAGGATGCACACCAGGTTGATCGGCAGCTTCAGCTCCAGCACGGCACGCAGGGTGCCGAACACGCTGGCGGCACCGCCCATGTCGTACTTCATTTCATCCATGCCGGCGCCGGGCTTGAGGCTGATGCCGCCGGTGTCGAAGGTGATGCCTTTGCCGACCAGCGCATACGGCTTCTCGGATTTCTTGCCGCCGTTGTATTGCATGACGATCAGGCGTGGCGGCTGGGCGCTGCCCTGGCCTACGGCGTAGAACGAACCCATGCCCAGGGCCTTGATCTTCTTCTCGTCGAGGACTTCGACTTTCAGATCCTTGAATTCCTTGCCGAGGTCTTTCGCCTGCTCACCGAGGAAGGTCGGGTGGCAGATGTTGGGTGGCAGGTTGCCCAGGTTACGGGTGAAGGCCATGCCGTTGGCGATGGCAGTGGCGTGGGTCACGGCGCGCTGCACTTCAGCTTGAGCGGCCTTAATGGTCAGCAGGGTGATTTTCTTCAGGGCGCGGGGTTCGGCTTTCTGGCTCTTGAACTGCTCGAAGCTGTACTCGCCGTCCACCAGGGTTTCGGCCAGCAGGCGGGTCTTGCCATAGCTGTCGCGGCCCTTGACCACGACTTCGTCGAGGGCCAGTACCGCGTCGCTGCCGCCCAGGCCCTTCAGGGTATTGAGGATGCCGGCGATGATTTTACGGAACGGGCGGTCACCCAGCTCGTCGTCCTTGCCAGTGCCTACCAGCAGCACACGCTCGGCCTTGAGGTTCGGCAGGCTGTGCAGCAACAGGCTCTGGCCAACCTTGCCGGCCAGGTCGCCGCGCTTGAGCACTGCGCTGATCGCGCCGCCGCTCAGTTCGTCGAGTTGTCTGGCAACGGCGCCGAGCTTGCGGCCTTCGCCGACGGAGACCACGAGAGTGGCGGTCTTCAACGTTTCCGGGTTGACGCTTTTTACAACCAGTTCCATGTCCGGGTCCCTGAATTGATGGTTATCACGCATGCGCCCGACACCTTATGTGCGTCGATTGCTTATAAAAGAAAGGCGCCAGGATCGACCGGCGACAAAGGCCGCAGTTTGAACCTCGCTACCGGCGGCTGACAACCCTCGGTTGTACGATCTTCATGGAATTGACGACCCTGTAGGAGCGAGCCTGCTCGCGAAGAACCCGAGACCACCGCGGGGCTTCAGGCTCCCCGCGTTATCATTGACGACCATCGTCGGAACGCCGCCCGGAGCAAGCTCGCTCCTACACCTGCCCAACGCATTGCGCAGTGACAGGCGCACCCAATCACAGGATAATGCGCCATCTTTTTTCGGCGGCTCTGTCTTGCGGGCTGTCCGATATGTTTGCTTGTTTGGCCGCCTTAGCCTGACAACCCTGGAGTGTCTGGTTTGATCGTCTTCCGTTATCTGTCCCGCGAAGTCCTGTTGACCTTGAGCGCCGTCAGCGCCGTGCTGCTGGTCATCATCATGAGCGGTCGCTTCATCAAATACCTCGCGCAGGCGGCCTCGGGCCTGCTGGATCCGGGCTCGCTGTTCCTGATCATGGGCTTTCGCATGCCGGGGTTCCTCCAGCTGATCCTGCCGCTGGGGCTGTTTCTCGGGATCCTGTTGTCCTACGGGCGGATGTACCTCGAAAGCGAAATGACCGTGCTCTCGGCCACCGGCATGAGCCAGCAGCGGCTGGTCTGGATGACGATGTTTCCGGCCACCCTGGTTGCACTCGTCGTCGCGTGGCTGAGCCTGAGCCTGGCGCCACAGGGAGCCAATCAGTTTCAGTTGCTGCTGAACAAGCAGGATGCCCTCACCGAATTCGATACCCTGGAGCCGGGGCGCTTCCAGTCCCTGCGTGACGGCACCCGGGTCACCTATACCGAGCGCATGTCGGATGATCGCGTGAACCTGGGTGGCGTGTTCATCTCGCAGAAGAACATCAGTTCCAACAACAAGGATCGCGGAATTTCCGTGCTGGTGGCGGAAAAGGGGCGTCAGGAAATTCGCCCGGACGGAAACCGCTACCTGATCCTGGATAACGGCTATCGCTATGACGGTAGTCCGGGGCAGGCCGACTACCGGGCGATCAAGTACGACGAGTACGGTGTGTTGCTGCCAAAACCGGAAGTCAGCGACGAAGTCACCGACCGCGATGCGATGCCGACCCGTATGTTGATCGGGAGTGAAGACATTCGCATGCGCGCCGAATTGCAATGGCGCATCTCGCTGCCATTGCTGGTGTTCATCGTGACCTTGATGGCGGTGCCGCTGGCGCGGGTCAACCCGCGTCAGGGCCGATTCCTCAAATTATTGCCGGCGATTCTTCTTTATATGGCTTACCTGAGCATTCTGATTGCCGCCCGCGGTGCCCTGGATAAAGGCAAGATTCCCGCCGCGGTGGGCTTGTGGTGGGTGCACGGGATTTTCCTGACCATTGGCCTGGGCCTGCTTTATTGGGAACCTTTGCGCTTGAAGCGGGCGAGTCGCCGCAGCGCGCTGGAGGTGGCCCGTGGTTAAGCTGGATCGCTACATTGGTAGCAGCGTGTTCATGGCTATTCTCGCGGTGCTCGGGATCATTCTTGGTCTGGCGACGCTGTTTGCCTTCATCGACGAGATGGGTGAGGTCAGCGATACCTACACCCTGGTCGATGTGCTGGGCTATGTGACGCTGACGGCGCCGCGCCGGATGTACGAAATGCTGCCGATGGCCGCGCTGATCGGTTGTCTGATCGGCCTGGGCACTCTGGCCAGCAACAGTGAATTGACGATCATGCGCGCCGCCGGTGTGTCGATCGGCCGGATTGTCTGGGCGGTCATGAAACCGATGCTGGTGTTGATGCTGGCTGGCTTGCTGATTGGCGAGTACGTCGCTCCGCCCGCTGAAACCGCCGCGCAGGCCAATCGCTCGCTGGCCCAGGGCAGCGGCGATGCTCAAAGCGCCAAGCACGGCTTGTGGCACCGCCAGGGCGATGAGTTCATTCACGTCAACTCGGTGCAGCCTAACGGCATCCTGTACGGCGTGACTCGCTATCGTATCGACAGCGAGCGGCACATGCTGTCGGCGAGTTTCGCCAAGCGTGCCGAGTTCGACACGGATCACTGGCAGTTGACGGACGTCACGACCACGGTGTTCCACGAGCGCAGCACTGAAGTGGTGTCGACCCCGGTCGAGCGTTGGAACGTGGCCTTGAGTCCGCAACTGTTGAGCACCGTGGTCATGGTGCCAGAGTCGCTGTCGATCAGCGGTCTGTGGGGTTATATCCACTACCTGGCGGACCAGGGGTTGAACAACAGCCGTTACTGGCTGGCATTTTGGGTCAAAGTGTTGCAGCCGCTGGTGACTGCCGCCCTGGTGTTGATGGCGATCTCCTTCATCTTTGGTCCGCTGCGTTCGGTGACCCTGGGTCAACGGGTGTTCACAGGCGTGCTGGTGGGCTTCACCTTCCGCATCGTTCAGGATCTGCTGGGCCCTTCGAGCCAGGTGTTCGGCTTCCCACCGTTGCTTTCGGTGCTGGTGCCGGCGGGTATTTGTGCCGTGGCCGGGCTCTGGCTGTTGCGCCGGGCCGGTTGATGGCGGGCTTTTTCCGAGCGCTTTGACGATCAAAAACGCCCTTGTCGCAAGACCGGGGCGTTTTTGTAGGTGCCGTCTGACCTGCGAACGTGACGCTAGTGCCGTGGATCAGGTACAATTCCCGGCTATTTTTCGGCGGGCTATGCCTGCAGCCTTTTTGAGTGTTGATCCGTGAGTGATTTGAGTCATATCCGCAATTTCTCCATCATCGCCCACATTGACCATGGCAAGTCGACGCTGGCCGATCGCTTCATCCAGATGTGTGGCGGCCTGGCCGAGCGCGAAATGGAAGCCCAGGTCCTGGACTCCATGGACCTCGAGCGCGAGCGCGGGATCACCATCAAGGCGCACAGCGTTACTCTGTATTACAAAGCCAAAGACGGTATCAACTACCAGCTGAACTTCATTGACACCCCCGGCCACGTCGACTTCACCTACGAAGTCAGCCGTTCGCTGGCGGCCTGTGAAGGCGCGCTGCTGGTGGTCGACGCCGGTCAAGGCGTTGAAGCGCAGTCGGTTGCCAACTGCTACACGGCGATCGAACAGGGCCTGGAAGTAATGCCGGTGCTGAACAAGATCGACCTGCCACAGGCCGATCCTGAGCGCGTCAAGGAAGAAATCGAAAAAATCATCGGCATCGATGCCACCGACGCGGTCACTTGCTCTGCCAAGACCGGTCTGGGCGTCGATGAAGTGCTCGAGCGCCTGGTGACCACCATTCCTGCGCCGACCGGCAACATCGAAGATCCGCTGCAAGCGTTGATCATCGACTCCTGGTTCGACAACTACCTGGGCGTTGTCTCCCTGGTGCGCGTGCGCCACGGCCGCGTGAAGAAGGGCGACAAGATCCTGGTCAAGTCCACCGGCAAGATCCACCTGGTGGACAGCGTCGGTGTATTCAACCCGAAACACACTCCGACCGTTGACCTGAAGGCCGGCGAAGTGGGCTTCATCATTGCCAGCATCAAGGACATTCACGGTGCGCCAGTGGGCGATACCCTGACCTTGAGCTCGACGCCGGACGTCGACGTGCTGCCAGGCTTCAAGCGCATTCAGCCGCAGGTGTACGCCGGCCTGTTCCCGGTCAGCTCCGACGACTTCGAAGACTTCCGCGAGGCGCTGCAAAAGCTCACCCTCAACGATTCGTCGCTGCAATACACGCCGGAAAGCTCCGACGCCCTGGGCTTCGGCTTCCGCTGCGGCTTCCTCGGCATGCTGCACATGGAAATCATCCAGGAGCGCCTGGAGCGCGAGTACAACCTGGACCTGATCACCACGGCGCCTACGGTAATCTTCGAGCTGCTGCTCAAGACCGGCGAGACGATCTACGTCGATAACCCGTCGAAGCTGCCGGACCTGTCTGCCATCGAAGACATGCGCGAGCCGATCGTGCGCGCCAATATTCTTGTGCCGCAAGAGCACCTGGGCAACGTCATTACCCTGTGCATCGAAAAACGCGGTGTACAGGTCGACATGCTGTTCCTCGGCTCTCAGGTACAAGTGACCTACGACTTGCCGATGAACGAAGTGGTGCTGGACTTCTTCGATCGCCTGAAATCCACCAGTCGCGGCTATGCTTCTCTGGACTACCATTTCGATCGTTACCAATCGGCCAGCCTGGTGAAACTGGACGTGCTGATCAACGGTGACAAGGTCGACGCCCTGGCGCTGATCGTGCACCGTGACAATTCGCACTACAAAGGTCGCCAGCTGACCGAGAAGATGAAGGATCTGATTCCTCGGCAGATGTTCGACGTGGCAATCCAGGCCGCCATTGGCGGGCAGATTGTGGCGCGGACAACCGTCAAGGCGCTCAGAAAGAACGTATTGGCCAAATGCTACGGTGGTGACGTCAGCCGTAAGAAAAAGCTGCTGGAAAAGCAAAAGGCCGGTAAGAAACGCATGAAGCAGGTCGGCAACGTGGAAATTCCACAGGAAGCCTTCCTTGCAGTGCTCAGGTTGGATAGTTAGGTCCTATGTCACTAAATTTCCCGCTGTTGCTGGTCATCGCCGTATTTGTCTGCGGCCTGTTGGCGTTGCTCGATCTGTTGATCCTGGCCCCGCGTCGGCGTGCCGCCATCGCCTCCTATCAGGGCAGCGTCAGCCAGCCTGACATGGTCGTGGTCGAGCAGCTGAACAAAGAGCCGCTGCTGGTCGAATACGGCAAGTCGTTCTTCCCGGTGTTGTTCATCGTGCTGGTGCTGCGTTCGTTCCTGGTGGAACCGTTCCAGATTCCTTCCGGTTCGATGAAGCCAACCCTGGATGTCGGTGACTTCATCCTGGTGAGCAAGTTTTCCTACGGGATCCGCTTGCCGGTGATCGACAAGAAAGTCATCGAAGTCGGTGATCCGCAGCGCGGTGATGTGATGGTATTCCGCTACCCGAGCGATCCGAACGTCAACTACATCAAGCGTGTGGTTGGCTTGCCGGGCGACACGGTTCGCTACACCGCCGACAAGCGTCTGTTCGTCAACGGTCAGTCGATTGCCGAGCAACTGGTCGGCTCCGAGCCGGGCACGCTGGGCAGCGCCGAGCTCTACAAGGAAAAACTCGGCGCCGCCGAGCACATGATCCGTAAAGAGATGAGTCGCTACCGCGCCATGCCGGACCATTCGTGGACCGTGCCGGCCGGGCACTACTTCATGATGGGCGACAACCGCGACAACTCGAACGACAGTCGCTACTGGGATGATCCGAGCATTCCCAAGGATCTGCTGGGCATGGTTCCCGACAAGAATATCGTCGGCAAGGCCTTCGCGGTCTGGATGAGCTGGCCGGAACCCAAACTCAGTCACCTGCCGAATTTCTCGCGGGTTGGCCTGATCAAGTAATCAAACACGGCGCTGTTGAACACAGCGCCGAATGCATTTCTGGAACCTGAAGAAGGTGACGGAAAAAGCATGAAGCCAATGATATTCAGGACGTTATTTTTGAACACAGCGTTAATTGTCCCAAGCCTGCGCCGCCTCACGGCGATGGCAGTGCAATCGAACCACGAACTCAGCGTGGGTAAACCGTGAGCGTCTCCTTAAGCCGTCTAGAGCGTCAGCTCGGCTACACCTTCAAGGATCAGGAACTGATGGTCCTGGCCCTGACTCACCGCAGTTTTGCCGGGCGTAACAACGAGCGCCTGGAATTCCTCGGTGACGCCATCCTCAACTTCGTCGCCGGCGAGGCGTTGTTCGAGCGTTTCCCGCTGGCCCGCGAAGGCCAGTTGTCGCGTTTGCGCGCACGCCTGGTGAAAGGTGAGACCCTGGCCGTACTGGCCCGTGGTTTCGATCTGGGCGAGTACCTGCGTCTGGGCTCGGGCGAGCTGAAAAGCGGCGGTTTCCGTCGCGAGTCGATTCTGGCCGATGCCCTGGAAGCGCTGATCGGTGCGATCTACCTCGACGCCGGCATGGAAGTGGCCCGCGAGCGTGTGCTCGCCTGGCTGGCCGGAGAGTTCGAAGGCCTGACGCTGGTCGACACCAACAAAGATCCGAAGACCCGCCTGCAAGAGTTCCTGCAGTCCCGTGGTTGTGAGCTGCCGCGTTACGAAGTGGTGGATATCCAGGGTGAGCCGCATTGCCGGACGTTCTTCGTCGAATGCGAAATCATCTTACTGAATGAAAAAAGCCGAGGTCAGGGTGTGAGCCGTCGTATTGCCGAACAGGTAGCGGCCGCCGCAGCACTGATTGCCCTGGGTGTGGAGAATGGCAATGACTGATACAAACGCAACGCGCTGTGGCTATGTTGCCATCGTCGGCCGTCCGAACGTGGGCAAGTCCACGCTGCTGAACCACATCCTGGGTCAGAAGCTGGCGATCACCTCGCGCAAGCCGCAAACCACCCGCCACAACATGCTCGGTATCAAGACCGAGGGCGACGTGCAGGCGATCTACGTCGACACCCCCGGTATGCACAAGGGTGGCGAGAAGGCCCTGAACCGCTACATGAACAAGACCGCTTCGGCGGCGTTGAAAGACGTCGACGTGGTGATCTTCGTGGTCGACCGCACCAAGTGGACCGAAGAGGACCAAATGGTGCTCGAGCGCGTCCAGTACGTGACCGGTCCGCTGATCGTGGCGCTGAACAAGACCGATCGCATCGAAGACAAGGCCGAGCTGATGCCGCACCTGAGCTGGTTGCAGGAGCAGCTGCCGAATGCGCAGATCATCCCGATTTCCGCGCAGCACGGGCACAACCTCGATGCACTGGAGCGGGTGATTGCCGAGCACTTGCCGGAAAACGATCACTTCTTCCCGGAAGACCAGATCACCGACCGCAGCAGCCGCTTCCTCGCTGCCGAGCTTGTGCGCGAGAAAATCATGCGCCAGATGGGCGCCGAGCTGCCGTACCAGATCACCGTTGAAATCGAAGAGTTCAAGCAGCAGGGCAAGACCCTGCACATCCATGCCTTGATCCTCGTCGAGCGCGATGGCCAGAAGAAAATCATCATTGGCGACAAGGGCGAGCGCATCAAGCGTATCGGCACCGAAGCGCGCAAGGACATGGAGCTGCTGTTCGACTCCAAGATCATGCTCAACCTGTGGGTCAAGGTTAAGGGCGGCTGGTCCGATGACGAGCGTGCACTGCGTTCGCTGGGTTACGGCGACCTGTAATACCCCGAAAGCCCCCCTGTAGGAGCGAGCTTGCTCGCGATGGACTTGAGAGCGCCGCGTTCATTCAGAAAGCCCGCGTTATCGTTATCCACCATCGCGAGCAAGCTCGCTCCTACAGTATGTGAGACTTGATGTCCTCAACTCCGCCCCTCGCCCAACCCGCCTACGTCCTGCATTCGCGCGCCTACCGTGAAAACAGTGCGCTGGTGGATTTCCTGACGCCGCAAGGCCGGCTGCGGGCGGTGTTGCGCAGTGCGCGAGGCAAGGCCGGGACGCTGGCGCGGCCATTCGTGCCATTGGAAGTCGAGTTCCGGGGCAAGGGCGAGCTGAAGAACGTCGGGCGCATGGAAAGTGCCGGTGTTTCCACCTGGCTCAATGGCGAGGCGCTGTTCAGCGGTCTTTACCTCAATGAACTGCTGATTCGCCTGTTGCCTGCCGAAGATCCCCATCCCGCCGTATTCGAACATTACGCCGCGACCCTGCTTGCTCTGGCCGAAGGTCGGCCGCTGGAGCCGTTGCTGCGTTCGTTCGAATGGCGCTTGCTCGATGATCTTGGCTACGGATTCTCACTGACTGCGGATATCCACGATGAGGCCATCGCCCCCGACGGTCTCTACCGTTTGCAAGTGGATGCCGGGCTGGAGCGGGTCTACCTGCTGCAACCGGGTCTGTTCAACGGCACCGAACTGCTGGCGATGGCCGATGCAGACTGGAGAGCGCCGGGTGCGTTGTCGGCGGCCAAGCGTTTGATGCGTCAGGCATTGGCCGTGCATTTGGGTGGACGCCCACTGGTTTCCCGCGAGTTGTTTCGAAAGCCGTAATTTCCCCGTGTATGCTGTGCACCGAACTTTCTCTTCTTCTGGAGCGTTTTCCGTGACCACCAGCACCCGTATTCTTCTTGGCGTGAACATCGACCACGTTGCCACCCTGCGTCAGGCCCGGGGCACCCGTTATCCGGACCCGGTCAAGGCAGCGCTGGACGCGGAAGAGGCGGGCGCTGACGGCATCACCGTGCACCTGCGCGAAGACCGCCGGCACATTCAGGAGCGCGACGTTCTGGTGCTCAAGGATGTGCTGCAAACCCGCATGAACTTCGAAATGGGCGTCACCGAAGAAATGATGCAGTTTGCCGAACGCATCCGCCCGGCGCACATTTGCCTGGTGCCGGAAACCCGTCAGGAACTGACCACCGAAGGCGGACTGGACGTGGCGGGGCAGGAAGCGCGGATCAAGGCGGCGGTCGAGCGCCTGTCGAAGATCGGCTCCGAAGTGTCGCTGTTCATCGACGCCGATGAGCGTCAGATCGAAGCCTCGCGCCGTGTTGGCGCCCCGGCCATCGAACTGCACACCGGGCGTTATGCCGATGCCGAGACACCGACCGAAGTCGCCGAAGAACTCAAGCGTGTCGCCGATGGCGTGGCCTTCGGCCTGGCCCAGGGCCTGATCGTCAATGCCGGGCATGGCCTGCATTATCACAACGTTGAAGCCGTGGCGGCGATCAAGGGCATCAACGAGCTGAACATCGGGCATGCACTGGTGGCCCATGCGTTGTTCGTTGGCTTCAAGTCGGCTGTGTCGGAGATGAAGGCGCTGATTCTGGCGGCTGCGTTAAAGGGCTGAGATCGGCGGCGCTGCCATCGCGGGCAAGCCACGCTCCCACAGGTCCCGGTTGTACACAGTTATGTGAGCGACGCGGACCTTGTGGGAGCGGGCTTGCCCGCGATGGCGTCATCAAATACAACGAAGATTCAGAGCGGCGCAGGCTCTTGAGCCGGTTTGCTCTTGTCGATCCCCGGAACCAGCAGTTTGCCCTCGGCGACCTGGTCGCCTTCAAGCTGTGGCTGGGTTACCCAGGTCAGGATGTCGTAGTAGCGACGGATGTTCGCCACGAAATGCACCGGTTCGCCGCCTCGGGCGTAGCCGTAGCGGGTCTTGCTGTACCACTTCTTCTCGGACAGGCGCGGCAGGATCTTCTTCACGTCCAGCCATTTGTCCGGGTTCAATCCTTCCTTGGCCGCCAGTTTTCGCGCGTCGTCCAGATGGCCGCTGCCGACGTTGTAGGCCGCCAGGGCAAACCAGGTACGGTCCGGTTCCTGGATCGAGTCGTCGAGCTGGTCTTTCATGTAGGCCAGGTACTTGGCACCGCCCATGATGCTTTGTTTCGGATCGAGGCGGTTGGACACGCCCATGGCCTGCGCGGTGTTCTGGGTCAGCATCATCAGGCCGCGCACACCGGTCTTGGACGTGACGGTCGGTTGCCACAGGGATTCCTGATAGCCGATGGCCGCCAGCAGGCGCCAGTCGACTTTCTCTTTCTTGGCGTAGGACTTGAAGTGCTGTTCGTACTTGGGCAGGCGTTGCTGCAAGTGCTGGGCAAAGGTGGTGGCGCCCATGTAGCCGAGCACGTCGACGTGCCCGTAGTAACGATCCTTGAGGCGTTGCAGGGTGCCGTTTTTCTTGACCTTGTCGAGGTAGTCGTTGATTTCGTTGAGCAGGCTGTTGTCGTCGCCCAGCCCGACGGCCCAGCTCTGGTTGCTGGCGTCACCGAGGTCGAAGGCGACCCGGATGTTGGTGAAGTACACCTGGTTCATCGCGACTTCGTTGGAGTCGACCAGCGTCAGGTCGATCTGACCTTCGTCGACCATGCGCAGGAGATCGACGACCTCGACTGCGTCAGACTCTTCGTATTCGATGCCGGGAAATTTCTGTTTCAGCTTTGCCAATTGTTCGGCGTGGGTGCTGCCCTTGAGCACCATGATTTTCTTGCCCACCAGGTCCTTGGCGTCGGTCGGCCGTGACTGGCCGTTGCGGTAAATGACCTGCGGGGTGACTTCCAGATAAGAGTGCGAGAAGCGCACCTGCTTCTTGCGTTCTTCGCTGCTGACCAGACCGGCAGCCGCCAGCACCGGGCCGTTGGGCTTGCCTACCTGGTTGAACAGGTCATCGAGGTTGTCGGCGGTCTCGATCTTGAGCTCGACCCCCAGATCGTCGGCGAAGCGCTTCACCAGCTCGTATTCGAAGCCGGTTTCACCGTTGCGATCCTGAAAGTAGGTGGCGGGGCTGTTTCGGGTAACCACCCGCAGCACGCCATCCTCCTTTACGCGCTCGAGCGTGTTGGGTTTATCAACACAGGCGCCGAGCATCAGGAAGAGTCCGGTTGCGATCAGCCATTTGGCGTACCGCGGACGCAAAGCCATTGGGAAAAACATCTGCGCAGTATACGCAAAGGACCACGGGCGCCATATCTCGACAGTGAAGGGCGAGTCTGCTAGAGATCACAAAACCGGCCGAAACCCCGCAGGAACGGGCCTTGTCTGCATTTTGTGACAGTAAAAATAAGCTGTCGTCACACGCCCGGTTAACCTGACTTTCGGGGCAGAAACACAGATCGACACCCGAGTGCAACCGTGCGTAGCGTTTCGGGTGATGTCGCGGGCTGTTTAGGCTAGAATGCACGGCCTCAAAGCACACCCCTTCCCGAGGCTGTCCCGAAGATGTTGATCCTGCGCGGCGCTCCTGCCCTTTCCGCCTTTCGCCACAGCAAGCTCCTTGAGCAACTGAGCCAGAAGGTTCCGGCTGTCAGCGGCCTGTATGCTGAATTCGCTCACTTCGCCGAAGTTACCGGCGTCCTGACCGGCGACGAACAGCAGGTGCTCGCGCGCCTTCTGAAGTACGGTCCAAGCGTTCCGGTACAAGAACCGACCGGTCGTCTGTTTCTGGTACTGCCGCGCTTCGGCACCATCTCGCCGTGGTCGAGCAAGGCCAGCGACATCGCCCGCAACTGCGGCCTGGCGAAAATCCAGCGCCTGGAGCGCGGTATCGCGTTCTACGTGGCCGGCCAGTTCAGCGATGCTGAAGCCCGGTTGATCGCTGACGGTCTGCACGACCGCATGACCCAGATCGTCCTGGGCAACCTCGAACAGGCCGCCGGCCTGTTCAGTCACGCCGAACCGAAACCCCTGACCGCCATCGACGTGCTGGGCGGCGGCCGCGCCGCGCTGGAAAAAGCCAACACCGAGCTGGGCCTGGCCCTGGCCGAAGACGAGATCGACTATCTGGTCAACGCCTTCGTCGGCTTGAAGCGCAACCCACATGACATCGAACTGATGATGTTCGCCCAGGCGAACTCCGAGCACTGCCGTCACAAGATCTTCAACGCCAGTTGGGACATCGACGGCCAGAGCCAGGAAAAAAGCCTGTTCGGCATGATCAAGAACACCTATCAGATGCACAACGAAGGTGTCCTGTCGGCTTATAAGGACAACGCTTCGGTGATCGTCGGCTCCGTGGCCGGTCGCTTCTTCCCGGACCCTGAAACCCGCCAGTACGGCGCGGTGCAGGAACCGGTGCACATCCTGATGAAGGTCGAGACCCACAACCACCCGACCGCGATTGCTCCGTTCCCGGGCGCGTCCACCGGTTCCGGTGG
Source organism: Pseudomonas sp. QLc11A (assembly GCF_052112305.1). NCBI lineage: Bacteria > Pseudomonadati > Pseudomonadota > Gammaproteobacteria > Pseudomonadales > Pseudomonadaceae > Pseudomonas > Pseudomonas sp. QLc11A. The sequence continues at coordinate 52,825 of NZ_JAVAJJ010000005.1, forward strand.
CGAAATCCGCGACGAAGGCGCCACCGGTCGCGGTGCCAAGCCGAAAGCCGGCCTGACCGGTTTCACCGTGTCCAACCTGCAGATCCCGGGCTTCGAACAGCCGTGGGAAGTGCCATACGGCAAGCCTGAGCGCATCGTTACCGCGCTGGACATCATGATCGAAGGCCCATTGGGCGGCGCTGCGTTCAACAATGAATTCGGTCGTCCGGCCCTGACCGGCTATTTCCGTACCTTCGAACAGTCGATCACCACCCCGCACGGTGACGAAGTTCGCGGCTACCACAAGCCGATCATGCTGGCAGGCGGCATGGGCAACATCCGTGAAGAGCACGTCAAGAAAGGCGAGATCGTCGTTGGCTCCAAGCTGATCGTGCTCGGCGGCCCGGCGATGCTGATCGGCCTGGGTGGCGGCGCGGCTTCCTCCATGGCCACCGGCACCAGCTCGGCGGACCTGGACTTCGCTTCGGTTCAGCGTGAAAACCCGGAAATGGAACGTCGCTGCCAGGAAGTCATCGACCGTTGCTGGCAACTGGGCGACAAGAACCCGATCAGCTTCATCCACGACGTGGGTGCGGGCGGTCTGTCCAACGCCTTCCCGGAACTGGTCAACGACGGCGACCGCGGTGGCCGTTTCGAACTGCGCAACATTCCAAACGACGAGCCGGGCATGGCCCCGCACGAAATCTGGTCCAACGAATCCCAGGAGCGCTACGTTCTGGCGGTCGGCCCGGCTGACTTCGAGCGTTTCAAGGCGATCTGCGAACGTGAGCGTTGCCCGTTTGCCGTGGTCGGCGAAGCCACTGCTGAACCCCAGCTGACCGTCACCGACAGCCACTTCGGCAACAGCCCGGTGGACATGCCACTGGAAGTATTGCTGGGCAAGGCGCCGCGCATGCACCGTTCGGTGGTACGTGAAGCCGAGCTGGGCGACGACTTCGATCCGTCGACCCTGAACATTGCCGACTGCGTCGAACGCGTCCTGCATCACCCGGCCGTGGCGAGCAAGAGCTTCCTGATCACCATCGGCGACCGCACCATCACCGGCCTCGTGGCCCGTGACCAGATGGTCGGCCCGTGGCAGGTTCCGGTGGCCGACGTTGCCGTCACCGCCACCAGCTTCGACGTCTACACCGGCGAAGCCATGGCCATGGGCGAGCGGACTCCGCTGGCACTGCTGGACGCTCCGGCGTCGGGCCGCATGGCCATCGGCGAAACCCTGACCAACATCGCGGCCTCGCGCATCGGCAAGATCTCCGACATCAAGCTGTCGGCGAACTGGATGTCCGCTGCCGGTCACCCGGGCGAAGACGCGCGTCTGTACGACACCGTGAAAGCGGTCGGCATGGAACTGTGCCCTGAGCTGGGCATCACCATTCCGGTGGGCAAGGACTCGATGTCCATGGCCACGCGCTGGAACGATGAAGGCGTGGACAAGTCCGTCACGTCGCCGATGTCCCTGATCGTGACCGGTTTTGCGCCAGTGACTGACATCCGTCAGACCCTGACCCCGCAACTGCGCATGGACAAGGGCACCACCGACCTGATCCTGATCGACCTGGGCCGCGGCCAGAACCGCATGGGCGCCTCGATCCTCGCGCAGGTTCACGGCAAGCTCGGCAAACAGGCTCCGGACGTCGACGACGCCGAAGACCTGAAGGCCTTCTTCGCCGTGATCCAGGGCCTCAACACCGACGGTCACCTGCTGGCTTACCACGACCGTTCCGACGGTGGTCTGCTGACCTCCGTCGTCGAAATGGCCTTCGCCGGTCACTGCGGCCTGAGCCTGAACCTCGACAGCCTGGCGGATTCCTCCGCCGACATCGCAGCGATCCTGTTCAACGAAGAACTGGGTGCGGCGATCCAGGTTCGCCAGGACGCCACCCCGGACATCCTCGCGCAGTTCAGCGCTGCCGGCCTGGGCGATTGCGTGTCGGTGATCGGTCAGCCAATCAACAATGGCGAGATCGGTATCACCTTCAACGGTGACACCGTGTTCGAAGGCCAGCGTCGTCTGCTGCAACGCCAGTGGGCCGAGACCAGCTACCAGATCCAGCGCCTGCGTGACAACGCCGATTGCGCCGAGCAAGAGTTCGACGTGCTGCTGGAAGAAGACAACCCGGGCCTGAGCGTCAAGCTGAGCTACGACATCAACCAGGACATCGCCGCGCCTTACATCAAGAAAGGCATCCGCCCACAGGTTGCCGTGCTGCGTGAGCAGGGCGTCAACGGTCAGGTGGAAATGGCGGCGGCGTTCGACCGCGCCGGTTTCAACGCGATCGACGTGCACATGAGCGACATCCTGGCCGGTCGTGTCGACCTGAACGAGTTCAAGGGCATGGTCGCTTGCGGTGGCTTCTCCTACGGCGACGTATTGGGTGCCGGTGAAGGCTGGGCGAAATCCGCGCTGTTCAACAGCCGCGCCCGCGATGCGTTCCAGGGCTTCTTCGAGCGCAACGACAGCTTCACCCTCGGCGTGTGCAACGGTTGCCAGATGATGTCCAACCTGCACGAGCTGATCCCGGGCAGCGAGTTCTGGCCGCACTTCGTGCGCAACCGTTCCGAGCAGTTCGAAGCCCGTGTTGCCATGGTGCAGATCCAGGAGTCGAATTCGATCTTCCTGCAGGGCATGGCCGGTTCGCGCATGCCGATCGCCATCGCCCATGGCGAAGGTCATGCCGAGTTCGCCAGCGAAGAAGCACTGCTGGAAGCCGATCTGTCCGGTTGCGTGGCGATGCGTTTCGTCGACAACCACGGCAAGGTCACCGAAAGCTACCCGGCCAACCCGAACGGCTCGCCGCGCGGTATCACCGGTTTGACCAGCCGTGACGGTCGCGTGACCATCATGATGCCGCACCCGGAACGTGTGTTCCGCGCCGTGCAGAACTCGTGGCGTTCGGATGACTGGAACGAAGATGCACCGTTGATGCGCATGTTCCGTAACGCTCGCGTGTGGGTGAACTAAGCGCCGTGTACAAGCTCAGCTTCTTTGTTCCCGACAGTCATGTCGACATGGTCAAAAGTGCCGTATTCGCCGCCGGTGGCGGACGTATCGGTGCTTACGATCACTGTGCATGGCAAGTGTTGGGCCTGGGCCAGTTTCGTCCACTGGACGGCAGTCAGCCGTTCATTGGCGAGGCAGGGCAGGTCGAACAGGTCGAGGAATGGAAAGTCGAGCTGGTAGTGGCTGATGAGTTGATTCACGCGGTGGTGGCGGCTCTGAAACAGAGCCATCCCTACGAGACACCGGCTTATGAAGTGTGGCGCCTGGAGGATTTCTGATTCTCGTGCCGCTGAAATGAAAAACCCGCTGAAAGAGATTTCAGCGGGTTTTTTATTACCCACAACTATTGTGGTGTTTGTGATGGCCTCTTCGCGAGCAGGCTCGCTCCCACAGTGGATCGATGTACACCGGACCCTTGTGGGAGCGAGCCTGCTCGCGATGGCGGCCTGTCAGGCACCGAGGATCTAAACCTTGGCACTGACCTCACTGCGATTGACCAACGCTTCCAACGCCCCACTCAAACTCGCCGCCTTGTCGCCAACCAGCAGATGCCAGATCCCGCCGTCCAGCTGACTCACACCCTGGCAACCCAGCGCTTTCAAATCACACTCCGACAATGCCTTGCCATTGGCCAGTTGCAGGCGGATGCGCGTCATGGCGATGCAGTCGAGTTGCAACACATTGTCGCCACCCCCCAGCGCATTGAGCCATTGCTGCGCTTCAGGTGTCGCCACGGCGGCCGGTGCACGCGCATCGATTTCCACTACCGGCGACGACACCATGGCACGACCCAGCGCCGGCATCGCCAGGCGAATTTCATCGGCAATCGCATCGGCCATCGGCCCCACCACTACCTGCAGACTCCCGCCCTTGCCCGGACGTACCACGGCCATGGCGCCGAGCGCTTTCAGACCGGTATCCGAGGCCTTGTTGCGATCCACCATGTCCAGGCGCAACCGCGTGGTGCAGGCACCAACGGTGATCAGGTTTGCGGCACCGCCCAAGGCCTTGATGTAAGCCCCGGCGCGTTCATTGTCGGCCACCGCCACTTGCGGGGCGGCAGCGCTGGTTTCGCGGCCCGGCGTCTTCAGGTCGAAACGCCGGATGCAGTAATCGAACACCACGTAATAGATCACGGCATACGCCAGGCCCACCGGGAACACCAGCCAGCCGTTGGTGGATTTGCCCCAGCCCAGGACCATGTCGATGAAGCCGCCGGAGAAGGTGAAGCCCAGGTGAATGTTCAGCGCATTGGTGATGGCCATCGACAGGCCGGTCAGCAACGCATGCAGCAGAAACAGTAGCGGCGCGAGGAACATGAAGGCGAATTCGATCGGCTCGGTCACGCCGGTCAGGAACGCGGTCAGGGCCATCGACAGGAATATCCCGCCCATCACCTTGCGCCGTTCCGGCAGGGCGTTGCGGTACATCGCCAGGCACGCGGCGGGCAGGCCGAAGATCATCACCGGGAACATGCCGGTCATGAACTGGCCGCCTTTCGGGTCGCCGGCGAAGTAGCGCGACAGGTCGCCGGTGACCAGCGCACCGGTGGTGGGGTCGGTGAAATTGCCGAACACGAACCACGCCATGTTATTGAGGATATGGTGCAGGCCGGTGACGATCAGCAAGCGGTTGAACACGCCGAAGACGAACGCACCAATGCTGCCGCTCTCCATCATCAGTGTGCCGAAGCTGTTGATGCCGTGCTGGATCGGCGGCCAGATATAGCCGAACACCACGCCCAGGCCCACGGCGGCGAACCCGGTGACAATCGGCACGAACCGTCGCCCACCGAAGAAGGCCAGGTATTCCGGCAACTTGATGTCCTTGAAGCGGTTGTACAGCGCGCCGGCCATCAGGCCGCTGACGATCCCGGCGAGCATGCCCATGTTGATGCTCGGGTCGAGCACCTTGAGGGTGGCGATCATCACCAGGTAGCCGATCACCCCGGCAAGCCCCGCCGTACCGTTGTTGTCCTTGGCGAAACCGACCGCGATGCCGATGGCGAAGATCATCGCCAGGTTGGCAAAGATCACCTGCCCGGCGTCGTGGATGATCGCGATGTTCAGCAGGTCGGTATCGCCCAGGCGCAGCAGCAGGCCGGCAATCGGCAGGATCGCGATCGGCAGCATCAGCGCGCGGCCGAGGCGTTGCAGGCCTTCAATGAAAAGTTGGTACATGGCGGATCTCCCTGGATTTTTGTTCTTCTTTTGTAAAGAGTTAGCTCAGAGGCCAGTGCTGGTGACAGGCATGACGCACGGCACTGGCGCTGCTCAGCTTGAGCAGGCCCTGACTGATGCGCCGGCATTCGCTGGCGTCGAGATGACGCACGCGGTCCTTGATTTCACCGATCTGTACCGGGCTCACCGACAGCTCGCTGACCCCCAGGCCGATCAACACCGGCGTGGCCAGCGGATCGGACGCCAGTGCACCGCACACGCCGACCCAGCGTTTGTGCTGCGCCGCGCCAGCGCAGGTCTGGGCGATCAACCGCAGCAGGGCCGGGTGCAGCGCATCGACGCGCGCGGCGAGCCCGGCGTGGTCGCGGTCCATGGCCAGGGTGTATTGCGACAGGTCATTGGTGCCGATGGACAGGAAGTCCGCGTGCTCCGCCAGTTGCTCGGCCAGCAGCGCGGCGGCCGGCACTTCAATCATCACCCCCAGCTCCGGGCGCTGCGCCAGGCCCAGTTCGGTGCACAAGGCGTCGAGGCGCTGGCGGATGTGCAGCAGTTCATCGACCTCAGTGATCATCGGCAGCAGGATCCGGCAGCGTGACAACGGGCGCAGGTGCAGCAGCGCGCGCAGTTGCTGGTCGAGCAGTTCCGGGCGGACCTGGGCCAGGCGAATGCCGCGCAGGCCGAGCACCGGGTTGGCCTCGGCGGGCAGTGGCAGGTAGTCGAGTTGCTTGTCGCCACCGACGTCGATGGTGCGGATGATCACCGACTTGTCGCCCATGGCATCGAGCACGGCTTGATAAGCCTGGTGTTGTTCCTGTTCGTCCGGGGCCGTCTGGCGGTCGACGAAGAGAAATTCGGTGCGCAGCAAGCCGACGCCGTCGGCGCCATTGGCCAATGCGTCTGCCGCTTCCGTGCTGGACGCCACGTTGGCGGCGACTTCGATGCACAGGCCATCGGTAGTCAGCGCCGGTGTGTGCGCCTGGGTCTGTTGTTCGGCCCGACGTTGTTGCTGTTGCTGTTGCAGCTGGCGCACGTCGGTCAGGCGCTGTGTGCCGGGGGTCAGTTCGAGGCGGCCGCCGTCGGCGTCCAGCACCACCGGTTGCCCCTGTTGCTGATCGAGCAGCGTCGAGCCCAGTGCGACCATGCACGGCAGGCCTTTGCCCCGGGCCAGAATCGCTACGTGGGAGGTCGCACCGCCCTCGGCCATGCACAGCCCGGCGACGCCTTGCTGGCTCAGTTGCAGCAGATCGGACGGAGTCAGTTCATGGGCCGCGACGATGGCGCCGGCCGGCACGTCGTAATGCCAGGTATCGCCGAGCAATACGCGCAGCACCCGTTGCTTGAGGTCGCGCAGGTCGTTGGCGCGTTCGGCGAGCAATGTGCTGCCGGTTTGCTGGAGCACTTCGCATTGCGCCTCGATGGCCTGGCTCCAGGCGTGGGTCGCGGCGGTGCCCTGGTCGACGGATTGACTGGCAGCGTCGAGCAAGGCCGGATCTTCGAGCAGCGCCAGGTGCGCGGCGAAAATGGCCTCTTCAGCGCTGTCCTTGTGTTTTTTTGCCTGGGCCAGGGTGTGGTCGATTTCGCTGCGCACCTGGCTCAGGGCCGCGTCCAGAACCTGCCGTTGCTGTTGCGGATCATGCTGGCCGGCATCCACTGGCAGGCTGATCGCATTCAGGCGAAACAGCGGCCCGCCGACCAGGCCCGGCGCTGCGCAGACACCGTGCAACACACCGGCTTCGGCGGGGCGATTGCGTTGGGCGATCATTGGTGGCGCGACGGCGTGACTGTCTTCGGCCAGGGTTGTGGATAACGCGGTGAGCAAGGCTTGCAATGCAGCTTCGGCGTCCGGGCCCTGGCAACTGACCTGGACTTCTGCCTGTTCGCCGATGGCCAACCCCATCAGGCCGATCAGGCTGTCGCAGGTGGCCGATTTGCCGGCGAAGTGCAGCTGCGATTTGCTTTTGAAACCTTGTGCGGTCTGACGGATCAACGCGGCCGGCCGCGCGTGCAGGCCGCCACGGTGCGCAATGCATACGTGGCCGACAATCTCGGCACCGGCAAACTCGATATCAACCTCTGCGGTCGATGTCTGTCGACGAATGATGTGCAGCAATGGCTCACCGACTTTCACCGATTTGAGGGTGATGGGCCGCGCCTGAAAGTCCTGGCTGTTAGTAAGGATCAGCAGGCTGACCAGGCTTTTGCACTGTTGCGCGACCTTGTCCAGGTCGTAGCGCAGCAGGGGTTGGCCATTGGCGACGCGCGCCCCTTCCTTGACCAGCATCGAGAAGCCCAGGCCCTGCAACTCGACCGTGTCGAGGCCCAGGTGCAGGAGCAATTCCGCGCCGTTGTCGGCACGCAAGGTCACCGCGTGGCCGGTGCGCGCGACATGCACCACCACACCCGCACAGGGGGCATGGAGCGTGTCGTTGAGCGGATCGATAGCGATGCCGTCGCCCATGGCGCCGCTGGCAAACACCGGGTCCGGGACTTTGGCGAGCGTGAGCACCGGGCCGCTGAGCGGGGCGCTTAAAGTCAGCTCTTTATTGTTGTTATGCATGGCTCGGTCTCATAAAAAGTTCAGATCAGCTCGCCACCTGTAGGAGCGAGCTTGCTCGCGAAGAACCTGAGAACAACGCGTTCATTCAGGAAACACGCGTCATCGTTGACGTCCATCGCGAGCAAGCTCGCTCCCACAGGGGACAATGATTCAATGGGTGCGGGTGACTTTGCTCAAGTGCCGCGGCTGGTCCGGGTCCATTCCGCGGGCCACGGCCAGGCCGGCGGCCATCACGTAGAAACTCTGGATCGCCAGAATCGGGTCGAGGGCCGGGTGTTCGGCGCGGGTCAGGGTCAGGTCGCGCTCAAGCACGTCATCCGGTGCGGCCAGCAGGACACGAGCGCCGCGCTGGCGCATGTCGGCGGCCAGGCTCAACAGACCGGCCTGTTCGGCGCCCCGTGGGGCAAACACCAGCAACGGGTAGTTGTCGCCGATCAGGGCCATCGGGCCGTGGCGGACTTCGGCGCTGCTGAAGGCTTCGGCCTGGATCGCCGAGGTCTCTTTGAATTTGAGCGCCGCTTCCTGGGCGATGGCGAAACCGGCGCCCCGGCCGATCACCATCAGCCGCTGGCAATCGCGCAAGGCCTCGATGGCCGGGCTCCAGTCCTGTTGCGCAGCGTTGCGCAGGCCGTCGGGCAAGGCCAAGCCCGCTTCGAGCAGTTCGGCGTCTTCCTTCCAGTGCCCGATCAACCGCGCGCTGGCGCTCAGGGTGGCGATGAAACTCTTGGTCGCGGCGACGCTGCTTTCAGTGCCGGCACACAGCGGCAGGCTGAACTCACAGGCGGCTTCCAGCGGTGAGTCCTCGGCATTGACCAGCGAAATGCTCAATGCGCCGCGCTTGCGCAACAGGCGCAGGCTGTTGACCAGGTCCGGGCTTTGCCCCGATTGCGAGAAGGCAAATGCCACCTGGCCGCTGACCTTCAGCGGCGCCTGCTGCATGGTCACCACCGACATCGGCAACGACGCCACCGGAATGCCCAGCAGCTGCATGGTCAGGTAGGCGAAGTAACTGGCGGCGTGGTCGGAACTGCCGCGTGCCACGGTCATGGCCACTTGCGGCGGCTGACGACACAGGCGTCCGGCGATCTCGATCATCTGTGGGTCAAGTTGCTGCAATTGGGCTTGCACGGCCTCGAACGAGGACAGCGCCTCTTCAAGCATTTTTGAAGTCAATGTCTTCTCCTTCGACCATGACGGCGGTCAGTTTCAGTGAGCGATCCAGCCGCACGCAGTCGGCCCAGGCCCCTGGTTGCAGGCGCCCGCGTTCGGTGAGGCCGAGGTAGTCGGCGGGGAATTGCGACAGACGCTGCGAGGCTTCGGCGATGGGCAGGCCGATTTTCACCAGGTTGCGCAGGGCCTGATCCATGGTCAGGGTGCTGCCGGCCAGGGTGCCGTCGGGCAGGCGCACGCCGCCCAGACACTTGGTCACGGTGTGGCTGCCGAGTTTGTACTCGCCGTCGGGCATGCCGGCGGCGGCGGTCGAGTCGGTGACGCAGTACAGGCACGGGATCGAGCGCAGGGCGACGCGGATGGCGCCGGGGTGCACGTGCAGCAAGTCCGGGATCAGTTCGGCGTACTTGGCGTGGGCCAGTGCAGCGCCGACGATCCCCGGCTCGCGGTGATGCAGCGGGCTCATGGCGTTGTAGAGGTGGGTGAAACTGCTGGCGCCAGCCTCCAGCGCCGCGACGCCTTCCTCGTAACTGCCCAGGGTGTGGCCGATCTGCATGCGGATGCCGCGGCGGCTGAGGTCGCGGATCAAGGCATCGTGACCGGCGATTTCCGGGGCAATGGTGATCACCCGGATCGGCGCCAGTGCCAGATACGCTTCGACCTCGGCCATCAACGCGGTGTGGGCGAAGTTGGGTTGCGCGCCGAGTTTGCCGGGGTTGATGTAGGGGCCTTCGAGGTGCACACCGAGCACCCGGGCGCAGCCTTGTGGCCGCTGCTCATAGAATTCGCCGACGGCTTTGAGTACGTTGGAGATTTCTTCGCTCGGCGCCGTCATGGTGGTCGCCAGCAGCGACGTGGTGCCGAAGCGCACGTGGGTTCGGGTGATGGTTTCGAAGGCGGGCGTGCCTTCCATGATGTCTTTGCCGCCACCGCCGTGAACGTGCAGGTCGATGAAACCCGGCAGCAGATAAGGCAGGTCGTTGTCTACCGGATCGCAGGGTACGCCTTCGATGGACACGACTTTGCCGTGGGCGTGGACCAGTCGGCCGCGAACCCAGCCGTGGGCGGTGAGGATGTTGTCTTCGGACATGTCGGGATCTCGGTTTTTAGCGGCCGGCTGTTTGTCAGCGACGCAGCTCTGCCACAAAGTCGTAGTAGTCGTTGCGGCAATAGGTGTCGGTGACTTCGATGGGCGTGTTGTCTTCCAGGTAGCCGACCCGGGTCATCAGCAGCATGGCGGTGCCGGGGGCGATGCCGACCAGCGCGGCGAACTCGTCCGAGGCGTTGATCGCCTGGATGTGCTGCAAGGCGCGCACCACCGGCTTGCCGATGCCATCGAGAAATTCGTAGAGGGAATCACCCACCAATTGCGGCTTGGGAATGATCGAGGCGGGCAGGGTGCTCATCTCGATGGCCATCACGGTGTCGTCGGCCTTGCGCAGACGTTTGAGCCGCGCGACCTTGTCGTTGGGCGACAGGCCGAGGCGGATCAGCTCTTCGTGGGTCGGCAGGGTGATTTCCCGCTCCAGCCATTGCGAACCGGGCACGAAACCCTTGAGGCGGAGCATTTCACTGAAACCGGACAGACGCGACAACGGTTGTTCGAGGCGCGGCGTGATGAAGGTGCCGGAGCCTTGGTTACGGCGGATAAGGCCTTGTTCGAACAACACTTCCAGCGCTTTGCGTGCAGTGACGCGGGAGATGCCCAGGGTCTCGCTCAGATGGCGCTCCGACGGCATGGCCTGTTCGGCTTTCCACTGGCCGGCATGGATCGCCGCTTCCAGATTGCGTGCCAGTTGCAGGTACAACGGCGTGGGTTGGGTGTCGTCGGGGCGCAGGGCCTGTAGGTCGTTCATGTAGGCATTGTCCGATGCGGATATAGGATTGTTGTCGCCCGGTTGTGAGGCGAAACTAATACCACTTGCATACCATGTCAACGCGGGTGTTTTACAGGAATGTGCCATTTGTGGCTGGTTATAGGCTTGGTGGTTTTAAGTGGTATTAGCGGTGGGCTTTAAAACGACAAAGATCGCAGCCTGCGGCAGCTCCTACAGAGCGAAATGGTATTCACCCCGTAGGAGCTGGCGCAGGCTGCGATCTTCTGATTTTTTTTTTTGATGCCGACCAATGGTCGTGTTCAGAATTGTGCAATCGTTGTGGCGAGGGGGCTTGTCGGATCGCCGCACCGCCCCGTTCGGCTGCGCAGCAGCCGTGAAGTCAGCAGATCAGTTGAGTCAGACAACATGTGTTTGCAGGGTTTGGCACTGCTGCGCAGCGCAACGGGGGCAAGCCCCCTCGCCACAGAATCCCTTGCAGGGGCAGGGAATTACGGACGAATCTCGATCATCGTGCCGTCCGGCACCAGGTTCCAGACTTCGCGCATGTCCATGTTGCGCATGGCGATGCAGCCGTCGGTCCAGTCCAGGGTGTGGAACAGGTCTTCCGGGGTGTCTTCGGTATCCGGGGTGCCGTGGATCATGATCATGCCGCCGGGCTCGACGCCTTCACGACGGGCGCGGGCCGAGTCGCTGATGTTCGGGTAGGAAATGTGCATCGCCAGGTTGAATTTATCGCTGACCTTGCGCCAGTCGACCCAGTAGAGGCCTTCCGGGGTGCGCTTGTCGCCTTCCATCAGTTTCGGCCCCTTGGGACGCTTGCCCAGGGAAATGCGATAGGTTTTGAGCGGCTTGCCGTCATTGATCAATTGCAATTGATGGGAAGACTTGAGAACCAGGATTTTCTCGATGACCTTGCCGTCCAGGGGTTCCAGGGCAGAAGCCTGGGACACCGCGACGAAAGACAAACAGAACAGGGCAAGCAACCAGCGCATTGAAACGATTCCCCAGGAGGTGTCGCGACTATTTATTTATAGATGTTTTTGTGGGAGCCGCCGAAGGCTCGGGCCGCGTTCGGGCAATTTTTCAGCGGCTACGAATGATACCAATATGGCATCAGATAATGGCAGGCTGAGCAAGCGGCGGAATCGATTCAGACCGTACGGGATAGACCTCGGTCCGCCGGTCAGCGAAGAAGCATTCTAAGGTACGGCCCACCGTGCGGAAAGCCAGCTCATCCCAAGGAATGTCCGCTTCGTCGAATAGTTGCACTTCCAGGCTCTCGGGGCCGGCAGAAAAATCCAGGTCCGCAAGCTCGGCACGGAAGAACACATGCACCTGGCTGATGTGCGGCACGTCGATCAGGGTATAGATGCTCAGGTTGCGCACCCGGGCGCAGGCTTCCTCGGCGGTCTCGCGAATGGCGGCCTGTTCGATGGTCTCGCCGTTTTCCATGAAGCCGGCGGGCAGGGTCCAGTAACCGCGGCGCGGCTCGATGGCCCGCCGGCACAGCAACACCTTGCTGCCCCAGGTCGCCACGCAGCCGGCGACGATATTGGGGTTCTGGTAGTGGATGGCCTGACAGCTGTCGCAGACAAAACGCAGGCGCGAATCGCCCTCGGGAATGCGCTGGGTCACCGGGTTACCGCACTGGCTGCAAAATTTCATGCTGGGGTTCCTGAATGCTGGGCCTATCTTGGCGTGCGGCAGTGCCGGTCGGCAAGTTGTCGTTTCGCGACATGGGGCGGTTGCGGGGGTTGGGCGACCGCAGCGATTGGTGCATGATGCCGGGTAAGGCACAAATCGAGAACACTCATGCTGGACGAGCTACTGCATCGGGTTAGTAACCACACTCCACGCACACTGGAGACCGATCGTCGTTTTCCCGAGGCCGCGGTGCTGGTGCCCATCACCCGCAGTGACGAACCCGAGTTGGTGTTGACCCTGCGTGCCAGCGGCCTGTCGACCCATGGCGGCGAAGTCGCCTTCCCCGGTGGTCGCCGCGACCCCGAAGACTCCGACCTGATTTTCACCGCCCTGCGTGAAGCCGAGGAAGAAATCGGCCTGCCACCGGGGCTGGTCGAGGTGATCGGCCCGCTCAGTCCGCTGATCAGCCTGCATGGCATCATGGTCACGCCCTATGTCGGGGTGATCCCGGATTTTGTCGAATACCGGGCCAACGATGCCGAGATCGCCGCGGTGTTCAGCGTGCCCCTGGAATTCTTCCGCAAAGACCCCCGCGAACATACCCATCGTATCGACTATCAGGGCCGCAGCTGGTACGTGCCGAGCTATCGCTTTGGCGAATACAAGATCTGGGGGCTGACGGCGATCATGATCGTCGAGTTGATCAACCTGCTGTATGACGCCAAAATCAGCCTGCATCAACCTCCCAAAAGCTTTATCAATACCTGAAGCCATCGTTCGAATGGCACTGCCCGAGCCCTGAGGAAAACAACAATGAAATACCGCCTGGGCGACGCCCGTGTCCAAACCCATCCACAGAGCTGGGTCGCCCCCAATGCTGTGCTGGTGGGCAAGGTCAAGCTGGAAGAGGGCGCCAACGTCTGGTTCAACGCCGTGTTGCGCGGCGACAATGAGTTGATCCTGATCGGCAAGAACAGCAACGTCCAGGACGGCACCGTGATGCACACCGACATGGGCTATCCGCTGACCATCGGCACCGGCGTGACCATCGGCCACAACGCCATGCTCCACGGCTGCACCGTCGGCGACTACAGCCTGATCGGCATCAACGCAGTGATTCTCAATGGCGCGAAGATCGGCAAGAACTGCATCATCGGCGCCAATTCGCTGATCGGCGAAGGCAAGGAGATTCCGGACGGATCGCTGGTCATGGGTTCGCCCGGCAAAGTGGTGCGCGAATTGACTGAACCGCAAATCAAGATGCTGGAAGCCAGCGCCGCCCACTATGTGCACAACTCGCAGCGTTATGCCCGCGATCTGGTCGAGCAGGAAGAATGACGGCCACCGAACGCCCGGTAGCATCGCCCTGCGTGAGTATTTGTGCGCTGGATGACGATGACATCTGCACCGGTTGCCAGCGCACGGTTGAGGAAATCACCCGCTGGAGCCGCATGACCAACGACGAACGGCGCAAGGTGCTGGGGTTGTGTCATGAGCGGGCCAAGGCCAGTGGGTTAGTGTGGATGTTGCCCACCAAGTCCAATAACTAAGTCGGTCGCGCTTTTGTGGCGAGGGGGCTTGCCCCCGTTCGGCTGCGCAGCAGTCGTAAATTCAGCGGGCCAGGTTGGTCAGACAGAATGTGATTGCAGGATTTGGCGCTGCTGCGCAGCGCAACGGGGGCAAGCCCTCTCGCCACAAAAGCGCTTCGCCACAGGTTATTTGTGTACCGGAGATGGAGTACCCTGTGCACAAAATTGACAGGTACTACTGCTCCGATGCTCTTCCTGATCACCTACATCAGCAGCGTCGTGCTGATCAACTTCGCCTTTTCCACCGCGCCACACCTGGACATCCTCTGGTCGGCCTGGGGCGGGCTGGTGTTTGTGTTGCGCGACATGGTGCAAACCCGTTTCGGGCATGGCGCCCTCGTGGCGATGCTGGTGGCGCTGGTGTTGTCCTACGCCACCTCCGATCCGTCCATCGCCCTGGCCAGCGCCACGGCGTTCGCGGTTTCCGAGTGCATCGACTGGCTGGTGTTCAGCATCACCAAGCGCCCGCTGCATGATCGCCTGTGGATAAGTTCGGCCCTGAGCATTCCCCTCGATACCTTTATCTTCTTCGGCATGATCGACGCCCTGACGCCGGGGGTGATCCTCACCGCCCTGGGTTCGAAATTCGCCGGGGTCACTGCCGTGTGGCTGATCATGGCCTGGCGCCTGCGCAAACAGGCTGTCGTCAGCTGAAGTTCATGTAAAATGCCGCGCTTTCTCCCCATGGGAAGCGTGCTTCCCTCGATGATCCGCTTCTTGAGGACCTTCAGATGACCCGTATCGGAACTCCATTGTCGCCCACCGCGACCCGCGTATTGATGTGTGGCTGTGGCGAGTTGGGCAAGGAAGTGGTGATCGAGCTGCAACGCCTGGGCGTTGAAGTGATTGCCGTGGATCGCTACGCCAACGCGCCGGCCATGCAGGTGGCGCACCGCAGCCACGTGATCAACATGCTCGATGGCGCTGCCCTGCGTGCCGTGATCGAGGCCGAGAAGCCGCATTTCATCGTCCCGGAAATCGAAGCGATCGCCACCGCGACCCTGGTGGAGCTGGAGGCTGAAGGTTTCACCGTGATCCCGACTGCCCGCGCCGCGCAACTGACCATGAACCGCGAAGGCATCCGTCGCCTGGCCGCTGAAGAGCTGGACCTGCCGACCTCGCCGTACCACTTCGCCGACACCTTCGAGGACTACAGCAAAGCCGTCGAAGACCTCGGTTTCCCGTGCGTGGTCAAGCCGGTCATGAGCTCCTCGGGCAAGGGCCAGAGCCTGCTGCGCAGCGTCGATGACGTGCAGAAAGCCTGGGACTACGCCCAGGAAGGTGGCCGTGCCGGCAAAGGTCGGGTGATCATCGAAGGCTTCATCGATTTCGACTACGAAATCACCTTGCTGACCGTGCGCCACGTTGGTGGCACCACCTTCTGCGCGCCGGTCGGTCACCGTCAGGAGAAGGGCGACTACCAGGAATCCTGGCAGCCGCAGGCCATGAGCCCGATTGCCCTGGCTGAATCCGAACGCGTCGCCAAAGCCGTGACCGAAGCCCTGGGTGGCCGTGGTCTGTTCGGCGTCGAGTTGTTCATCAAGGGTGACCAGGTGTGGTTCAGCGAAGTCTCGCCGCGCCCGCACGACACCGGCCTGGTCACGCTGATTTCTCAGGACCTGTCGCAGTTCGCCCTGCATGCACGGGCCATTCTCGGCCTGCCGATCCCGTTGATCCGTCAGTTCGGGCCATCGGCCTCGGCGGTGATTCTGGTGGAAGGGCAGTCGACCCAGACCGCATTCGCCAACCTGGGCGCCGCCTTGAGCGAGCCGGATACCGCGCTGCGCCTGTTCGGCAAGCCTGAAGTCAACGGCCAGCGCCGCATGGGCGTGGCCCTGGCGCGCGACGAATCGATCGAAGCCGCCCGCGCCAAGGCGACCCGTGCTTCGCAGGCGGTTGTCGTCGAACTGTAAAAACAGCTATGGCGGGCCTATACCTTCTATAGGCATCGCGCCATTGCCTTACCTGTAGGAGCGAGCCTGCTCGCGATGGACTCAAGAACACCGCGGGGAACCAGACTCCCCCGCGTTATCGTTAACGACCATCGCGAGCAGGCTCGCTCCTACAGGTCATTTATCAATGCTCCAGGCCTGTACCCATGAATTCCCAAAGCATCATCGTCCCGAAAATCTCCACCCTGCCGGTGCACGAGCCCCGGGCCCGGGCCGTTGTGCGCTGGCTGGTGCGCAAGAACATCATCCAGGAAGAGCTGACCACCTGCGGCCGCACCGGCAATCGCATGGCCCATGCCATCGCTGACGGTGCCCGCGCAGTGGTCCTGCACCCCGAAGCCCTGCCGTTCGGTGAGCCGGTCAATGGCCTGGAGATCATTACCAAGCGCTGCATCTATACGCCGGCCAAGGGTTTCCTTGAGGAAGCCGGCTGCGCCGAGTGCCGCAAGGAGGTCGGTGAGGCGCTGTTCGAAAGCCTGGAAGACTGGATGCCGGGACGCACCGATAACTTCACCTGCCCGGAATGCGGGCATGAAGACGACATCAACGGCTTTCTGTTCCTGCAGGAATGCGGTTTCTCCAACCTCGGATTCATCTTCAACAACTGGGCCGAAGCCGGGTTCAAGCAAAGCTTTCTCGACGAGTTCGCCGACTGGCTCGATCAGCCGGTCAGCTGGGTCAAAGTCGAACTCTGAACTTCTGCAGGAGTGAGCTTGCTCGCGATGAACTTTCAGGTCACGCGGGTTTCCAGGCAACCCGCATTATCGTTCACGACCATCGCGAGCAAGCTCGCTCCTACAAAAAAGCGCCCCGTATGTCAGTAATGCCAATAATAGTCAGAGTTTTACATTGAACCCGAGGGGGTGTCTGACTATAATGGCGCGCTTCCATTTTCCCGCTCGGGAGCCCCCGCGATGCTGCGTATCAGCCAAGAAGCTCTGACATTCGACGACATTCTCCTAGTGCCCGGTTATTCCGAGGTGCTTCCTAACGAAGTCAGTCTCAAGACCCGCCTTACCCGTGGCATCGAGCTGAATATTCCACTGGTCTCCGCTGCCATGGACACCGTCACTGAAGCCCGTCTGGCAATTGCCATGGCTCAGGAAGGTGGTATCGGCATCATCCACAAGAACATGACCATCGAGCAGCAAGCTGCCGAAGTGCGCAAGGTCAAGCGTTACGAAGCCGGTGTGGTCAAGGACCCGATCACCATCGTCGCCGACGCTACCGTGCGCGAACTGTTCGAATTGACCCGCATGCACAACATCTCCGGCGTTCCGGTGCTGCACAATGGCGACCTGGTCGGCATTGTCACCTCCCGTGACGTGCGTTTCGAGAACCGTCTGGAAGCCACTGTCCGTGAAGTGATGACGCCTAAAGAGCGTCTGGTCACGGTCAAGGAAGGCGCCGACAAGAACGATGTGCGTGAACTGCTGCACAAGCACCGCATCGAACGCGTGCTGATCGTCGACGAAAAATTCGCCCTCAAGGGCATGATGACCGTCAACGACATCGAAAAAGCCAAGGCTTACCCGCTGGCCAGCAAGGACGATCAAGGTCGTCTGCGCGTGGGTGCTGCAGTCGGTACCGGTAAAGACACCGGTGACCGCGTTGCCGCGCTGGTCGCCGCCGGCGTTGACGTGGTGGTGGTCGACACCGCTCACGGTCACTCCAAAGGCGTGATCGACCGCGTTCGCTGGGTCAAGCAGAACTTCCCTGAAGTGCAGGTCATCGGCGGCAACATCGCCACCGGCGCTGCCGCCAAGGCCCTGGCCGAAGCCGGCGCTGACGCGGTCAAGGTCGGTATCGGCCCTGGCTCGATCTGCACCACCCGTATCGTCGCCGGTGTCGGCGTACCGCAAATCAGTGCCATCGCCAACGTCGCCGCTGCCCTCGAAGGCACTGGCGTTCCGTTGATCGCCGACGGCGGCATCCGTTTCTCCGGTGACCTGTCCAAGGCCATCGTCGCCGGTGCTTCCTGCGTGATGATGGGCTCGATGTTCGCCGGTACCGAAGAAGCGCCGGGCGAGATCGAACTGTTCCAGGGCCGTTCCTACAAGGCTTATCGCGGCATGGGTTCGCTGGGCGCCATGTCCCAGGCCCAGGGTTCCTCCGACCGTTACTTCCAGGACTCCTCGGCAGGCGCCGAGAAGCTCGTTCCGGAAGGCATCGAAGGGCGTGTTCCGTACAAGGGCACCCTGAGCGCGATCATCCACCAGTTGATGGGCGGCCTGCGTTCCTCGATGGGCTACACCGGTAGCGCCAACATCGAAGAGATGCGTACCAAGCCTGAGTTCGTGCGGATCACCGGCGCCGGCATGGCCGAGTCCCACGTCCACGACGTGCAGATCACCAAGGAAGCGCCAAACTACCGCGTAGGTTGAGCCTTCAAGCAACACGTTAAGCAACCGGGGCTGTTTTATTCAGCCCCGAGTTGTTTCTGAATCACGACTGTTTCCGAATTTTTTAGACGAGACTGAATCATGGCCCTCGACATTCACGCTCACCGCATCCTGATCCTCGACTTCGGTTCCCAGTACACCCAGCTGATCGCCCGCCGCGTGCGTGAAATCGGCGTGTATTGCGAACTGCATCCGTTCGACATGGACGAAGATGCGATCCGCGAATTCGCTCCTAAAGGCGTCATCCTCGCCGGTGGCCCGGAGTCGGTTCACGAAGCCAACAGCCCTCGCTGCCCGCAAGCCGTTTTCGATCTGGGCGTGCCGGTTTTCGGTATCTGCTACGGCATGCAGACCATGGCCGAGCAACTGGGCGGCAAGGTTGAAGGTTCCGAGCTGCGTGAGTTCGGTTACGCCCGCGTGGACGTGGTCGGCAAGAGCCGTCTGCTCGACGGCATTGAAGACCACATCGACGCCGACGGCCTGTTCGGCCTCGACGTATGGATGAGCCACGGTGACAAGGTCACCCGGATGCCGGAAGACTTCCACATCCTGGCCAGCACCCCGAGCTGCCCGATCGCCGGCATGTTCAGCGACGAGCGTCGCTACTACGGCGTACAGTTCCACCCGGAAGTGACCCACACCAAGCAGGGCGGTCGCATCCTGTCGCGCTTCATCCTCGACATCTGCGAGTGTGAAGCCCTGTGGACCCCGTCGAAGATCGCTGAAGACGCCATCGCCCAGGTTCGCGCCCAGGTCGGCACCGACAACGTCCTGCTCGGTCTGTCCGGCGGTGTCGATTCGTCCGTGGTTGCCGCACTGCTGCACAAGGCCATCGGCGACCAGCTGACCTGCGTGTTCGTCGACAACGGCCTGCTGCGCCTGCACGAAGGCGAGCAAGTGATGGCCATGTTCGCCGAGAACATGGGCGTCAAGGTGATCCGCGCCAACGCCGAGGAGCAGTTCCTGGGCAACCTGGCCGGCGAAGCCGACCCGGAGAAGAAGCGCAAGATCATCGGTCGCACCTTCATCGACGTGTTCGATGCCGAATCCTGCAAGCTGGACAACATCAAGTACCTGGCCCAGGGCACCATCTACCCGGACGTGATCGAGTCGGCTGGCGCGAAAAGCGGCAAGGCCCACGTGATCAAGTCGCACCACAACGTGGGCGGCCTGCCGGAAGAAATGAACCTGAAACTGGTCGAGCCACTGCGCGAACTGTTCAAGGACGAAGTCCGTCGTCTGGGCCTGGAGCTGGGCCTGCCGTACGACATGGTCTACCGTCACCCGTTCCCGGGTCCGGGCCTGGGCGTGCGCATCCTCGGGGAAGTGAAGAAGGAATACGCCGACCTGCTGCGTCGTGCCGACCACATCTTCATCGAAGAACTGCGCAAGGCCGACTGGTACCACAAGGTCAGCCAGGCCTTCGTGGTGTTCCAGCCGGTGAAATCGGTTGGCGTGGTCGGCGATGGCCGTCGTTACGCCTGGGTCGTGGCCCTGCGTGCCGTGGAAACCATCGACTTCATGACCGCGCGTTGGGCGCACCTGCCTTACGAACTGCTGGAAACCGTATCCGGCCGCATCATCAATGAAATCGAAGGCATCTCTCGCGTCACCTACGACGTGTCGAGCAAGCCGCCGGCGACCATTGAGTGGGAATGATCGTATTTGAGCCTGTGAACCCGGGCTCAAAACGATAGCGGTAAAGGAAGCCCCCGGTTGCGAGACCGGGGGCTTCTTGCATGCAGGCGTGGCAGAAACAGGCACGAACTACAGAGGCAGACGCCCTTCGAGGTCCATGCCCATGCGGCTCAGGGCCCAGGACAGTTCGACGATACTGGCGTATGGCACCTGATGCACATCAGTCCATGTCGGGCGATTGATCAGGTATTTGCCGTCAACCGTACGCTCGACCAGCGTTCGCGCAATCTGGCGGTCTCTGCCGCGATGAATCAAGGTCCAGGTTCCATCGACCTTCTCGAAGGTGAACATGCCTTGCCGGAACAGCAGCCGATTGAGTTCCGCCGGTGTTCGCTCGAGCAGCGGTAGCGGCATCTGCAGGCTCAGGTCGGCGTACAACGTATCGTATTCGCCACTGACATGGTCCGGTTGCGTGGTGAAGCCCCGTCCCACTTCGATGCCCCGGTCTGTCTCGATCAGCAGGCGTTGTTCGGGCAACACTTCTTCGATGCGCAAGCCGATACCGCCCTGTATTTCACTGATGCCGGCCATACCGCGAAAGGTATTGATGTTTTCCTGGTCGGTCAGTACCACCCATTTACCTGCGCCATTGAGGGATTCGTTGGCCTGCATGATCGTGTGGGTGAGGTAGTTCTTTATGGCTTGCTCATGCATGTCGGGCAGTGGCGAGGTGGGATAGCGATAGCTCGCCAGACAGTCCGTCGCCTGAACCCGAATGCCGTTGAGTCGCGCAGCCCTGACCACTTCAAGCGGCGTATATCGCCCTGACGGGTCGCTTTGCAGTTGTTGCAGCGTTTCCTCCAGGTCATCGGACATTTCCCCGGTGCTGAAGAATGTGTTCAAGTCCAGTTGACTGAAATCGTTGAGCAGGCGATGGAAATACAGTGTTTTGACCCCCTGTCTGGCGAGTGTCGGCATGTTCTCGATGAGAAAACGCATACTGGCAATGCGATCCTGACTCTCACCGATGACCAGGCCATTTGCTGCATCCAGCGCCTGCCCGATCAGTTCTGTGGCGGTGGTCGAGGGCGTGACGGCGGGGATGGCCGGGCGGGTAGGCAGGGAGGTGGAGAAACCGCTGCGGGCAAAGAAGCTTCGAGCGTCCCGTGACAACTCGGCACGAGGGGCGGCGACGTATTCGTCGTAGGTGGTTATCCCTTTCATTGTGCCGTCGGGCAAACGGCTGACTTTGACATGGGTCTCCGGTTTGCCCATCGCCAGTTTCCTGAGGCTGTATCTGGCAGGTGCGTCGTATTTTGTGGCGGGTTTGCGTAGCGACACTCCTTCCAGGTCGTTACCGCCACCCTTGAGTCCATATCGTGGCATCGTTTCCCACTCACCTTCGGCATTCAGTCTTACTGGAATCGAGCCGACGAACGTTGATGGTCGCTGCGGATCAACTACGGCCCAGTGCCCGGATCCGGCGCCATCGTTTTGAAAGCGAACGTAGAAGGGAGTCTCGTTCACCATGATGGCCGTCGAGGGCTCGGAATCGAGTCGATAGATACCCTGGAATTTCCCGGGCGTTGTTTCGGGTGTTATCCCTTCCAGCAATTCGTTGGCTTGCCAGTGCTGGGGTATGCTCGGCCGCTGGACTTCAGGTCGTACCCGGGCAAGCTCCTCGAGCTCCGATGCCGCACCCTCGGCCTCTCCAGCCACTGGCGGCCAACCCATCGGTTGCATGCCATTTTCAATCAGTGCCTGTTTCAGTTCCCCCAGGTTATCCACTGTCATGGAGTCATAGGCCGGCCCAAGCGGAGTATCCAGGTTGATCCTGCCACCGGGTGTCATTCTGATCACAGTGTCGGCCATTCGGTTCTCGGCATTGCGATAGACCACCAACAGGCTGCTTCTGTAGCGCTGAAAGGTGAACATCCCCGGTTCCGGTAACAGCGTTCGCAGCTCTTGTGGCGTCCGGTAGGCCCACGGGGTTTGCATTTGTACACGCCAGTCGCCTTGGATGCTGTCTCGGATGTGGTCGAAGCCAGTGATGCCGGACCCTTCCTCCTCGACAGGCGAGCCCGGATAGTCTGCATATTCCACCGCTAATCCCGGATCGGAACCAATGGGCAGTGCCTGACCCGGTGTCACGTCTTCGATTCGTACACTCAAGGCGTCAGTCTGTTCACTGATGCCTTGATAGCCTCTGAAACTGGTCATGTGCTCCTGATCGACCAAGGCAATCCATTTGGCGGGCCCCTTCAATTCTTCATTGAGCTGAATGACCTCGCCAGCAAAGTAACTCCTTGCCATTTGGCTGTCCGGATGCCGGGAAAACGAGTCTTCGTTGATGTTGTAGGTCGTTGTCATATCGATGGCCTGCACCCGCACACGCTGGGCGTTGGCAGACCTCACCAGCGCCAGCAGGTTGAATCTGCCCTCGGGATCGTTGCCGGCCTTGAAGTCGAGTTTTCTCAGGTAGTTCTCCAGCTCTTCGGGCATTTCGCCGGTCCTGGCAAAAGTGTCCAGATCGAGCTGATTGACGTTGGCCAGCAGTTCCTGCAAGTACAACGTCTTCACGCCGCGGCGGGCCAGGGCGGGCATGTTTTCGATCAGGAACTGCTTACTGCCGACACTGCCGCGGCTCTCGCCAACGATCAGTCCCGGTTTTTCCGCGAATGCGACGTCGAGCAGTTCGGTCGATGTGTTTAACACCCGTGCAGGGACTGGAAGGCGAGGGGGCGGGGGATTGAGCTCGTAGTAGGCGTTTGCATCGCTGATCAATTCATTGCGTGGCTCTTCCTGATCCAGCTGGAACTCGCTCAAGGACTCGGTGAGTTCTGCTTCGATCCCAAGCTCGCTACGTGCATCTATGCTGCCCATGCTCCGTAAACGTCTGTACAAATTACGTACATCGGGTCCACCGAGTGCCCAGGCCCTCATTTGCGGGTCTTCGAGGCCGGGCACATGAATGCCCGGTGTACGCGCCCATTCTTCGATGACGGGCTCGCTTGTCGCACCAGTGCTGGAAGCCGGCGGTACGATCATGCCGCCCCTCAGTCCCAGGCGCGGGGTGATTTCCCAGGTGCCAGCAGCATTTAAACGCACGGGGATCGAACCAGAGAATGCATGGGGGTTGGCCGGGTCGATGATGGCCCAGGTGCCACGGCCATTGATATCGGATTCATAGCGCACGAAGTACGCGCTGTCGTTGAGCTTTATCGCGGACGAAGGGTTGGAAGCAAGCTGATAGGTGCCTTGAAACTTGCCCGGTTGGTGAACCAGTGTGTCGTCACTGAGCGATACCTTGATCTTGAAGGATTCCGGCACCTTCACCGTAGGTCCGGCATTATCCGGTGTTCCAACGGCCACCTCGGTCGGTGCAGGTTTGGGGGCTTTGGGCGGTGGTGTCGTCTCCTTCAGCTCAGCCATTTCCTTCGCCTCGGCGGCGTCGATTTCGGGGCCGGCTTCTTCCAGCGAACCGGGACCTTTGAGGACGAGCAGGTTGAACACTATGTCGATACCGCTGAGCACCGCGCCAAGCACACCGGCCTTGCGTTCCTCGGCGGTTTTGCCGTTGACCGCCTGATCGATGTTCAACCCCATGTTGGCGATGCTGGCGCCGATCACCGGCAGTGCGACCGGCCAGCCGACGACCGCCATCGGACCGAACACTTTCACGCCGGCGCTGAGGTAACCGATCCACAGTTTTTCCCGCAGATCGCCATTGGAGGTCAGTGACAGCGCGGCCTCGGCGGACATCGCAGCCTTGCTCGAGTCTCGCAACCAACTGAAAACGTCACCGTCAACGCCGCGGTTTTCCTGATTGATCAACTGATGGTCGTACACACTCCAGCTGCCCACCAAGCGGTTCATCAGGTCCGTGAGGTTATCAGCGATGTCCTGGCGATCGGCCATGGAAAAGTGCGCCATGAATGCCTGGCGTCGCGCCTCGTCATTCATTTGCAGCAACACCCAGAAGTGCATGTCCGTTTCGGTTTCCAGCACCTTGAAGGCTTCGGCCTCTCCGGGAAGGTAGAGAATCTGCCGGCCTTTGGGCGCCTTGATGCGCACAATGTTGTTCGACAGGTAGCCGGCCACATCCAGCATTCGTACCTGGGCATGCGTATCGGGGTATTGCGTTTGCAACATCTGCAGGCTGACCGGCCAGGTGATGGGGCCCATGACGGCCGTGACGGCGACATTGAAGTCCGCGTCACTGAGCTTTCTACGGTCGCGGGCCCGCAAGGCGTTGATGAGAAAATTGCACTTGGCCAGGGTACGGAAGTCGGCGCCGGATTCGCTCCAGAAGCTCGTCAGCCGTTCGTTGTAGACCGCGCTGAAGTCGATGCTCCAGAAGTCTGTCAGCACGTCGTTGCCGTGCAGGCGCACTTCGTTGGTTTCATTGAAAGTCCCGGTGCGCGGTCCAACGGTATAGAAACCCGCATACACATCCAGCAGATCGGCATTGTCCTGATCGGCGGCGCGGAAGCGGTGGATCACCAGTTGGGTCAGGGTCATGGACGACGTCGGGGTGGCGTTGACATGCTCCCATCCGGAGAAGGCCTTCGAGCTGCTTTGCGACGCGTCGAAGCGGTGGAAATACACCCGGTCCGGATCGAGGCCGGTGATGCCGTACTTCTTCAGCAGGTTAAGGGCGACGTCATGAGCGGTGTCTTGCAGGCTGGGGCAGGTCTTGATGATGCGGGTGGCGATGGCCTTGAGGGCGGCCTTGTCGTCTGCATTGGGCAGGGGCCGGTTTTGATTCGGATTCATGCAGTCTCACTCCTTGAGAAACGAGTATTGAGCATGACCCGTTCGTTCAGAGGAGGTGTACTACATAGTTATATGCATGGGCGATCCGGCATGCGTCACTGTATCGCCCTTACTGTTTCGCAGTTGCAGGTGTATCGTATTCGCCTTTTCCGGGTCGCTGGCCTGTCGTTGATTTGTGAGGTAGTTGAGTTCATGTCCTTTACCCGTCGCCAAATACTCGGTGGCCTGGCCGGTCTTGTTGTCGTTGGCGTGGGAGCCGGTGGTGCGTCGCGCTACTGGCTGGGCAAGATGGCCGATGCGGATGCCGGTCACGACTATGAGCTGATTGCGGCGCCGTTGGACGTGGAGTTGGTGGCCGGGCACAAGACCCAGGCCTGGGCCTTTGGCCCGTCGGCGCCGGGCACCGAGTTGCGGGTGCGCCAGGGTGAATGGCTGCGGGTGCGCTTCATCAATCACTTGCCGGTGGCGACCACCATTCACTGGCACGGCATCCGCCTGCCGCTGGAAATGGACGGCGTACCCTACGTCTCGCAATTGCCGGTGCTGCCGGGCGAGTACTTCGACTACAAATTCCGCGTACCGGATGCCGGCAGCTACTGGTACCACCCGCATGTGAACAGCAGCGAAGAGCTCGGCCGTGGCCTGGTGGGCCCGCTGATCATCGAAGAGCGCGAGCCCACCGGTTTCAAGTACGAAAAGACCTTGAGCCTCAAGAGCTGGCATGTCGACGAGGTCGGCAATTTCGTCGAGTTCAGCATTCCCCGGGAAGCGGCCCGTGGCGGCACGGCGGGACGCCTGGCGACCATCAACGGTGTGCCGCAGGCGGTGATCGACTTGCCGGCCGGGCAGATCACCCGGGTGCGCATTCTCAATCTCGATAACACCCTGACCTATCGCCTGAATATTCCCGGCGTCGAAGCGCAGATCTATGCGCTCGACGGCAACCCCGTCGAACCGCGCCCGCTGGGCAAGGAATACTGGCTCGGCCCCGGCATGCGCATTTGTCTTGCGATCAAGGCGCCTGCGGCCGGTGAAGAATTGTCCTTGCGCAACGGCCCGGTGCGCCTGGGTACCTTGCGTTCAGTGGCCAATACCGACGCACCAAGCCAATGGCCGCCGGCACTGCCGGCCAACCCGATTGCCGAGCCGGACCTGGCCAATGCCGTGAAACTCAACTTCAATTTCGAGTGGGTCGGCTCGGTGTCGGTCAACGTCGACAACGGCAAGCCGCCGAGCCTGTGGCAGATCAACGGCAAGGCCTGGGACATCACCGACAAGACCTGCGCCGACCGCCCGATTGCCAAGCTGGAAAAGGGCAAGAGCTACATTTTCGAATTGAAGAACATGACCCAGTATCAGCACCCGATTCACCTGCACGGCATGAGCTTCAAGGTCATCGCCTCGAACCGGCACAAAGTGATTCCGTACTTCACCGACACTTATCTGCTGGGCAAGAACGAGCGCGCGCAAGTGGCGCTGGTGGCGGATAACCCCGGGGTCTGGATGTTCCACTGCCATGTGATCGATCACATGGAAACCGGCCTGATGGCCGCCATCGAGGTGGCGTGATGCGTCAGATTCGTCCCGCCGCCATCATCGACCGCAGCCGTGATCGCGAATTCATGCGTGAAGCCCTGGCCCTGGCCGCCCAAGGCGCAGCCCTGGGCGAAGTGCCGGTGGGCGCGGTGCTGGTGCAGGACGGTGAAATCATCGGGCGTGGCTTCAATTGCCCGATCAGCACCAGCGATCCCAGTGCCCACGCCGAGATGGTCGCGATTCGCGCCGCCGCCGAGGCCGTCAGCAACTATCGCCTGCCCGGCAGTACGCTGTATGTGACGCTGGAGCCGTGCAGCATGTGCGCCGGGCTGATCGTGCATTCGCGGATAACGCGGGTGGTGTATGGCGCGCTGGAGCCCAAGGCGGGGATTGTGCAGAGCCAGGGGCAATTCTTTACCCAGGGCTTTTTGAATCACCGGGTGTTGCATGAGGGTGGGGTGTTGGCGGAGGAGTGCGGGGCGGTGCTCAGCGAATTCTTCAAGGCTCGACGGGCAAAGCCCGCCCTCTGAACCACGCCACCATTCCCTGTGGGAGCTGGCTTGCCAGCGATGGCGTCGGTACATCAAACATTGATGTCGACTGAACCACCGCTATCGCTGGCAAGCCAGCTCCCACAGGTTTTTGCATTGTCTGGGAGAGATCGGTTACTTCTTCGCCACAATCACCGCCCGCATCGGCGCCGGCAGCCCTTCAACGGTCTTGCCGTGATCTTCCGGATCGAGGAAATCGCTCAGCGACTGGTACTTCATCCACTCCGTCCCGCGCTGTTCCTCGACGGTGGTGGTGCTCACATCCACGCACCTCACATCGCTGAACCCGGCACGTCGCAGCCACAATTCCAGCGCCGGCACCGACGGCAGGAACCATACGTTGCGCATCTGCGCGTAGCGGTCTTCCGGCACCAGTACCTGGTGCTTGTCGCCTTCGACCACCAGCGTTTCCAGCACCAGCTCACCGCCCTTGACCAGACAATCCTTCAGCGCCAGCAAATGCTCGATGGGCGAGCGGCGGTGGTAGAACACGCCCATGGAAAATACTGTGTCGAAGCCTTCGAGGTTCGGCGGCAGGTCTTCGAACGGGAAGGGCAGGTGCCAGGCGTTCGGCTCGGACAGGTAGCGCTGCACCGCCTGGAATTGGCAGAAGAACAGCCAGTTCGGGTCGACACCGATCACGCTGTCGGCACCGGCGCCGAGCATGCGCCACATGTAATAGCCGTTGCCGCAGCCGACATCGAGGATGCGCTTGCCCGCAAGGTCCAGATGCGGGGCGACCCGCGACCACTTCCAGTCCGAGCGCCATTCGGTGTCGACGTGCACGCCGAACAGGTCGAACGGCCCCTTGCGCCACGGCGACAGGCCCATCAAGGCGGAACGCATTTGCGCGCGGGTTTCATCGTCGCAATCGGTGTCCAGCTTCAGGCCGTTGAGCAAATCGACTTCGCTCGGCTGGATCTTTGGCAGGGCGTCCAGCGCGCTTTGCCAGCGCTCCAGGTCGCCATGGCCCTTTTCCATTTTCTTGTCGAGTTGCGCCTGCAGGGTGTTGGCCCATTCGGCCAGCGGCGTGCCGGCCAGACGGCGGGCGAGGGGAGACAGATCAATCATGGCAGGGCAATCAACGAGGCAAAGTTAAGACACTGGAACCATGGCACGACTTTCGAGAACCCGGCGGCCAACAGGCGCTCGCGGTGTTCTTCGAGGCTGTCGGGCTTCATGACGTTTTCGATGGCGCTGCGCTTCTGGGCGATTTCCAGCTCGCTGTAGCCGTTGGCGCGTTTGAAGGCGATGTGCAGGTCGGTGAGCAACGCGTGTTCCTGCTCGTCTTCGAAGCGCAGTTTTTCCGAGAGGATCAGGGCACCGCCGGGCAACAGCGACTGACGGATGCGCGTCAACAGCGCGGTGCGTTGGTCCGGGGCGATGAATTGCAGGGTGAAGTTCAGCGCTACCACCGAGGCCGGCTGGAATTTCAGCGCCAGGATGTCGCCCTCGATCACCTCGACCGGCAGCAACTCCTGGAACATCGAGTCCTGGCCATTGAGGTATTCGCGGCAGCGCTCGACCATGGCTGCCGAGTTATCCACAGCGATCACCCGGCAACCGTCGGTGCGCACATGCCGGCGCAGGGCCTGGGTCACGGCACCCAGCGACGAGCCCAGGTCGTAGAGCACGCTGCCCGGTTGGGCGAACTGCGCGGCGAGCACGCCGAGGTTTTCGACAATGGTCGGATAGCCCGGCACCGAGCGCTTGATCATGTCCGGGAACACCCGCACCACGTCCTCGTTGAAGGCGAAGTCAGGCACCTGGGCCAAAGGCTGGGCGAAAAGGCGATCGGGTTCTTTGCTCACGGCGGTTCCAGCAGTATCGGTGAAAAGGCCGGCATTTTAGCCAAGTTGGCGCGGGGATGCGCGGGTTGTCTGATAAAGCGGGTGGGTTGATGCAGTTCGAAAGCCGAGAGTGCTCTTGTGGCGAGGGGGCTTGCCCCCGTTGGACTGCGAAGCAGTCCCAAAACCATGCAACCGGGTAATCACAGATACACCCGACTAACAGGGTTTACGACGGCTGCGCCGCCCAACGGGAGCAAGCTCCCTCGCCACAGGGTTCAGCGTGATCTTTGGGTGAACGCCGATGCCGTGATACCCCATTGCCCCAGCCAATAGCTGAGGATGATCACATAGGGCGCCGCATCGAACGGCACCACAAAACGGCTGATGCCAATCACACTGTCCGAAAACACAAAGGCCACCGCACCACCGGCAGCCAGCAAGGCCGAACGCTTGGGCACATCACTGCCAAGCCGCGCCAGCGCGCGCCAGAGCATGGTGCTGATCGCCAGGCCGTAGACGATCACCGGAACCAGTAGTGGCCCCAGTCCATGAGAAATCAGAATCCCCAACAGCACCGCACCAACGCCGAGGGCGATGATCAGGGGTAAAAGAGCCAGGCGCCGGCAATCGCTCAAGTAGGCTTTCAGATACGCCAGGTGGGCGACCAGAAATGCGCCGAGGCCGAACACGAACAAATCCCCCGGCCACGCCAGCAACACGTCGCCGAGCAAGGAGAAAATCAGGCCCAGGCTGATCCAGCGCCGGTACTCGCCGGGTGGTGCGTCGTGCAGCCAGCCGAGCAAGGCCAGCACCGGCAGCGGCTTGACCAGCAGGCACAGCATCGAGGCATGCACGCTCAGGCCATAAAGAAAGGTCACTGCGCCCATCAGCGCCAGAATCAGCCAGCCCACGGTCAGTTAACCGAAATCGCGCAGTCGAACGAGTCCACTGGCAGCACTTCCGGCGCCCATGGCTGTTGCGAGGTCAGGCGCAGACGTCCCGTGCCGGTCGCAAAAGCCTGGAAGCGCCAGGTCGAAACCCCGGCCGAACCGACGATGCCGGCATCTTCCGGATTTCGATACACCTCTGGCCCCAAGGCGTGCAGTACGCCGCCGGCCGAATCCTGGATCGCCCAGCGATAACCCGTGGTCGGATTGCTCGGCAGGGTCAGGATCAGGTTTTGTCCGTTGCTGAGCTGCACCGGGCATTCGCTCTGTTTTTCCACGGTCACGTTGTGTGCAGGTTGCGTGGCGCACGCGGCCAGCAAGGCGAGGGCGAGGGGGACAAACAGGCGAGTGGGGGACATGAGATCAGTGGCTCCGGCGTTGGCGACGAACGGCGAGCATAACTGAAGATGAGACAAAGTGTGACGATCACACGCATGGGGAGGGTAGGGCTGACGCTATTACGAGGGGACGTCTACATGAGGAAGAGGATAATTTTGTAGGCGAACCCGCTAATTATATTAACGGGTTAGTGCTGTGCCGTTAGACCGAAAGAGAAAAACAGAATTGGCTTTCGGATGTAAATACAACACCCTGTCGAGTTTTGAACTTCATAACGGTTTTGCCAGAGTATTGTTGTTTGTCATCGCTCACAATCAAGTCAATGACACCCTCGAATGCCCAGTGAGAGGTATAGGCCGGAAAGTTCTCGGTATAAGCGATTTCTATCAATTGGCCAGGGGTATTCAGTGGATAGATGCCCGTCTCGATGTCTTTTGGCATGTAAATGTCAAAGGCACGGTCGAGTGGGGTGTTGTGTGCACCGGTCTTGAAAATGGCGATGATTTCCCTGTTTCCGACGCTGGCGTAAAACTCTTCGGAGTGGAAGTCTTCACGGTTCTCCAGAGTGGCATTCAAGTGGTTTTTTGGGCAGCAGCGGCGAAACAGCATGTTGTGATTGATATGCTCATTGACAAGGCGTCTTCGCTGGTTGATTTCCATGGAGCTCTCCTGCGTGCTTTACGCACAAATGATTTGAGCCCTGAATGTATAGAGTGGGAATGCCTGGAAGTACTGTCTGAACTAACAGGTTTCAACTTGATGGAAAGGCATGTCGAATTCATTGCTGAAGCTGGATTAAAAAAGACCAGGTTATGAACCTGGCCTTTTTGATACTGCACAGTTTTATCAGAACAATACTTTTGCCACATCCGCAAAGCGCTTGGCAAAGTGCACGGTAATCCCCTCCTTCAGGTACTCCGGCAGTTCCTCGAAATTACCCCGGTTGGCCTCCGGCAGGATCAGCTCGAAAATCTTCTGCCGCCGCGCTGCAATCACCTTCTCGCGAACCCCGCCAATCGGCAGTACATGCCCGGTCAACGTCAGCTCACCGGTCATGGCCACGCCTTTTTTCGGTGGCTGGTTGCGTGCCAGCGACAGCAGGGCGCTGGCCATGGTCACGCCGGCGCTCGGGCCGTCCTTCGGCGTGGCGCCTTCCGGTACGTGCAGGTGCACGAAGGCTTCGTCGAAGAACTTCGGATCGCCGCCATAGGACTTCAGGTGCGAACTGACGTAGCTGTAGGCGATCTCCGCCGATTCTTTCATCACATCCCCCAACTGCCCGGTGAGCTTGAACCCACGGTTGAGGGTGTGGATACGCGTGGCTTCGATCGGCAGGGTCGCGCCGCCCATGCTGGTCCAGGCAAGGCCGGTGATCACGCCGACCCCCGCCAGCACCTGCTCGTTGCGGAACACCGGTTTGCCGAGCGACGCTTCGAGATCTTTCGGGCCGAGCTTGATCACCGCTTTCGGTTCGTCGAGCAGTTTCATCACCGCTTTGCGCACCAGTTTGCCGAGGTTTTTTTCCAGCTGGCGCACGCCGGCTTCACGGGCATAGCCGTCGACCAGCGCCTTGAGCGCGCTGTCGCTGATGCTCAGGCTGCCCTTGGACACGCCGGCTTTCTCAAGCTGCTTGGGCCACAGGTGACGCTTGGCGATGGCGACTTTTTCTTCGGTGATGTAGCCCGACAGGCGAATCACTTCCATGCGGTCGAGCAACGGGCCGGGGATCGAGTCCAGGGTGTTGGCGGTGCACACGAACAACACCTTCGACAGGTCCATCCGCAGGTCCAGATAGTGGTCGAGGAATTCGACGTTCTGTTCCGGATCGAGGGTTTCCAGCAAGGCCGAAGCCGGGTCGCCCTGGTAGCTCTGACCCATCTTGTCGATCTCGTCGAGCATGATCACCGGGTTCATCACTTCGACGTCTTTGAGCGCCTGCACCAGTTTGCCCGGTTGCGCACCGATGTAGGTGCGGCGGTGGCCCTTGATCTCGGCTTCGTCGCGCATGCCGCCAAGGCTGAAGCGGTAGAACGGCCGGCCCAGGGATTCGGCGATGGATTTGCCGACGCTGGTCTTGCCCACGCCCGGCGGGCCGACCAGCAACACGATGGAGCCGCTGATCTCGCCTTTGTAGGCGCCGACTGCGAGGAATTCGAGGATGCGGTCCTTGATGTCGTCGAGGCCGGCGTGGTGTTTGTCCAGCACCTTGCGCGCATGCTTGAGGTCGAGTTTGTCCTCGCCGTACACGCCCCACGGCACCGAGGTCGCCCAGTCGATGTAATTGCGGGTGACCGCATACTCCGGCGAGCCGGTCTCGAGGATCGACAGCTTGTTCATTTCCTCTTCGAGGCGTTTCTGCACCTGCGCCGGCAGGACTTTGCCCACCAGCCGCTGCTCGAACTGTTCGAGGTCGGCGCTACGGTCGTCCTTGGTCAGGCCCAGCTCCTGCTGTATGACCTTGAGTTGCTCCTTGAGGAAGAATTCACGCTGATGTTCACCGATCTTGCGGTTAACTTCGGCGGAAATCTCTTTTTGCAGGCGCGCGACCTCGACTTCCTTGCGCAGCATCGGCAGGACTTTTTCCATGCGCTTGAGCATCGGCACGCAGTCGAGCACTTCCTGCAGCTCACTACCGGTGGCCGAAGTGAGGGCGGCGGCGAAGTCGGTCAGCGGCGACGGGTCGTTGGGGCTGAAGCGGTTGAGGTAGTTCTTCAACTCT
Organism: Pseudomonas sp. QLc11A; assembly: GCF_052112305.1. NCBI lineage: Bacteria > Pseudomonadati > Pseudomonadota > Gammaproteobacteria > Pseudomonadales > Pseudomonadaceae > Pseudomonas > Pseudomonas sp. QLc11A. The sequence goes on from NZ_JAVAJJ010000005.1 coordinate 85,454, forward strand.
TCGCTGTACAGCGGGTTGAGCGGCAGCAGTTCCTTGATCGCATTGATCAGCGCCATGCCGTAGGCCTTGACCTCGTCGGTCGGCTCGGTGGGCTGGTGCGGGTATTCGACTTCCACCAGATACGGAGGGCGATGGTGCTTGAGCCAGGTTTTCAGACGCACACGGGTCAGGCCCTGGGCGACGAATTGCAGTTTGCCGTTTTCGCGGCTGGCGTGGTGCACCTTGACCAGGGTGCCGTAGAGCGGCAGGGCCGAGGTGTCGAAGTGGCGCGGATCTTCCTGGGGGCTGTCCATGTAGAACAGGGCCAGGGAGTGGTGTTCAGACTTGGCCACCAGGTCGAGGGTCTCGGCCCACGGCTCTTCGTTGACGATGACCGGCAGGACCTGGGCCGGGAAGAATGGCCGGTTGTGGATCGGGATGATGTAGACCTTGTCCGGCAGGTTCTGGCCGGGCAGGGCCAGGCCTTTGCCGGGTTTGTGCTGTGGAGCGCTTTGTGGATCGGCGTATTCGCTCGGGTCTTCGGGGAATTCTTGCTGGTCGCTCATGGGGGCACCTGCACAATGGGTATGGGTCTTAGATGGGGCAGGTTGGCGGTGGTTTCAACGGTCATTTTCTGCAACGCCGTGTTTCGAAGGCGTGTTCAGCGCAGAGACAGGTTAGCTGGATTTTGCGGCGACACTATCCCCTGTGGGAGCGAGCTTGCTCGCGATGGGGGCATGACAGACACCCTTGAAGTGACTGTCAGACCGCTATCGCGAGCAAGCTCGCTCCCACAGGGGGTCGGGGGTGATTTGAAATCTGCGGCCACAAAAAAGGCGACGTCCTCACGGGCATCGCCTTTCGTTTTACTGCCGCTAAAACTTACTCGGACAGTTTGTACGCAATCACATAGTCACCCATTTTGGTGCCCAGTGAGCCGTGGCCACCGACGACCAACAGCACGTACTGCTTGCCGTCCTTGCCGGTGTAGGTCATCGGCGTAGCCTGACCGCCAGCCGGCAGGCGCGATTTCCAAAGCTCCTTGCCGGTATTGACGTCATAGGCGCGCAGGTACTGATCCAGCGTGCCGCTGAGGAAGCCGACGCCGCCGGCGGTGACTATCGAGCCGCCCATGCTTGGCACGCCGAGTGGCAGGCCGATAGGCAATGGCGAGCTGTCGCGGCTGGTGCCGTTCTTGCGTTTCCACACGACTTTGCCTGTGGTCAGGTCGATGCCGGCCACGTAGCCCCAGGCCGGCGCCTGGCACGGTACGCCGAGCGGCGACATGAACGGGTGCATGATCACCGCATAAGGTGCGCCGGTGTTCGGTTGCACACCCGCTGTTTCGCTTTCGCGTTTGCTGTCGGCCGCGACTTCGGCGCGAGGCACCATTTTCGAGACGAAGGCCATGTAGTTCGGGCTGGTGAACAGCATCTGGCGAACCGGGTCGACCGAAACGCCGCCCCAGTTGAAGACGCCGACGTTACCCGGATAGATCAGGCTGCCTTGTTCCGACGGAGGGGTGTACTGGCCTTCGTAGCGCAACTCCTTGAACTGGATACGGCACAGCATCTGGTCGAACGGGCTGGCACCCCACATGGCTTTTTCGGTGAGTTCCGGGGCCAGCAGGTTCAGGTCCGAACGGGCCTGTGTCGGTGCGGTGTGGTCACCTTTCACGGCGCCTTGCGGAACCGGGATTTCCTTGATCGGGATGATCGGCGTGCCGTCACGACGGTCGAGGACATACAGGCTGCCCTGTTTGGTCGGGGCGATCAGCGCAGGTTTCACGCCGTCGGCGGTTTTCATGTCCAGCAGGGTTGGCTGGCTGCCGACGTCCATGTCCCACAGGTCATGGTGAGTGAACTGGTAGTTCCAGCGCACCTTGCCGGTAGCCAGGTCCAGCGCGACCAGGCCGGCACTGAACTTCTCGGCGCCCGGGGTGCGGTCTGCGCCCCACTGGTCAGGGGTCTGGTTGCCCAGTGGCAGGTAGACCATGCCGAGTTTTTCGTCGACGCTGGCCAGCGACCACATGTTCGCCGAGTTGCGGCTGTAGTGTTCGCCTTCTGGCAGCGGTTCGGTCGCGTCTGGATTGTTGCTGTCCCAGTTCCACACCAGGTGGCCGTCGTGTACGTCAAAGGCACGGATCACGCCGGATGGCTCGTTGGTCGACTCGTTGTCGGTGACGTGGCCGCCCATGATCACCAGGTCACGGGTGATCGCAGCCGGCGAGGTGGCGTAGTAGCCACCGGGGGTGAACGGCCCGATGCCTTGGGTCAGGTCAACCACACCGTTTTTACCGAAACCTTCGCAGACCTTGCCGGTGTCGGCGTTGAGTGCGATCAGGCGTGCATCGGCGGTTGGCAGGTACAGACGACGCGGGCAGGCCTGGGCGACGGCTTTTCCGGCTTCAGAGATGACGGCGGAGGCAGCGTTTTCAGACTGGGCGTAGGCCGCTTCGTCGTAGTACGACACGCCGCGGCAGGTCATGTGGGCGAAGCCCTTGAAGCCCACCGGGCTCTTGATCTGCGGGTCGAAACGCCACAGTTCCTTGCCGGTGTCCGGGTCCAGCGCCAGCACCTTGCTATGGGCGGTGCAGGCATAGAGCATGCCGTTGGCCTTGAGCGGGGTGTTTTCGTTGGTCAGTTCCACCGGGTCATCGGCGGTTGGCAGATCGCCGGTCTGGATACGCCAGGCTTCTTGCAGCTTGCCGACGTTGGCCGGGGTGATCTGCTTGAGCGGCGAGTAGCGGTCGCCGAATTCGCTGCGGCCATAGGCCTGCCAGTCACCTTCGGGCATCTGCGGCGCGGTGCTGGTCATGTCCGCGGTGTCGCGGCCCAGTTCGCCCAAGGTCTCGCCCGGGTGGGTGAACTGGCTGGCCACGGCGGTGACACCGGCCAGGACCACGGCCACGCTCAAGGCGCCAGTGCCCACAGGGGCAGGGCCGTTGATCAGCAATGGACGACGGAACCACGGCAGCAGCATCACCACACCGAGGGCGAACCACAGCGCCAGGCGCGGCACCAGTTGCCACCAGTCGAGGCCGACTTCCCACAGCGCCCAAACAGTACTGGCGAACAGCACCAGTGCGTACAGGCCCAGCGCCGCGCGGCGGGCGGCGATCAGCAACACGCCGCTCAGCACAATGCCAATGCCGGCCAGCAGGTAGTACAGCGAGCCGCCGAGCATGCTCAGCTTGATCCCCCCGGCCAGCATGGCCAGGCCCATTAGCAGAAGCAGTATGCCGAGCAGGGTCGGCAACAGACGGCTTCGACCCAAGGCACCATCAGTGCTCATAAGTGTGATTCTCCGTGATGTTTCAAGTAGTCCTGCGCCAGTTCACTGTAGATGACGATCCGGCGCGGGCATGGTTCATAAAACCGGTGTGGTTGACGTAGTCCTTGTAGGAGCGAGCTCTGTGGCGAGGGGGCTTGCCCCCGTTGGGTTGCGAAGCGACCCCAATACCTGCAACTGCGGCGTGTCAGGCACACCGAGTGCAATGCTTTGCGACTGCTTCGCAGCCGAACGGGGGCAAGCCCCCTCGCCACATGTCGCTCCTACAGGGGGTTTCGGTGTTTTTTAGAACGACGACTGGACCTTGATCCCGCCAATCAGCGCGTCGTCGACCTCGTTCACGCCGCCGGGATGGCGGATGTATTGCAGGTTCGGGCGCACGGTCAGCCAGTTGGTCACGTGCACGCCGTAATAGAGTTCGGCGCTGTATTCGGTGTTCTGGGGCGGCAGGTAGGACGGATTGTCGTAGTCGAAAACGACATTGGCCTGGTTGGTCGCCTCGGCGTTCTTGCGATAGGCCGGGTTGACGTGGACGCGGGCCATGGCAAAACCGATGTCGTCCCTGGACCGGGCGTCGAACAGACCTTTGTAGACGAGACCGGCCTGGACGTAGTTGTCGATGGCGTTGGTCTTCTTGTCGTGCATCGTGCCGTTGGCGAACAGGCTCAGGCCGCGGGAATGATCGCTGGCCAGGCTGGTGACTTGCTGCTGGAGGCCCAGCCACATGCCGTGCTTGCTCGAGGCGCTGCGGTAGGCTTCGCCACTCAGGGCGGCAGGCTGGCCATTGCTGTCCTTGTAGACGTCGGTGGCGTTGGCGCTGCTGTAGTAGTAACCGGCGCGGTATTCACCCGGCAGGCCGTTGAGTTTCGGCGTCCACACCAGTTCCACCGGCAGGACCGCGCCCTGAGTGCCGCTGCCGCTGAGCTTGAAGCCGTTGTCGCGATCCAGGTTCGACGGGTTCTGCTCGTACGCGCCGACCTGTGCATAAAGCTCTGGCGTCAGGTGATATTTGACCCGCAGTGCCCACTGGCTGACCGGCCAGTTGTACCAGATGTCGCCCGCCCAGTTGCCAACCTGGGAGCCGCAGAACGCCAGGTTCTGGAAGTCGCAAGGGAAGCTGTTGAAGTCTTCGCCTTCGCCGAAACGGCCGACCTTGATGTCGAGTTTTTCGTCGAGGAACTTCTGCTGATACCACATCTGCGTCAGGCGCCAGGTCTGGCCGCGGCCCCAGACTTCCTGGGCCGAGGTGAAGCCGCCGACGCGCGGATCGTTGATGCGGTCGTTGCTGATGTTGTTGCCGCTGCGTTCGGTGATGGTCAGCTGGAACTCGGCGTCGTCCCAGCCGAGGATTTTCTGCAAGTCCAGATGGGTGCCCAGGCCGAACTGGTCGCTGTAGCGGGCGGTGCGGTCGTGATCGTAGCCGCCGTGCAGATTGCTGCCCATTTCACCGGTGTAATCGACTTTGAAGTTGTAGCCTTTTTCCGCAAGTTCGCTGCGAGTGCCGTTCCAGTCGCCGAGCATCCACGGTGAATCGCTATCGAAGGCCGGAGCCGAGTGAGCGCAAGTGGCAAGGCCCAAAGCGGTGAGTCCGCCTATCAGGTTCAAGGTGTTTCGGCAGGAAACAGGTTTGAAGACAGCGCTGTCTTTCGAAAGCTGGAAATCAGGCATAGAGAAGAAATTCTTGATCTTTTTCTGGGGATTAAACGGAAGAAATGGCTAGCAGAAGCGTTTCAGCTAAAGCGGGCGCAAGGATAATGATCTGTTACAAATAGAGAAAGGGCTTTTACTGACATGCAGCCTTTCGGATTCGGTAACAGTTGTAGGTGCGAGCTTGCTCGCGATGGTCGATAACGATAACGCGTTCATTCTGGGTTGACGCGTTTTCGTTCGAGTCCATCGCGAGCAAGCTCGCTCCTACATCAACAGATTCACCTACATTTGATAGATCGCTTCCACCCGACGAAACCCTCGGCTAAGGTGCGCGACTTCCAATTCCTACTCTGCTTGAAGGCCCGGCATGACCGAACACAACATCGACCCGCTGCACGGCGTGACGCTGGAGCAAATCCTCAACGCCCTGGTTGAACACTACGAATGGTCGGGGCTGGCCGAACGCATCGATATCCGCTGCTTCAAGAGCGACCCAAGCATCAAGTCGAGCCTGACGTTCCTGCGTAAAACCCCGTGGGCGCGGGAGAAGGTCGAACGTCTGTATGTGAAGTTGATGCGCACCAAACGACCACTCTGAACATGGTCGATCCTTGCGCGATGCGCCGCCGTTTTGTAGTCGTGGCTGCCATGCTCGGCTGGGCGGGATTGAGCATCCAGATGTACCTGATTTTCTATTCGCGCTGGACCCTGGGGGCCAGCCTGATCGGTGGGCTGATGAGTTTTTTCAGCTATTTCACTGTGCTGAGCAACACCCTGGTGGCGACGGTGCTGACCTGTGAACTGACGTCCCGCGAGTCCGCCGCACGCCGCTGGTTTTTACAGCCCTGGGTCAGTAGTGGCGTTGCTGTGAGCATCACTGTCGTTGGCCTGGCGTACAGCGTATTGCTTCGCCATCTATGGCATCCCGAAGGCTGGCAATGGCTGGCCGATGAGCTGATGCATGACGTCATGCCGCTGCTGTTCCTGGGGTATTGGTGGTTCTGTGTACCGAAAGGCTTGGTGCGCTGGGGGCATATCGCGTTGTGGGTGATTTATCCGTTGGTGTACTTCGCTTACTCGTTGCTGCGCGGGCATTTGCTGGCGACTTATCCGTACCCGTTCATTGACGTGGACAAACTGGGTTATCCACAGGTGTTCATCAATGCCGGGGGATTGTTGCTGGGGTTTGTGGTGATTGCGTTGTGGGTGGTGGCGCTGGATCGGTGGCGCGCTCGAATGTAACCGCGGATAAGGCGGTGTGGAGTGCTTTTTGTGGCGAGGGGGCTTACCCCCGTTCGGCTGCGTAGCAGTCGTAAAATCTGCTCATACGGTGATTCAGAAACACCTCGTTGCTGGTTTTAGCACTGCTGCGCAGCGCAACGGGGGCAAGCCCCCTCGCCACACAGGGTAACCCTGTCACTCCTCGTCAGTGCCATCCAGCCGCCAGTAACCCACCGCCTTGACGAATTGATCATCCAGCCCATGCTCATCGAGCAACACCCGACGAATCCGCCGCGACACCTTGCTCTCGGTCGCCACCCACGCGTACAGGCTGCCGCCGGGCACCTGGATCTGGCGCACGGTGGTCAGCAGGTTGTCCTTGCCACCTTCGCGCAGCACCCAGATCACATTGACCTCGGCAGCGCTTTCCAGCACTTGCTGCTCCTTGCCGTTCTCCACTTCCACGATCACCAGCGCACGGCGGTTGGCCGCCAGGCTTTCGAGCCGCCGGGCGATGGCGGGCAGGGCGGTTTCGTCACCGATCAGCAAGTAGCTGTCGAACATGTCCGGCACGATCATCGAGCCCCGCGGCCCGCCGATGTGCAGGAACTGCCCCGGTTTGGCCTGTTCGGCCCAGGTCGAGGCCGGGCCGTCGCCGTGCAGCACGAAGTCGATGTCCAGTTCCAGGGTGTTCAGGTCATAGCGGCGCGGCGTGTAGTCGCGCATCTCGGGCAGCGGACCGTGGTCCTTGCCGGCGCCCAACACCAGGGTTTCCAGTGCCGCAGCCTGCTCGGCGTTCTGCGGGAACAACAGTTTGACGTGATCGTCCGTACCCAGGCTGACGAACCCCGCCAACTCCGGCCCGCCCAGGGTAATCCGGCGCATGCGCGGGGTCAGGTCGACCACGCGCAACACCTCCAGGCGACGGCGTTTGATTTCGTGCATGACACGGTGAATGGTTTGCGCGATCACTTCAGTCATTCGGCTTTCTCCTGAACGGGTTGAACGGCAGGGCCGTCGACGATGGCTTTGGCGGTGTCGTTGAGCAGGGCCGCAACGCGCTGGATTTCTTCCGGGCTCCAGCGGCCGTGATGCAGTTGCAGGGCATGGCGCAGGTTGTGCACCGCCTCGTGGATTTCGGCCGGGCGATCATGGCCGCGTAACGAACGCTTGCTGACATCGATGCGCACCCGCACACCTTCTAGGGCGACGGCTTGCTCGGTCAGGGACTGGCGTCCGGCGTCGGTCACGCTGTAGCGTTTTTTCCCGCCTTCGGCGTCGCCGGTAATCAATTCGCTTTCTTCAAGAAACGTCAGGGTCGGGTAGATCACGCCGGGGCTGGGACTGTAGGCGCCGTCGAACATGCCTTCGATCTGGCGGATCAGGTCGTAGCCGTGGCACGGCTGTTCGGCGATCAACGCCAGCAGCAGCAGTTTCAGGTCGCCGGGGGCAAATACTCGCGGGCCACGCCCACCGCGTTCGCGGCCAGGGCGTTTCTCGAAGCCATCACGGCCGTCGCCGTGTTCGCGGTGGGGGGAATGATGGTCTCTCATTTTTTGCGTTCTCTTTCGTCGTGTTTAGATACAACTTAAGATATATCTTAAGAGGTCCGCAAGCCCCCCCGACCAACGGCTGATCACCACGCCAGGCGAAACCGCCACTGAAAATGGCGTTTTTGCGGCTCCGAAAAAGGCTTTTAACACGCGCGAACAAGTTGAAATTAGTGTTAACTCTCTAAATTGACGATTTACGCCTTAATACATTGGTTTTGTAATATCCCTCCTACAGAAGTTACTGTGTCGTTGTCGACCTTAATGGCCTGTGTATTGGCTTTATGTAGTCTGAATCTGACAGCCGAACAGTGACTTTATAAATATTCAAGTATTTTTCATGCTGCTGTCGTGGCCCTTTGGCTACGCGCTTTGAGGAACTTGCCTGCTTACTTTCCAGATTGTTTGAACGATCATCTTTCGGCGTTGAGAGTTGCGCTGGAACATCACTGCTCGTGACTGTTTTGCTTCAGCGAAACTTTCAATACTTAGATCCTTTTTTTAAACGACAGGTACTGAAAGATGTTCAAGAAAATCGCGTTCGCTGCTCCTCTGGCTGTTTTGGCACTGAGTTCCTCGATGGCGTTTGCCGCCACCGAAGCCAAACACTCCATCAGCATTGTGGCCCATGTTCCATCCGACGATTTCTACGCGGTGCCGGTTGATGCGGACCTGGTCAACAAAGATCAGGACATGAGCTACAACCCGGGCACTGACTCCATGAAGACCGTCGACGGGCACTTTGATGTGCTGCACACCGCCGGCAAGGTGAACGCCCGCCTGGAAGGCGTACCGAAACTGATCGCCGGGAACAAGACCATCGACTTGAAAGTCGAGCTCAACGGTAAAACCCTGACCACCACTTCGCAGGAAGTTGTTGGTGAAGCTGAATCCAACGTCCGCTATCGCGCGCCGTTCAAGATCAGTGCACTGGGCGGTAAACCTGATGCGGGTGATTACACCGGTGTCGTCATGCTGGTCGTTGAACCTTCCGTATAAGTAACAACTGCGACGGTAAGCGTTTACTTGCTCAAAGTAACGTAACCGGTCGGCAAACTATCAAGTTTGCCGACCGGGCTTTGACTTCCTTGTAATCAGAGTATTTGTTCATGTTCCCGATGACGCCCATCGCGGCAACGCTTGCGTTGCTGTTATGTAGCAGCGCATTTGCGGCGCCGACTTCCGTTGATAATACGCCTCGAAGTTTACTGGCCCAGGCCAAGGGTCTGCCGGCCGATTTCGAGGAACATTTCTTCGATGTGCCATTGGCCGTGCGGGTCGAGCTTGATCAACAACCCCTCGGCGAGGCGATGATCGTGTTGTCCCGCGATGACCGGGTCACCTTGCTCGATTTCACCGACACTAGCGACAGCCGTTTCAGCGCTGGCGAACGCGACACCTGGGCCAGCATTCTGAAACCCGGCGTGGCTTTGGGCACCTGCAGCGGCCAATGCCCCGAGCAGATGTTGGCGGTGCACTACAACCTGGAAAACTCATTGCTGTCGATCGTCACTGAAAATGCCGAGCGCGACACTGAGGCCAAACGTTTCTACGACCAGCCCGAAGGCGGCAGCAGCGGCCTGATGGTGCGCAACCAGCTCAACCTCAACGGCGGCCAGGATCAGAACCTCGGCGGACGCTATGGCCTGGAGGCCAGCGGCAGCCTGGGCAACTGGAGCCAGACATTCAACATGCAACTGGCGCGTCTCGGCGGGCCGGATGACAAGACTTATCACGCGGTGCATGAGCTCTACACCCAGCGCGAACTGCAAGGCAGTTTTTTCCGCCTGGGCTACTTCACCCCCAATTCCGAAGGCCTGACCCGTCAGCCCCGTTCGTTCGGCACCAGCCCCGACACCGCCGTTGGCGTGATGTACGGCAGTTCCGACAGCCTGGCGATAGACAGTCCCAAACCCAGCGTTTATCCGATCTATGTCACCGCCAATCGCCAGGCGTCGGTGGAGATTTATCGCGATGGTCTGCTGCTCAACACCCAATCGGTGCCCGCCGGTTTGCAAACCCTCGATACCCGCCCGTTGCCCGGCGGCATCTATGATGTGGAAGTGCGCTTGATAGAAGACGGCCAGGTCACCTCGACTACTCAGGAGCTGATCTACAAACCGACCAACTGGCGCAACTTTGAGGAGCGCTGGCGCTACAACCTGTTCGTCGGCCAGGAAAGCAAACTGCTGAGCAACTGGGATCAACAGTACAGCGGCGATGCGACCGCGGGCGCGGCGATCAACTACCTGCTGCATCCACGGATAATCCTCGGGCTGTCGGCACGTCAGGTGCGTAACACGCTGCAGTACGGCAGTTCCATCGACTGGAGCCTGGCCAACAGCGTCAGCCTCTATGCCAATCTGTACCAGACCGAAGACCACGGCACCGGCGCCGATCTGCAAGCGCTCTACAACTATGGTTCCGGCAGTCTGGTGGTGAGCCACAACCGCAGCTGGCTCGACACCACCAACACCTACGACACGCTGCCCGATGGCACCCGCGTGCGCCAACGCAATGTGTTCACCGGCGAGACCAGCAATTCATCGCTGGCGCTGAACCACCGCATCAGCCGCAAGAGTTCGCTCAACGCGCGGGTCTCCCACAGTGATGGCAACGTTGAAGGCGTCGGCGTCGACCTGGGCTGGACGCAGCGCACGATGCTGCTGGGCAGCGACGCCAACTGGCGGTTGTCACTGTTCGATCGTCCCGGCAGTTACAGCAGCGGTGACGCGCGCAATCGCGGGGTCGACCTGAGCATCAGCGTGGCGCTCGGCGGGCCGGGTCAGCAGGTTTCCGGCAGCATCGGCAGCCGCACCGCCCGTGATGGCAGCCGCGACACCAACGCCTCGCTCGGTTATCGCAAAGACCTGCAAGACCACATCCTGCAGAGCGTCTCGGTGACCGCGCTGACCGACACCTACGGCGTCGGCCTGTCGAGCCTGGCGAACTTTCGCACCGACGCGATCAACGGCGACGGTTTTATCCAGCGCTCGTCGTTCAACGACAACTTCACCGGCGGCTTGAACCTGGACAGCACCGTGGTCGTCGGTGGCCAGCGCATGGCCCTGACCAGTCAGCATCAAGGACGAGGGGCCGGGATGATCGTCGATGTCGAGTCTGATATCGACGGCATCGCGTTACGCGCCGACGACCTCAGCGGCGGCAGCGCGGCATTGCGTCCGGGGCGCAATTTCATACCGCTGACGGCCTACAGGAACAGCTCGGTGAGCTTCGATTTCGAAGGCAATCACGCGCCTGCGGCCAGCATCGAGCCGGCACGCACCCGTTATCACCTGAACAAGGGCGGCGTGGAGTACCGCAAGGTCTACGTGATGAAAACCCTGACCGTGCTCGGACGTCTGGTCGACCCACAAGGCCGGCCGCTCAAGGGCCACCACGTGATCAACCACGCCAGTCGTGGGGTGAGTGAAGTCGATGGCTTCTTCTCGATGGAAATGAACGCCGGTTCACCGACGCTGGAAGTGCGTTACGCCGACCAGTTGCTGTGCCAGTTCCGGCTCGATACCGACAAGCACCGCAGTGAAAACAACGTGTTGATGATCGGTGATCTGCGGTGCACGCCGGATACGTTGGCGGATGCGTCATTGATTCGCCAGGAGGCCAGTTGAATGGTTAATTTCAAGACGTGTATACCGCAGTGGCTGTGCTTGTTGGCACTGTTTGTGACGCCTACGGCCGAGGCGGTCAATCAGGAGATCAGGGCGTTGTTCCGGCCTGACCCGGCAAACCCGCAACGTAATACGTTCATCAACAAAACCCCGGTCAGCGGTTACTGCGCGGACTATCCCGATCAGTGCGAACAGAACGCGACCTTCAGCATCCGCCTGCCCATACGCTTCGATTCCGCAAGGGCCATGCAACCCCATGACTCGCAGCGCAACAGTTCGATGTTCACCGTGCCGGCGCAATGGCGTGCATTGACAGTTACGAATGCCGAAACCGGTGAGGCGGAACAGGTCGAGATGCGCATTGCCGGATTTGGATCGCGGTACGTGCTCGACGACAAGGTCACCAACCTTACAGGTGCACCCAATACGCTTGAAGGGCACCGGGCCTTGTGGGGCGGCCCGTATGGCAGCTGGGTGAACCCCCCGTCACCGTGTCAGTACAGCGGCGTCGGTTGGTACACCGATGATTATTACCAGTTTTTCTGGAAAACCCCGATTCAGGGTACCTGCGTAAAAACCGCCAGTTTCAAGATTCCAACCATGTACTACGAGTACCTGGATTTCGCCTATGAACTGCGTACGCCCAATCCGCTTGGTATGTCTTCAGGGCTCTACACCGGCGACCTGACTTATCGCATCGGGCCGGGCGGTGACTTTGACATGGGCGACGTGATGGTGCCCAACGATTCCGATCTGACCCTGAGTTTTGTGCTTGATGTTCAGCACACCCTCAAGGTCGATATCCCTCCAGGTGGCAACAAAATCCGATTGGAGCCGCAAGGCGGATGGCAAAGCTGGCTGCAAGCCGGACGCCGGCCGGTGCGACTGTTCCGTGACCAGACTTTCAATATATCGGCCTCGACGCGATTCAAGATACTGATGCAATGCGGGCCCGGAATAGGTGGCGAATGCGGACTGGAGAACAGTGCGGATAACGGTCGTCGAGTCGTCTTACACATCAGCGTAAGCCTGCCTAATGGCATAACCGACCTCTCAGGCCAACCCGTGAGACGCCTGCGATTGAGGACCGGTGCGGGGAATGAGCAGCAGTTCAAGCCCGGCTTCTATGTGGACCGGGCACCGGGAACCCTGCATTTCGAAGTTGAGCAATCGTACATGGAATCCATGCTGAGGCCCGGTGTTGCCGGCACCTATACCGGCATTGTCATTGTGATCTGGGACTCGGAAATCTGATGGCCAACGCATCGATCAGTCGTACCGGCAGTGTGTTCAATGACCAAGGACTAAAAGTTATGAAGCGTGTGTTTTTATTGATCGGTTTGAGCGGATTTTCCCTGGGCCTTCAAGCCGGGCCGCAAATCAATGTCGGAACGGTGTACGACTATCTGGATGGCGACAAAAGCACCTACCTCAAGCGCGTGTTCAACAGCGGCGACAGCACGGCCTTCGTCAAGGTCAACATTCTGGAAATCGTCTACGACGCCGATGGCAACGCCACTGAAGTACCGGTCAAAAGCGACCCTGGCGCGACATCGCGCGACGGGCTGATGGCCAGCCCCGCACGCCTGATCGTTCCGGCCAATGGCATGCAGGGCACGCGGCTGTTGTTCATGGGCGAGCGCGACACCGAGCGTTACTTTCGCGTGCGCTTCATCCCGGTGGTGCCGGAAAAGGAAGACGAATTCGCGGTGTCCAGCGACGAGCGCGAGGACTACAAAAAGAACCTCTCGGCCGGCGTCAACGTCATGACCGGCTTCGGCACGGTGTTCTTCGTCAGGCCCAACAACAGCCGGTACGACAGCCAGATCGACAACGGCGCCAGTACTTATCGCATTCGCAACAACGGCAACACGTCGGTGGTCGTCGACGAATTCCGCAACTGCTCGATCAAGCAGGAAAACGAGTGCGAGCCCACCACCAAGCACCACATTCGTGCGGGAAAAGAGTTCGCATTCGACAAGAAGCCGGGACGGGAATACCGCTTCAACCTGGTCGAGGGCGCATCGAAAAAGGCCTTGCGCATTGCCAGCCAATAACCGCCGGTACACACGCGTGGCCGTTATTGCCCGCTGCTTTTTTGGACGTAACAGGTACCTGAAATGATCAAGCTTTCGGCCATCGCCCTGTCGACAGGCGTCGCGGCACTGATGAGTTCCCTGGCATTCGCCGCCCGCGAAGAGCACCGATTCGAAGTGTCGGTGGATATTCCGACGTTGGGTTTCTACGTGATACCGGCCGAGTCGGACTGGATTCATCGCGAGCAAGTTTTGCCGTGGAACATCCACAGCCGGTCGCTGGAGGGGCTGCGCAAGAACTTCGACGTCAAGCACGACACCAGCGCCATCCACGCGCGGCTGGAGAGCGAACCCTATCTGTCCAACGGCCGCGATGAGCAAAACATCTACCTGCTCGTCAGCTTCAACGGCAAGACGTTGAGCCACGACCCGCAACCCCTTGAAGTGCTCTCGCGCGAGCAGGCTGTCGCGGGCGGGCGCTTTGCCCTGCAGATCCAGCCGAAGGTGCCCGCGGGCGGGTACAAGCCGGGTCGCTACTACGGCAACGTGAATCTGGTCTTCAGTGCCGCAGCGCCTTGAACCCGGCCATTCGCTGTAATATCGGAGAGAGCTTTCATGAATCTCAATACTTGTCTGCCGGGATGGCTGTGCTTGCTGGTGTTGCTTGTGCCGACTTCGGCCGAGGCGGTGAATCAGGAAATCAGGGCATTGTTCACGCCCGACTCAGCCAATCCGCAAAGCAACAAGTTCATCAATAAAACACCGTCCAGTGGCTACTGCGCGGATGCACCCAGTGAATGCCGGGACAACGAGATGTTCAGCATCCGGTTGCCCATGCGCTTCGAATCGATCAGAGCGATGCAACCTGATGATGTGTCGCGTAATAGCGCCATGTTCAAAGTACCTGCGCAGTGGCGGACGTTGACGGTGACCAACGTGGCTACGCAAGAATCTGAAAAAGTCGAGGTGCGCATTGCCGGCATCGGTTCCCGATACGCCCTGAGCGATACGGCCGCGAATCTGACAGGCGCACCGAGTGCGGCGCAAGGACACCAACGCTTGTGGTCGGGGGGCGTGGCAGGTGCCTGGGTCAACGCGTCACCTCCCTGCCTCTACAGCGGTGTCGGGTTCTATACGGATCATGCGTTTCGTTTTTTCTGGAAAACCCCGGTTGAAGCGGCTTGCGTCAAAACGGCGAAATTCCTGATACCGGAAATGTCCTATGAGTACCTGGATTTCGCCTACGAGTTGCGAACGCCAAATCCTCTTGGCATGTCGTCGGGGCTTTACACCGGTGACCTGAGCTATCGTATCGGTCCCGGCGGGGACTTCGACATGGGTGATGTGATGCTGCCAACCGACAGTGATTTGACCTTGAGTTTTGTACTGGACGTGCAGCACACCTTGAAAGTCGATATTCCGCCGGGTGGCAACAAGGTCCAACTGGTACCTGTGGGTGGCTGGCAGAGCTGGCTGCAGGCAGGCCGCCGGCCAGTGAGCCTGTTTCGCGACCAGACCTTCAATATCTCGGCCTCATCGCGCTTCAAGATGCAGATGGAATGTCAGTTCGGCGGCTTTCCCTACGAATGCATGTTGAATGATCCCGTCTCCAGGCGATCGGTCGAGCTTCAGGTCAGCGTCAGTCTGCCCAATGGCCTGACGGACCTGTCCGGGCAACCGGTCAGGCGTCAGCGACTGCGAACCGGGCAAGCCAATTCGCAACAGTTTCAACCTGGTTTCTATGTTGATCGGGCTCCCGGGACTCTGCATTTCGAAATTGCAAAAAACCAGATGGAGTTCATGCTGCAGCCGGGCGTGGCCAGCCGCTATTCCGGCAATGTCACGGTGATCTGGGATTCGGATATCTGACGTGGTTGCGGCAAACCTGACCGCAACGAATGCCGTCAGGTTTGCCTCACGATGCCGCCGCTATTACAACCCGGCCCTGCTCAACGCCGCGCGCGTCAAACGCCTGGACAGTTCTTTTTCGGCGTCCCCCAGATCGACGAGGAACCGGTCGAAGTTCGCTTCGCTTATCGGTTCATCGGCAAAGACAACCGTCTCGGCGACCGGCAGTTTGTTGGCCAGATCTTTAAGCCTGTTGCGCAGTGCCGCTCGTTCCACATCCGTCAATTGCGTGGATTCGACCCATTCGCGCTGGGTGGATCGCAGGGTCTCCAGCAACTCGTATTTGTTCAGATACTCCCGTTTATTCGCCTCGATCTGAATCGGGTAAGTTTCACCCAGCCAGGTTTCCCAGAATGCCTGCTCAAGCATTTTATTGACCAGGCCATCACCTTCGCCCAGCGCCAGCACCGTGTCGTACGCCTGATCGATCATGGCGTCGGTGACACCGGATACTGGCCTGTACAGCATGCCTTTTGATTGCCAGGGCAGCTGCAAGCGATCCGCCAGACCCGTCTGATAGGCCAGATAGACCTCGACATCGTCCGGGTTGCCGCCACGACTGGCGACATCGGCGCGGGCGATCTCGTTGACGTGCTCCAGCCGCGCGGCACCTTGGGCCAGGGTGACCAGCTTGCGTTCCAGCTCCGCAGAGTCCGTGGAGTAGGAGTAAGCCTCGGATGCGAGCACCTGTATGCCCATGTTGTTGAACAACTGCGCCCCTGCATCGGCGCAATCGACCGGGGCGATGGCCATGGTGTAGAGCTTTTCCCGCAGTGCGGTGTCGATGTAGACGGCATCGAGCATGCGTACCACGCGTTGCATCAGTTGCCTGCGGGGTTCACCGCCGACGAGATAATCGGCAGAGTTTTTCGTTTCGTGCACCACGGTCAGGAACCGATGGGCCTGCGGGTCGTCGGTCAGTTCAAGCCAGTTTGCCGTCCGCTCCACTCCCCAGCCGGGCACATCGGTCCAGTTGTTCGGGTCGGTGGCGTGGATGACCACATTTATCAGACTGGTGGATGCCTCGAGGGGCGTCGGCGGCAAATTCACTGAGTGTCGGATTTGCTGGTATTGCAACTGATTCAGCTCCGACAGATCCGCGACATCCAGCAGGGTACGCGCGATCACCCAGGCTTTTGCCGAGCCGGGGACAACTTCGGGAATCAAGTCGAGGGGGTTTTCCCGCAGGTCCAGCAAGAAACCGCGTGGTCTGGTTTTCGCCAGCGTGCCCTCGGGCCATGTGGTCAGCCCGGTTTTGTTCAGGGCCACGACTTTCAGCCTCGGCATGCGGCTGATGTCTGGTGACAGCCCCAGTGGATTACCGTCGAGCCTGAGGATTTCCAGGTAGGTCAGGTCCTTGAGTTGTTTGACGGCAGCGGCATCCAACACGATCGCGTTATCGCTCAGCTGCAGGCGTTCCAGTCGGTGCAGGGAACCGATGCTGTGTGGAAGACTGGTCAGGTCGCAACGCCTGGCGCTGAGTTCGCGAAGGTTCGGGAAGGCTTTGAGCAAGCCGTTCGGCTCACTGGAAAAACGTGTGTTGGCGAGTTTCAGAACCGTGATCTTGTCGAGGAACTTTTGCAGCTCCGGGGGGCGCTTTGACCACCAGGTATCCAGGTTCAGGGGCTGCATCTCGGTGGAGAGATCCAGCGCGTAACTGTCCGGGTCGCTACGGTTGCCGATGTCCCTGTGCTTTCGCTCGAAGCTCTTGAGCAGGCATTCGGCGATATGTTGGCCGCCTTCATCACGAAAAGCCGTGCTGCCCGGTCCCCAGGTGGGTTCCTGCTGGTATTCCCAACGATTGAGGATCACGCGCAGTTCATCGAGATCGTCTTCCCGCTGCTCGATGGCTTGCATCGGCTCGCCTTTGGCGATCAGGGCATTGGCGAAGGCGTCGACTTCGCGGTCGCTGAAATCCTCGTGCAGGTCCAGGATTCGCTCGTGCAGGGTTTCGCCGGCCCGGCTGGTGAATGGGCCCCGCACCAGCAGCAGTGTCTGATGTTCGGGCACGGCGCGGATGGGCGGCGCGGCGAGTATCGTTCGACGTTCGCCGAGAGGCTCGATCTTGACCATGGCCCACTGCCTGAGGCGTTCGGCGTCCCCCGGCTTGAAGCCCAGCGCGTTTTGCCCATTGTGCTGGGTCGCCTGCAGCAAGGCTTCGAAAAAGCCCTGCGCTGCATGGATTGGCTGATTCGACCCGTCACGCACCTCATATTTTCCCGCGTCATCATGAATCAACACCCGGACCCGCGCTGCGCTCTCGGGCCCGGCGCTGCAGCGCAGTTCACCGTCGAATGTGCCTTCCCTGATCTCGATGCGCAGCTCACCGAAGGTGTCGCTGTTGATGCGCAAGGTGCCCAGCACCAGGCGTTCTGTGTCGATGTTGATCAACGCGTCATCGTACAGACCGTGGGCGGCGCGCACCGATTGCGTCTCGAATTGCAGTTCTCGCGCCTGGCTTTTCAGACGCAGCGGCAGGCGCTTTTTCTGCTCGATCTGTTGGCGTTCCGCGGCGCTGGCGTTGGCGAGAATGCCTTGCGCCACCGTGTCGGGCAGGTCGGGGAATTCGCTGAACAGCGCAACGCTGTCGGCGGGTAGCGGGGTGCTGGCAGGCACGGGTGAGCCCAGGCGTTGCAGGGTATCGGTCAGCAATGGCGGTGGTGCCGAGCTGTCCATGTGCATCCGCCGCAGTGCGGCTTCATGGGTACCGCTGATCTGGCGAATCTGTTCCAGTTGTTCATTGTTGAAACCATCGACGCTGTGACCAAGTCGCCGCATCAATGTCGAGCCTTCCCACTCGCGCGGGTTTTCCGTTTCGCAGACCCAGGCCCCGTGACCATTGTGGCGCAAGGTCGGTGCGTAGGCATCGAAACGCTGCGGATGGCGGATGCGCTGTTGTCCGGTGACCGGATCTTCCAGCACTTCGAAGTGTTGATCGTTCAGGGGCAGGATGCGCCGGCCCTGATGCTGGTGAATACCCTGTCCATCAGGCCGGGCGTCCGCGGGTAAATCCACGTCGGTTCGTTGATAGGGGCTGAGGTCTGGGTTCCATAGGCGGGTCTCACCGTTTGCCAACTGCACCGGTTTCAAGCTTTCGAAAAACGGCGAGAGTTTCGCCCTTGCGACGTTGCCTATCGCGCCTCCCGCGGCGAACGCACCCAGTTGCACAACGCTTTGCAGCACGCCGATGGCTTGTTCGCCAGCCTCGGCGACGCGGCCTTCGGCCAGATCGACGAGGCCCTCGACCACCTCATCGGTCAGTTGATACGCGGTGTAGGCCAGCATCAATTCGCCCATGCCGGGCACCAGTGGCGTCGCCACCAGCAACGCGGCATTGAGAATGTCCGAGAGCATTTTTTCCAGGTTGTCCCACCAGGCCCAGCGGGCCATGCGGTCGGCGTACTCGGTGGAAATCGCGATGTCCCATGCGTCGTTGAGTACCTTGTTGATTTTTTGTCGGTGGAAGTAGCCCCACAGGTCGCCGTTGAAAACAGTGTCCCGATCGTTCCTGATGCTCGACAGCTGAAATTGCAGGTTGGGGTTATCCACCGGCGTATCCCGCCAGCTCGGCAAGTTGGAACCGGCCGGGGCCGGTTGCCATTTGACCTTGCTCAGTCGGTCGTTCAACCCGGCAAAAAAATGCCCGCGCTGCTGATGGGGTACGAACTGGCTGAAGAATTTTTGGTAGCTGCGAGGGGCGCTGGCATCGCGCAGTTGGCGTGTCAGTTCGGCCATGAACTCGAGCAACGACGGGTACTGCTTGAGAGGGTGCTGCGGGTCATGGGGAACATAGGCGATCACGGGCACGGTATCGGTCGCGGTATTGGCATCAGGGGTGATCAGCACGATGCCGGTCAGGTGAATGTCCATCATCGACAGGTTGTAGCAGTCGACGGAGCGGCCCCTCCAGCGCAGGTTCTTGCGGTCATCGAGCAGTCCCTGCACCAGGTCAAAGGCATCCTGCCCGATGTCGTTTTTCATCAGCGCCATGTTCGCCGCGATGTTGAGCGCGGTCTTGTGGCTGAGGCTGACTTTGTGGCGCAGGACGTTGCTGGCCACCCGGTTATGCGGCAGCAGAAAATCTCTCAGGTGTTGTTGGTAACGTCTGCCGATATTCAGGTCGCGGCACAGTGACTTGAACTGCTCGATACTCAGCTTGTGCTTGAGCTGTACCACGCTGAAATGCCCGCGTACGTCGGGGCGGGTGATGAATTCTGAGTCCTGGGTGAACACCTCCTTACTGGAAAAATTGTGCAGGGCAGCATCCAGCAGCGAGACGGTACGGCTGGTGGTTGCGCCGGTAAAGTTATGACCCCATGACGTTTCTGCCGGTGCATACAGCCGCAACCAGGTATCTTCGACGTCATCTTCAACGCCGAAACGTTCGTTCAGTGCCTGTTGCAACAAGGGTTTGGCGAAGGCGTAGACATCCTGCAGTTTGCTGAACACTCTATCGACATCGTTTTGCGCGTTCCAGCCGAGCTTGATGCTCTGTTTCAACCGCTCCTGTAACGCTTTTGCGGCGTCAGCCTGCCAGTCGGGAATGCTTACCCGGTCAGTTTTCAGTGCGTTGATACGGGGGAGTGAAGCCTCTGATAGCCAGGAGGGGATGGCCTTCCTGACGAGGTCGAAGTGGATGCTTTGATCCGGGTTTGAAATTCGATGTGGGTGGGGCATTGCCTGATCGTCCTTTGATCATGGATGGAGCGATCAGGCTAGGCAGGCGGCAGCCCCAAAAAAAGCGCAAAAACCGGTTCGTAACGACGTCGATTGCGCCCCGAACCCGGTAAAAATCAGGAGTGAAAAATACATAGTTACAGCCACTCGGGCGCATCTGCCGATCCATGCCTAGCGGCGAGCGGTTGTCTCGGTTGCTGCCTTTGGCTGACACATCGTGTGGGTGCCCGGTTGCAGGTACGGCGTCAGGATCGGCGCCATGCCTTTGAGCACCTGCACCGGCAACGCCGAGGTGAAGGTGAAGTTCTCCGCCGAGCGGCCCGGCACGAACGCTGTCAGCGTGCCGAAATGGTGATCGCCGATGTAGAACACGAACGTGGCCGTGCGGTTGAGCGATTTGGAACTCAGGATCCGCCCGCCCGAACCGACGGCTTCGATGCGGTTGTCACCGGTGCCGGTCTTGCCGCCCATCGCCAGCGGGCTGCCGTCGGCGAGTTTGAAACTGCCGGACACGCGTTTGGCCGTACCGGCATCGACCACTTGCGAAAGGGCTTCGCGCATGGCCGTGGCGACTTCGGATGGCATCACCCGTTTGCCGACGTCGGGGTCATTGACCAGTTGGGTTTCATAGGGTGTATGTGCGGCGAAATGCAGGCTGTCGATACGCAGGGTCGGCATGCGCACGCCATCGTTGAGGATGGTGCCGATCAATTCGGCCAGGGCTGCCGGGCGGTCACCGGAGCTGCCGATGGCGGTGGCCAGCGACGGCACCAGGTGGTCGAACGGATAACCGACTTGCTGCCAGCGCTGGTGAATGTCGAGGAATGCCTCGATCTCCAGCATGGTGCGGATGCGACTGTCTCGGGCGCCTTTGTGCCTGCTTTTGAACAGCCAGCTGTAGACTTCCTGGCGCTCGAACTGGCTGGCTTTGACGGCGTCGGCCCACTTGGCGTCGGGGTGATTGAGCAAGTAGCCCATCATCCACAGGTCCAGCGGGTGAACCTTGGCGATGAAGCCCTGGTCCGGCAAGTCGTAGGCGCCGGGACCGTAGGCTTCGTAGAGCCGCACGAGACGTTCGTCAGTGAGTTTTTCCGTGAGCTTGGCACCCGTCAGGTGCGAGCGCACGAAGGCGTTGAAGCTTTCCTGGCTGGCCTGTGGCAACAGGTAGCGATGTACGGCGGCCATGCGGATCGGCGTAGGGCGCATGCCGTCCAGGAAGGTTTCGAGCCGTTCCTGGGTGTTCTTGTTCCTGTACTTCTTCCAGAACTTGAGCAGGAACGAAGTGCCTTCGCGGTCGGCGAATTCGGCCAGGTATTCCTGGCGCCGCGGGTCGCGGTCGTCCTTGAGCAGTTCGGCACTGCTGTTGGGGCCGGAGTAGGTGGTGTAGCGCACCAGGTCACGCATCAGGCGAATGAACGGCAGGTTGATCGACTCGCGCAGGGCGTCGCGCAGGGTCGGTATCCGACCGTTGTCTTCCTTGCGGAAGTTGTTGAACACATGCAGGCCGCCCCCGGTGAAAAACGCCTCGCCGGGGCTGGCGGAATATTTGCGGTCCAGGGCTGCGCCGAGCATTTTTTTCAGGTCGCGGTCCTTGTTTTCAACCAGGTAATCAACCGCCCAACGGCTCAGGCGGTCCTGATCCGGCACCTCGACTTTCTTCAGTTCCGCAACGGCCATGCCGGCGTATTTGTCGTGCAACTCGGCGATGATTTGCAGGTAGGTGGTCAGCACGCGCATTTTCGCGGTGGAGCCCAGTTCCAGTTTGCTGCCTTCATTGATGTCGAAGGGCTGGTCGGTGCTGTCGGTCTGTACCCGAACCCGCGAGCCGTCCGGTGTCAGTTCGAACAAGGTGAAGCTGTAGCGCACCTGGGTGGTGCTGGTGGTGGTCAGGAGGCGCTCGCCGATCAGGCCGATTTGCGTGGCAAATTCAGGGTCTGCGAGCTTTTTCAGGTACTCGGTGGCCTCGGATTGCAACTCGCCTTGCAGGGTGCTGGTGGCGGAGAGGTCAAGGCGGTCGAGGTCATACAAAGGGCGATTGAGCATGCCGGCCAGACGGCTGCGCGCCACGCTGATGCCCTTGTTGGTTTCGATCGGTTGCATGGTCGGCTGGGTGGCCCAGTCGCGGTAGGTCACTTTGCTGGCCAGGGCGGCGGCGGCGAACTCGGCGTCGATCACATGGTTTTGCGCCAGCAGGCGAATATGGCTGTCGGTGAGGTCGGCCAGTTCATCATGGCCCTTGGTCAGGTAATGCGACGGGCGGCGCTGCGCAATCATCAATGACAGCACTTCACGCAAGACCAGGCCTTTTTCCGCCATGGTCTTTGGATCCGTTGCCGGGCTGTTCAGCACCTTGTTGGCGCTTTCGAAGTCGGAGCCGTACCACACACGCAAACCCTCAGCCATGCCATGCACTTCACCGTGGCCCGGTACGGCTGACAACGGCACGCTGTTGAGGTAGTCGCGAACCACGTTCTGCCGCGCTTCCAGGGTTTGTGGCCCGGCCTGATAGGCGCGTACGGTGGCAGAAATCATCTGGCGAATTTTTTCCGCGCCGTTGACCGTCAAACCATCGGGGGAGTGCCGGTACTTCTCCAGTTGCGTGGCCAGGGTACTGCCACCGGCGGACTGGCCGGGCACGTGCAACATCTTGGCCAACTGGGACCACGCCGCCATGCCGAACCGCGGCCAGTCCACCGCCGGGTTGGCCAGCGGCTGCCTGGGGTCGAGCAGGAAGCGGTTCTCGATGAACAGCAGGCTGTTGACCACCACCGGCGGGATCGAGGCAAAGGTTGAGTAAAGCTGCTGCGGGTAGTTGTACTGATACAGCGGCGCTGCGCGGCAATCGGTGATCGACAGCCCTGCCTGGATTTTCTCGGCATAAGGCACGAACAGGCCCTTGTCGGTGTACTTCAACAGCTCTGGAGAAAAGCGGGATTGCGCTTCAACGACGAAGTTGCGCTTGATCAGGCGCGGCAGGAACTCATCCAGCGAGCTGTAGCCCAGGCGCCGATCGAACGGGCCGTCGCCCGGATAGCGAATCGCATCGCTGGGGCCGGGTTTGAGCTCATAGTTCAGTGACGCGGCATATTTGCTGACTTCCCGGGCCTGGAACTTCGAGGTGCGCATCTCCCTCATGGCGGCCAGCCCCACGACAATCGCGATAATCAACAGCAATAGCCAGAACGCTCCCCATCCGTGCCTGGAACGACGGGGTTTTTCAGGTATAGGCGCTTCATCCACACTATCAGTCGGAACCACGGTTTTACTCGAATCGGTTTGCCACAAAGCGCCCATAGTCGATTGATCCATTCACGCAGATTGATCGGACTTGACTCAAGCTTAGACGGTGGTTGGCTAGGGTGAAAAAAATGTGAAGGGCAAAATGATGCACGGACGCACCAATAATCAGGCCAATTGAAGCACTTGTGGCGAGGGGGCTTGCCCCCGTTCGGCTGCGAAGCAGTCGCAAATCCGGTAACCGCGGTGTGCCAGACCTTTATCGGTTGCAGGTTTTAGCGCCGCTTCGCAGCGCAACGGGGGCAAGCCCCCTCGCCACAAAGAGTTTGGTGTAAGGGCGTCCGTTTACAGCCAGCACGCATCCCAGAGCGGGTAGTCGCCAATTTTATCCACAAGCCCAGCCCTGAGTGGATTGGCAACAATGTAGCGGGCGAAGGGCAGAAGATCTTCTCCATCGCGAATGGCCCGGTCGTGGTAGCCGGATTGCCAGAGCGGACCACGGCGGCCGGTGATTTCGTTCACTTCACGGGTGCACCGTGACTTGATGGCTCCGATAACGGGCCCCAGATTGCTTACTTCCAGCTGCATCAACCAATGAAAATGATCGGGCATGATCACCCATGCGATGGAATTCACTACGTTGGTTTCATGAGCTCGGCGCAGTTCTGCAACCAGTAAGCGTCCCAAATGCCAATCCGAAAAGACAGGTTGACGATCATGGACAACGGCGGTGATGAGATATGCCCGACCGCTTTCGGAATATCGGCCCTGACGCAAGCGGTGGGAGTTGGGTTGAGTTGGCATTCCATTGCTTCCCTTGAGGTTATCAATTGCACATTCAAGGCTAGTTCCCGGCTGTCCAGGGTAGATCCGCATGCGTTGAGTGAAAGTGCTGATACCTGTGAAGGAATGACGGCATGAGAAGGCTGTTGTTGTTTGTGGCGAGGGGGCTTGCCCCCGTTGCGCTGCGAAGCGGCGCTAAAACCTGCGACTGGTGATTGTCTGGTACACCGCGTTTTCCTGTTTTGCGACTGCTTCGCAGCCGAACGGGGGCAAGCCCCCTCGCCACAGGTACTGCTGTGGCTGGAAAGGGGTGGTGTCTGAAATAGCTGATTTAGACATGTCGAAGGGGTAAATACGGCTTTGGCAGGGGCATGACGATGCACCATTGTTGTGCAATACTCGGCGCCGCTTTTCCCACTGATCTTGCGGGTTTTTCCTACAGGACGGCGTTGCCCACGAGGCAGGGCCGGTTCGGGAAGCGATGGCTTATCGGCCTGCGCTTCGCCCCTCGGTGGTCATATCCAATAACAAGACGAGGTTGTACCCAATGCCCGTAGGCAATCACCTGCCCCAAGGAGAGACCGCTCAGGGCGGTCCGCTCAAACGTGAACTCGGCGAGCGGCATATTCGCCTGATGGCACTCGGTGCCTGTATCGGCGTCGGCCTGTTCCTGGGCTCGGCCAAGGCCATCGAAATGGCCGGCCCGGCCATCATGCTGTCCTACATCATCGGCGGTCTGGCGATCCTGGTGATCATGCGCGCCCTTGGCGAGATGGCCGTGCACAACCCGGTTGCCGGCTCGTTCAGCCGTTACGCCCAAGACTATCTGGGCCCGTTGGCGGGTTTCCTGACCGGCTGGAACTACTGGTTCCTGTGGCTGGTGACCTGCGTCGCGGAAATCACGGCCGTGGCGGTATACATGGGTATCTGGTTTCCCGATGTACCGCGCTGGATCTGGGCGCTCGCTGCGTTGATCAGCATGGGCTCGATCAACCTGATCGCGGTCAAGGCTTTTGGTGAGTTCGAGTTCTGGTTTGCTTTGATCAAGATCGTCACCATCATTGCGATGGTGTTCGGCGGCATCGGCATCATTGCTTTCGGTTTCGGCAACGACGGTGTGGCCCTGGGGATTTCCAACCTGTGGACCCATGGCGGCTTCATGCCCAACGGCGTGCAAGGCGTGTTGATGTCCCTGCAAATGGTGATGTTTGCCTATCTGGGCGTGGAGATGATCGGCCTGACCGCCGGTGAGGCGAAGAACCCGCAAAAGACCATTCCGAACGCCATCGGCTCGGTGTTCTGGCGGATTCTGCTGTTCTACGTCGGCGCGTTGTTCGTGATCCTGTCGATCTACCCGTGGAATGAAATCGGCACTCAGGGCAGCCCGTTCGTGATGACCTTCGAGCGCCTGGGTATCAAGACCGCCGCCGGCATCATCAACTTCGTGGTGATCACGGCGGCGCTGTCGTCCTGCAACGGTGGCATCTTCAGTACCGGGCGCATGCTCTACAGCCTGGCGCAGAACGGCCAGGCCCCGGCCGGCTTTGCCAAGACCTCGAACAACGGCGTGCCGCGTCGTGCATTGCTGCTGTCGATTGGCGCCTTGCTGTTGGGCGTGTTGCTGAACTATCTGGTGCCGGAAAAAGTGTTTGTCTGGGTGACGGCCATTGCCACCTTCGGCGCGATCTGGACCTGGGTGATGATCCTGCTGGCCCAGCTCAAGTTCCGTAAAGGGCTGAGCGCCAGCGAAGCGGCCGGCCTGAAATATCGCCTGTGGCTCTACCCGGTCAGTTCGTACCTGGCGCTGGCGTTCCTGGTGCTGGTGGTCGGCCTGATGGCGTACTTCCCGGATACCCGCGTGGCGTTGTATGTGGGGCCAGCGTTCCTGGTGCTGCTGACGGTGCTGTTCTACGTGTTCAAGCTGCAACCGACCAATGTGTCGCAGGGTGCGGTGCGTTCGGTTTCCTGAGTTGTAACGCTGAAACCTGTAGGAGCGAGCTTGCTCGCGATGGTCGTTAACGTTTACGCGTCCTTTCTGGCTAAACGCGGCGCTCTTGAGTCCATCGCGAGCAAGCTCGCTCCTACATAAGGCAGTCCAGTGACCGGGGCTTTTTCATCAGGCGGGTACAGTTTGCGGCGATCGATTCAAACGCTTGTTGAACTCAAGCCACATCGCCAGTAACGCCATCAACCCGGCACCCACCAGCGCCGTGAAGATCTGCATGGCAAACGCATCGTCGGTCAGGGCATTGACCATGTCCGCCAGGGGCGCCAGCAGCACGCCCAGGCAGAAAATTTCCAGCGAGAAACGGCCCATGCGGCAGCTTTGCTGCGCCAGCCAGTTTTGCGTCCATCCGCTGTCGGGAATCAGTTTCGCCGTGACGTAGGCCAGTGCGAGGAAGTGCAGCAGGCGCACGGGGGACAGGTTGGTCTTGCTGATGGGGTAGAAGAAGTTTTGCAGGCTCGCCGGCACCACGGCATCGTGCAGGTCCGGCCAACGCCACAGGACGGTCAACACACCCGCGACCACGACATACAGCGCCGCACTCACAAACAAGGGCTGGCGTATCAATGGGCGGGTTTCGGGCAGGCGTGGTCGCTGGCTGTGAATCGCAGCGGCGCCGCCGAGCACGAACAGCAACTGCCAGGCAACCGGGTTGAAATACCACACGCCGTCCTTGATGGCCGCCAGGTTCCAGCCCGCCAGTGGCACCATCAGGTACAGCGCCACTGACATCGTGACCACCACCCAGGCCTTGCGCACCAGTATCGGCAGCACCAGGGGCAAGCCCGCCAGCAGCACGATGTACAGCGGCAACGGGTCCATCAGGTTCGGCTTGAAGCGCAACAGCAGTTCATCGATCAGGGCCTGCTGTGGGTTGCTGATGAAATGATGCATGCCCATTTCCTCCACCAGATCCCGTGTTTCCACGTGACTGTTGGCGAAAAACACAATGCCCATCAGCATCGCCAGCAGGAAGATATGCACCACGTAGAGCACCCACGCCCGGCGCAGGATCTTCACGCAGGCGATCAGAAAGCCTTCGCGCGCCAGGACTTTGCCGTACGCGAGCACCGCCGCAAAACCTGCCAGAAACACGAAAACCTCGGCCGCATCGCTGAAACCGAAGTTACGCAGGGTGATTTGCCCCAAAGGGTTGTGGGGCACGTGATCCCAAAAGATGAAGATCAGTGCCAGGCCACGAAAAAAGTCGATCCGGTGATCGCGCGCTAACGTCATGACAGCAGGCTCGTATCAGCGAGTGAAAATGGGATTGGCTGCGGGCGCAAACGGCCGCGCGCCAAGTCGGCGGCGCGCAGGGTGGCGTGATTCGCAGTGAATTGCAAAACCGGGATATTACCGGATGTCTCTGGCGTTGCTCCAAGGCTCAACCGCTGGTCTGAAAGGTCCGTCAATCTGCGATTTCTGACAGCAGACAGGCTCAAATACTAATAAGTGCAACGTTCTTGAAACGGGAGCCTCACATGAGACTGTTGTGGAAAGGGCTGTCCAGCTACACGGTGATCGGGGTCGCCAACACCCTGATTCACTGGCAGGTCTTTTTTCTACTGAGCGTGGCGGCCGGCCTCAGTCAGGCACTCAGCAACCTGGCAGCCTTCTGCGTGGCTGCGTCATTTTCGTTCTACATGAACGCGCAATTTACCTTCGCCGCCAGTGCCACGATCGGCGGTTATCTGCTGTTTCTTCTGGGCATGGGGACACTGAGCCTGGGCATCGGTCACCTGGGTGATGTGTGGCGCCTGCATGGCCTGCTCACCGTCGTGCTGTTTTCGGCGTTGAGCCTGGTGTTTGGTTTCCTGTATGCCAAATACGTGGTGTTTCGCGAGCGTGATCAATGAAAATCTCGCTCATCGTCCCGGTATTCAACGAGGAGCAGTCGATCAACCTGTTTTACCAGGCGGTGCGTCGCGAGTTGAAACTGGGCGATGCTGAGGTTGAAATCGTCTTCATCAACGACGGCAGTTCCGACCGCACGGCCGAACAGGCCACAGCACTGGCCGAGGCCGATGAGCAGGTGCTGCTGATCAATTTCTCGCGCAATTTCGGCAAGGAGCCGGCCCTGTTTGCCGGCCTGGAGCACGCCAGCGGCGATGCCGTGATTCCTATGGATGTCGACCTGCAGGACCCGATCAGCGTCATCCCGTTGTTGGTCGAGCAATGGCAGAAGGGCGCCGATGTGGTGCTCGCCAAGCGCCGCAATCGGGACGTCGACGGCTACCTCAGGCGCCACAGCGCGTCGATTTTCTACCACGTGCTCAATCGCATTGCCTACACCCGGATCGAGGAAAACGTCGGGGATTTCCGGCTGATGGATCGCAAGGTGGTCGACGTGATCCGTTCCCTGCCCGAGCATCAGTTGTTCATGAAAGGCGTGTTGTCGTGGGCCGGGTTCAACTCCGTGGTGGTGGAATACGAGCGGGCCGGGCGGGTGGCGGGGAACAGCAAGTTCAATGGCTGGAAGCTGTGGAACCTGGCCCTGGAAGGCGTGACCTCGTTCAGCACCGTGCCGCTGCGCTTGTGGACCTATGTCGGTGGCGGCATCTCGATTTTCGCGGTGTTTTACGCGGTGTACATGGTGCTGGACAAGATTTTCTTCGGCAACAACGTCCCCGGGTACCCGTCGCTGATGACCGCGATCCTGTTTCTCGGCGGCGTGCAACTGATCGGCATCGGCATCCTCGGCGAGTACATCGGTCGCATCTATATCGAGGCCAAGCACCGGCCGCGTTATGTGATCAAGGACATCGTCGGCGGTAAAGACCGGGGCGGGCACTAGCATGGGCCGGTTCAGCGACTTTTTCGTCCGCGAGCTCAGCCAGCATGAGGTCTGGCGGTTTTTTCTGCTCGCCACCCTGGTGTATGTCCTGCCGTTGATCCTCGCGGATTATCCCTACATCGATGACAACTGGCGCTCGCTGGCGGCGGGCATGGCCTGGTCCGAACAGGGCCGACTCTTCGCCCAACTGTTCTACAACGCGCTGACCTTCAGCCATGCCGCGCCGAACATCTTTCCCTTGCCCCTGTTGATCGCCACGCTGGCCATGGCGGCCGCGCTGACCAGCCTGACCTTCCATTATTTTCGCCAGCCGACCGTCGCTTGCTGTCTGGTGCTGTTGCCGCTCTGGTACAACCCCTTCTTCCTGCAGAACCTGTCCTATCAATACGACGGTCCCACCACGACCTTGAGCCTGGTGGCGGTGATCTACGCGATCACCTTTCGTCATCCGTGGCGCAGCGTGCAATGGCTGGTGCCCTCGTTCCTGATTGCACTGGCGCTGGGGTTGTATCAGATCAGCCTGAATGTGTTCCTGGGCCTGTGTTGCCTGGAATTGCTCAGGACCGCCAACGATAAAACCGCCCCGGTGCCATGGCGCGACCTGCTGGGCTGGAAAGCCGCCCAGGTCATCCTCGGCGGGTTGATCTACAGCGTCAGCGCTTATCTATTCATGGATTCCAAGCGCACGTTGCTGCTGGACTGGACGGCGCATCCTTTATTGCAGATCCAGATCAACATGGCCCGGGTCCTGGAAAAAGTCGTGCTGCTGTTCCATGGCGGATGGCTCTGGGTGTTCGGCGGCTTGCTGTTGCTCGCGATAGCCGGGGCGGTGCGGTTGGGACTGAACGTAGCGGCGCGTCAGGACGACGGGCCGAAGAAACTGTTGATCGGTTTGATGTGCTTGCTGACAGTGCCGGTGGTGACACTGCTGGTGTCCGGTGTCGCGCTGTTTTTCCGCGATTTCAATGAGGGTGCCCGCACCTTGATGGGGTTCGCCGTGCTGCTGGTGTTGCTGTGCTATTTGAGCCATCTGGCGCTGGCGTCGATTCATCAGCGACTGCCACTGTTGCTGATCATTGCGCTGCTGGCGATGCTGTCGTTGTCGTTCGCCTATGGCCGGGTACTGACGCTGCAGAAAACCTTTGCGTCCACGGCACTGGCCAGCCTTGCGTACGACATCGCCAGCCATCAGTCGCTGCGCGAGGCCAGGCGGATCTACCTCTCGGTGACTTACTCCGACTATTGGTTGGTGGCGGCGGCAGGCACGTTCAAGCAGATGCCGGTGCTGCACTACCTGCTCAATACCGATTTTTACATGCTGGCCGAGAATCTGCCGAAAGCGGGCATCACCAATGTGGTGGCGGAGCGCGAGCGCCGCAACGCGACGCGGGTTGGCTATCAGGGCTATCCGCCGTTGGTGGACAGGCAGTTCTACCGGATTTACCTGATTGGCGATTACGGTTTTATCGTGATGAAGGAGCCGGCCCCGAGCAAATCGCTGCGTTGGTGATGTGCGATTTCGATCGGTGCAGCGAGGTCATGCCGCTTCTATTTCATTGGGCTCAAAACTGTCCGCTCGCGCCATCTGCCACATCCGCGAGTAGAACTCGCCATTCACTTCACCGGTCAGCAGCTCGCCGGGTTTGAGGAATACATGTAACTGCGAGAACAGCTTGATCTCGGTTGCCGACATACGTCGCACCAGATGCTTGGCCGACAACTGCGACGGATGTTCGAGGCCGGCGGCGGCGAGCATTTCCGCCAGGGCCTTGAGGGTGTTGCGGTGGAAGTTGAATACGCGCTGGGCCTTGTCCGGCACCACCAGCGCGCGTTGGCGCAGGGTGTCCTGGGTGGCGACGCCGGTCGGGCATTTGTTGGTGTGGCAGCTCTGCGACTGGATGCAGCCAATGGCGAACATGAAGCCGCGCGCCGAGTTGGCCCAGTCGGCACCGATGGCCAGCACGCTGGCGATGTCGAAGGCGCTGACGATCTTGCCGCTGGCGCCGAGTTTGATCTTGTCCCGCAGGTTCAGGCCCACCAGGGTATTGTGCACGAACAGCAAGCCCTCGCGCATCGGCACGCCGATGTGGTCGGTGAACTCCACGGGCGCGGCGCCGGTGCCGCCTTCCTTGCCATCGACCACGATGAAGTCCGGGAGGATGCCCGTCTCCAGCATGGCTTTGGCAATGCCCATGAACTCCCACGGATGGCCAAGGCAGAACTTGAAGCCCACCGGTTTACCGCCGGACAGTTCACGCAATTGTGCGATGAAATGCATCATTTCGATCGGCGTCGAAAACGCCGTGTGGCGCGAGGGTGATACGCAATCTTCGCCCATGAGGATGCCGCGGGTTTCGGCGATTTCTTTGGTGACCTTGTGCTTGGGCAGGATGCCGCCGTGGCCGGGCTTGGCACCCTGGCTCATCTTGATTTCGATCATCCGCACCTGTGGCGTGCGGGCTTGCGTGGCGAAGCGTTCCGGGTCGAAACGACCGTCGCTGGTGCGGCAGCCGAAGTAACCGCTGCCCAGCTCCCAAGTCAGGTCACCGCCGTGTTCCCGGTGATAGGGGCTGATGCTGCCCTCGCCGGTGTCATGGGCGAAATTGCCGAGCCTGGCGCCCTGGTTCAACGCGCGGATGGCGTTGGCGCTGAGAGAGCCGAAACTCATGGCTGAAATGTTGAACACCGACGCCGAATACGGCTGGGTGCACTGCGGGCCACCGACGGTGACACGAAAACTGCTCGGGTCGCTCAACGGCGCCGGGCGCATGGAATGGCCGATGAACTCGAAACCCGACTGATACACATCGATCAGGGTGCCGAAGGGTTTGTCGGCGGTTTCGTTCTTGGCCCGGGAATAAACCAGCGAGCGCTGGGCTCGGGAGAAGGGCAGGGCTTCACTGTCGGATTCGAGCAGGTACTGGCGGATTTCCGGGCGGATGCCTTCGACCAGATAACGGATATTGCCCAGGATCGGGTAGTTGCGGCGCACCGCGTGGGGGCTTTGCAGCAGATCGAACAGGCCGATCAGGCTGAGGACGCCGGTGACGGCGGTGATCGGCCAGAGCCAGTCATAGTCAAGAAAGGGCAGGCTGGCGAGGGTGAATATCACGCAGACGGCAAAGAAGGCGTAGCGGCTCAGGAGTGACAGGCTCATACGGTTTCCTTGGGTTCGGACTCAATGAATTTGGCTAAACACAAAACACTGTGGGAGTGGGCTTGCCCGCGAAGACGGTGTGTCAGCCACTATCAATGTTGAATGTAATGGCCTCTTCGCGGGCAAGCCCGCTCCCACAGAAAAGCAAAGCGTTCCACAGGCCATTCAGGCATTTTGTGCCTGGAGAAAAATCGAAAACAGCTCGGACTGGGACTTGATCCCCAGCTTGCTGTACATGTGTTTCTTGTGGACTTTCACGGTTTCGACAGAGATTTCCAGCTTACGGGCGATTTCTTTGCTGGAGCAACCGCTGAGCATCAGGCGCCCGACATCCAGCTCCCGGGCGGTCAACTGCGCGCCTTTGAGCTGCTGTACCGACGCCTCCAGTTGCACCCGCCAGTCGGCTTGCGGCGGTGCGGGAGCGAGGGCCACCGCTTCGTTGATTTCATAGGGTAGACGCTGGCGCAACAGGCCGAGCACCCACGGCTGGATCAACGACAACAAGGCGATCTGCTGGCCGCTGAAACGCTGGGTGCTGCCCAGGGACAGGCACAGCGTGCGGTCGCCTTCGAGCTGGCAATTGAACTGGATTTCGTCGGCCACCACATTCAGACGAAAGTAGCGCTGGTAATACTCGGTCAGCTCGAAGTGCTCCGGGGCCACTTCCGACAGTCGATACAGCCCGGTGCGCGACTGCTCGCGGCAGGCGATGTAGAAGGGGTCGAGCAGGTACAGGCCGCGCAGGTAGTCCTGGAACAACTGGTCGGGGCTGCCGTCATCGCCTGGGCATTCGGCGAACACCTGCGGGCGCTGATCGGCGCTGAAAAGCAGGGCCACCCAGCTGTCGAAGGGCACGTACTGATCCAGCAAACGCACCAGCTGGGTCCAGAAATTGGGCTTGTCCAGGGCGTCGATCAGTTGCCCCACCGAGCGGTGCCAGGCGATGTCGTCCAACGAGAGTGTCATGCATCTACCCCTATCGTGTTACCCCAGCGGCGTGATTCCCCGCCCGGTTGCTTGCTGCGCATACTGGCGCACAGACACCGACCGGGCAATCTTTCTGCCGCCCGGGCCACAACAAGGAGTACCCATGAAGGTCGAACTCGCCCAATTGGCAGGCCGTGACAACGACACGGCCTACAACCTCGAACGCACCCTGGCGGCCATCGCCGCGTGCGCAGCCGGCACGCAGCTGATCATGTTCCCTGAAGGCCATTTGATGGGCTTCCCTTCGGCGGAGTCCGTGGCTGATGTCGCCGAACCAGTGGACGGTCCGT
The DNA here is from genome assembly GCF_052112305.1 of Pseudomonas sp. QLc11A. Classification (NCBI taxonomy): domain Bacteria; kingdom Pseudomonadati; phylum Pseudomonadota; class Gammaproteobacteria; order Pseudomonadales; family Pseudomonadaceae; genus Pseudomonas; species Pseudomonas sp. QLc11A. Next base: position 118,651 of record NZ_JAVAJJ010000005.1, read on the forward strand.
CCGTCAGTGCGGTGCTCGACGCCGCCCGCCAGCGCAAAATCGCCGTGGCCATCGGCATGGCCGAAATCGACAACGGCCGCTTCTACAACACCACGCTGCTGATCACCCCTGAAGGCATCGCGCTGAAGTACCGCAAGACGCACTTGTGGGCCTCGGATCGCGGTGTGTACGAGGCGGGTGATCGCTACGCCACTTGCCTGTGGAACGGCGTACGCGTGGGCCTGCTGATTTGCTACGACATCGAATTCCCCGAAAGCGCCCGCGCCCTGGCGCAACTGGGCGCCGAGCTGTTGATCGTCACCAACGGCAACATGGACCCCTACGGCCCGACCCACCGCACCGCCATCATGGCCCGCGCCCAGGAAAACCAGGCGTTTGCGCTGATGGTCAACCGGGTGGAAGAGGGGGATGGCGGTTTGTTGTTTGCCGGTGGCAGTGCGCTGGTTGATCCGCTGGGCACGCTGCTGTTCGAGGCCGGGCGCGAGGAAGGGCAGTTTGCCGTTGAACTGGACCTGAGCCAGTTGACGGCGGCGCGTCAGGATTATCGGTATCTGGATGATCAGCGGCTGAAGTTGCCGGGGGAGGTGGTCGAGCATGCATCTGGATTGCTGGAGCTGCTGATTCCTTCGCGCTGACCCCGGTTCTGTGTTGGCTGGACTGACGCCTTCGCGAGCAGGCTCGCTCCCACATTTGATTGCAGTCGTTCACCGGGTTTGTATTCACCGAAGATCCACTGTGGGAGCGAGCCTGCTCGCGATGAGGCCCTCTTGGATGACACACCTGTCTGACCGAAGAGCTACAACGCAACACCCGTAATTTGCGCCGAACTCGGCTCTGCCATAAATCCAATAAAATTCGGAGTAGTCGCTCATGGCTCGTTTGCAACGCACCCTGTCACTGGGGGCGGTGGTGCTTTTTGGCATCGCCTGCATGACGCCGATCATTGTGATCGGCACCTTTGGCATCCTCGCTCAATCTACCGTCGGCATGGTACCGGCCGCGTACCTCGCGGCGTTGGTGGCGATGTTCTTCACCGCAATGAGCTACGGCCGCATGGCCTCGGCCTTCCCGGTGGCCGGCTCGGCCTATAGCTATGTGCGCAAGGCCATTAGCCCGAAACTCGGGTTCATCGCCGGTTGGGCCGTGCTTTCCCGTTCATCGGCCTGGCAGCGGATTTGTGGTTGATGGTCAGCCTCGATCACCTGGCGGTGTATCTGGGGTTGAGCTGGCTGGCGATCGGCGTGTTGTACCTGGCGGTGTTGACCGGCGGTTTCCGTCGGCAGCCGCCGGAGATGGATTTCCAGGAAGCCACGTAAAGGAAACTGTAGGAGCGAGCTTGCTCGCGATAAACCTGAGGGCGCCGATGGGCAACTGGTTCTACGCGTTTTCGTTCACGACCATCGCGAGCAAGCTCGCTCCTACAGGGCGGACATGTGATCCTTAGCGCTTTTGAGTCAAAGGCCTTCTGTTTATGACGACGTTTTCCATACCTGCCTCCCGGACCATCCGCATCGCCGCAGCCCTGCTGATCGGTCCTGACGGTCGCACATTGCTGGTGCGCAAGCGCGGTACCACGGCGTTCATGCAGCCCGGTGGCAAGATCGAACCCCATGAATTGCCGGTTCATGCGCTGGCCCGGGAGCTGGAGGAAGAGTTGGGTCTGGACATCGACCCGGCGCAGGCCGTTTACCTCGGTCACTTTTCGGCACCGGCGGCCAATGAGCCGGGTTTTGTCGTACACGCCGAGCTGTTTCAGCTGAAGATTGATTCAGACGTCACCCCGGCGGCGGAGATCGAAGAAGTGATCTGGATCGACCCGGTGACCGACGGCGGTGTCTGTCTGGCGCCATTGACAAGGGACCTGATCCTGCCGTTTTATCGAGCATCGCTGACTGCGATCGCCTGATCATCACGCAAAGGACCTCGCCCATGATCCCGCTTCAAGACCTGCTGATTTTTGCTGCTGCCGCGTTGCTGATGGTACTGACCCCGGGGCCGAACATGATCTACCTGATCTCCCGTTCGATCTGCCAGGGGCGCAAGGCCGGGGTAATCTCCTTGCTCGGCGTGGTCGCGGGTTTTTTCGTGCACCTGTTTGCTGCGGCCGCCGGTCTGACTGCGGTGTTCCTGGCGGTGCCGATGGCCTATGAGGTGTTGAAGTGGGCCGGTGCGTTGTACCTGTTGTGGCTGGCCTGGCAGGCGGTCAAACCCGGTGCGCGCTCGCCGTTCGAGGCGCAGCAGTTGCCCCCGGATTCGTCGCGCAAGCTGATCACGATGGGCTTTCTGACCAGTGCCCTGAACCCGAAAATCGCGGTGTTCTATCTGTCGGTGTTTCCGCAGTTCATTACGCCGGAGCATGGCTCAGTGTTCAGCCAGAGCATCATCCTGGGCCTGACCCAGATCAGCGTCAGTTTCAGCGTCAACCTGCTGATCGCCATGTTTGCCGCGGGTATTGCCTCGTGGTTCGTCAACAATCCGACCTGGCTGGCGATGCAGCGCTATTTCATGGGCTTCGTGTTGTCGGCACTGGCGCTGCGGCTGATGCTTGAGCAAAAACGGATGGCCTGAGCATGTGGATCGAGCGACTGGATGCCAGCCATGCCCTGGACTATCGGGCGCTGATGCTCGAGGCTTTCGATCTGCATCCGCAGGCCTTTACCTCGAGTGTGCGTGAGCGGGCGGCGATGCCGCTGGGCTGGTGGGAGTCGCGCCTGACGAGCAAGCTGGACGTGGTGCTCGGGGCATTCGAGGACGGCCGGTTGGCCGGCATTGTCGGCCTCGCGTTCGAGCCTCGGGAAAAGGCCCGGCACAAGGTGACGCTGTTTGGCATGTACGTCTCGCCAACGGTTCGCCAGCGCGGGCTCGGCTATCAACTGGTTCAGGCGGCACTGACCGAGGCGCAGCACCATGCGGGTTTGCGTCTGATCCAGTTGACCGTCACCGCCGGCAACGATGCCGCGTTCAACCTCTACCGGCGCTGCGGTTTCGTCCAGTTCGGCCTGGAACCGATGGCCGTGCGGGTTGGAGAGGATTACTTCGACAAAATCCACATGTGGCGCGAGCTCTGAAGCCACCGCAGATTCCCTGTGGGAGCGGGCTTTTGTGGAGAGGGGGCTTGCCCCCGTTCGGCTGCGAAGCAGTCGTAAAACCTGTGCTTACGGAGTCACTAATGGAATGCAGGGGAGCGCTTCGCACTCCAACGGGGGCAAGCCCCCTCGCCACAAAGACCGCATCGTCAGATGGTTTCAGCGTACGGCGCTGACACCATCCAATGTAGAAAACGACGTGTCCTTGGCCGTCAGCAAGAAGTCGCGCATGTACGGTGCATCGAGCATGTCGGCGCGGATCGCCGCATACAGCGTGGCGAACAAACCTTTCTCACCCAGCCGCTTGGCTTTCACATAACCCCGCGAACTGTATTCATGCAGCGCCCAATGGGGCATGCCGCACACGCCACGACCGCTGGCCACCAGCTGCATCATCATCACCGTCAGTTCCGAGGTGCGGACCTGGGCCGGTTCGATGTCGGCGGGTTCGAGGAAGCGGGTGAAGATGTCCAGCCGGTCCCGTTCCACGGGGTAGGTGATCAGGGTTTCCGGGAGCAAGTCTTCGGGGACGATATAGGCCTTGCCAGCCAGGCGGTGCTGGTTGGCCACCGCCAGCATCGCTTCATAAGTGAACAGCGGTACATAGGTGATCCCGGCCAGATCCAGCGGATCGGAGGTCACCACCAGGTCCAGATCGCCACGGGCCAGGGCCGGCAGCGGGGCGAAGGAAAAACCCGAGGCCAGGTCCAGCTCGACTTCCGGCCAGGCATCGCGGAACTGGTCGATGGTTGGCATCAGCCACTGGAAGCAACTGTGGCATTCGATGGCCATGTGCAGGCGCCCGGCGGTGCCCCCGGCCAGGCGACTGATGTCGCGTTCGGCGGCGCGCAGCAATGGCAAGGTGGCGTCGGCCAATTGCAGCAGGCGCAAACCGGCGCTGGTGAAGCGCACCGGTTTGGTCTTGCGCACGAACAACGGCATGCCCATGCGCTCTTCCAGCTCCTTGAACTGGTGAGACAGGGCCGACTGGGTCAGGTGCAGGCGATCGGCCGCATCCACCAGGCTGTCGGCTTCACGCAAGGCGTGCAGGGTCTTGAGGTGACGGATTTCAAGCACCGGAGGCTCCATGAGTAAAACTTGTAGATAAATCGAAAAGGTTGAGTTTGTCTCATGTTGGTGCCGCTGTCCACGACGGGACACATTGCGTGCCCCGTCGTTGTCATTTTACAGCGTGGAAAAGTGTTTGTTGCCCAGCGGTTTGCCGATGTCGCCGCGCCAGATCGCCTCGACCGTACCGCCACTGGCGGCCACGTCCTGCTGCCATTTCAAGCCGAGGTTGCGTTGTTCCGGCAGTTTCAGATGGCCTTTGACGAAGTCGCTGAACTGAGGCTGGGCCGAGGTGTAGTGGAAGTGGGCGTACCACAGGGTTTGCGCCGGTTCGTTGCGCAGGTCGCGCACTTCGTACTCCTGCAGGAAATCCCGTCGTCCGTCGGCGCGTTTGCCCAGGTCGCGCAAGCCACCTTCCTTGCGGATGTCCACCACTTGTTGTTCAAGCAGATAGTCCAGATAGCCTTCGGTCGGGGTTTTGCTGCTCATGCTTTGATTGATGCGCAGGGTGCGCCCCGTGCGCAACATCTCATCCGCCCGATTGCGCAGTTGCAGCGCTACGGCATCGGTGGGGGATAAGCGTTCGATGGCCTGGGCACGCATGGTTAACTCCGTGGCCTCGCTGCCCATCATGTGCTCAAGGTCGACCGGGAGCATGTCCTGCCGCGCATAGCCTTCGACTTTGCGGGTATAGGCGTTTGCCGCCTCCAGCCTGTTCCTGGCTTCTGTCAGCAGTGGCCCGACATCGGTGGGCAGTTCCGGCTGCACGGAGCCCGTTGGCTCGCTGAGGTGATATTTGCCGCTTGAGCGCGGCAGCCAGGTTTCCGTGTGGCCATCGACCCCTTCGATGGTGATGCGCTTTTGTCGGGTGACGGCGTCGGTGCTGGCGATGCCGATCAGCAACTGATTGTCTTCGGTCTCGAACAGTTGCTGTCCGGGCCGGCCTTCTTTGGGCACCACCGAAGGTCGCGTCTTGATGGCCCGGCGTGCAAATTCTTCAACCTTGTCCAGGTTGTCCAGAAACGCGGTGACCTGTTCCAGGTCCAAATGCTGCGGATAACCGAGGGTCCAGGCGCCCAGCTGACGCCGGAACTCGGTATAGGTGGCCAGGCAGTCTTTGAGGACTTTACTGCGCTGACTGACGCTGGCGCTCACCTGGGGTAGCTGATGTTGTGTCAGCAGCGCGCGGCCGACCTTGTTGCGGGCTGTTTTCAACTGCACGTGGAAGTACATCCAGGACAGGTCGGTCACCGCGTCATAACGGGTGATGATTTCCAGGGTGTGCGCCGTTTTCAGGTAGTAGTGATTGGCCTCGCTGAGTTTCTCATTCATGTTCGTCATGGCCTTCGCAATCTCCTTTTTTTGCGCCGGGTTAGTGATACGGCGGTTCCAGCGATTGGCTTCCTCGACCGTCGTATGCAGCTGATCGAAATCTTTGAGAAAGTTTTTGCGGATCTCCTTGCGTTGCGCCATGAACTGCAAGTGCGCGGCGGTATCGGTGATCGCTGTGGCATCTGACCGGGCGATCAGCTGATCGATACGATTGAGGTGTTCCACCAGCCGTTCCTTGGCCAGGTTGATCCGCCGCACTGAACGGTCGACGATGATCCAGGCGCAGCGACTTTGGATGTCTTCGATCTGCACGCGTTTGCGGCCATGGCTATACAGCATCAGCTCATCGAGATTCAGGTATTGGGCCTGGGCAAGGTCGATATCGTTCGCGCAGGCGACATCGGCACGGGAGCGAAGGGCTGGGCGCTGCTCGAGTTCGAGGCCGAAATAGTGCTCAAGCAGGGTGTTGCTGCTGCGGGTCTGGGTATCGAGCCGCGCCCTGTAGGCCTCTGCGGTATGGGTCAGGGTCAATTGCCGGCGCAAGGCGCGGTCGGTCCACCAGCGCGGCAGCCAGCGGCGAATGGCGGCAGGCCAGAGTGGGTCAAGCCCGTCGGCCATGTGCCCGAGCACCGCGCCACCGCCCACGCCTCCACCCTCGATCACGGTGCCGTACACCGCGTAGTGGGTGTTCCAGTGGCCTGACTCATCGAGGGCGACTGGCTGTTTGTAGGTCCGGCTGCTGGTGCCACTCAAGCGCCAGCGGGGTGGTTCGCCTTCCAGTTCGATGCGATAGATTCTTCCCTGGCTGAGCATGAAGTCGCCGTCGGCGTGGCGATACACGTCGCGATAAATGCCTTCGCTGCCCGGTTGCAGGTCCGCGAGGGAAATCGGTTTTTCATATTCATAACCCTTGAAGCGCTCCAGCGACCGCCGCGCCTGGGGTTGCGTCGATAGCTGCAGGGCTCGCGGACTTTTGCCCAGCGCCCGCCACTGACGACTGCGCGTGGCGACGCGGGCAGTAGCAGGGGTGGCAGTGGTGCCGGGGAGAATGTCCATGGCCGCGTCGATCAGCGACAACAGCACCGCCTCCACCTCGGCCAGGCCATGGCCGACATCACCGCGCAGGAAGGCCGCCACCGCCAGGTTGGCGCTGTTCCAGGCGTCGTACAGGGCGATGGTCGTACCGACAAAGGGCAGCATGCCCACAGCCATTTTCAGGTAGTTGAACATTGCGCCGGACTCCAAGGCGACCTGCTCCAGGTACAACGCATCATTGGAGCGCGACGTCGCCCGATGGGCCTCCAGCAAACGGCCCATGTGTACATTCAGCAGATGCGCTGCCAGGGAGGTGCTGGCTGGCCAGGGCGTACCGACGCCGATCAGCCCGTCGAAGTTTTTCAATAGGGCCTGGTTGATCCGACTGACGTGGTGGGCGACATCACCCGTCAAGGCGCGGCCGGCCAGGTAGTTGACCATCGGACTGCGCAGGCAATCGTTGAACAGGCGCATCCGTGCCTGTTCAAGGCTGTCGAACTGGCGCAGATAAATGCCGTCGGGGCTGTCGGGCAGATACAGCAGGGTCAGGCCGCTGACGTGCTCCACGATAAAGGTGACGCCGGTCAAGGTGCTCGGTCCCTGGGCGTGGGTGTCCTTGCCGCCCACGGTCAGGTGCGCGGGCAGCAACTCGATGCGCTTGCCGTCGCTGGCAAAGGCTTCACGGCTGTTGGCGTCGATGGCGATTTCCAGCACTTGCCGGCCGTTGGCATCGATGTCCTTTGCCAACTCGGCGAATTCGCCTTGCAGGCGAAGCATCAGGCGCCACGGCTCACTCAGGCATTCGCGCCGATGTTCATTACTGAACATCGATGCCGTCGAGGTGCCGAGGAACGTCTCGCGGATCAGCCTTTCATATTGCCCGGCCAGATCCAGCTCGGTGACCAGCTTGCTCAGCCAGGACGTCGTGATGGCGCCTTTCAGTTTCTGCTGTTGTGCGGCGTCGGCACCGCTGACCTCGACCTGCATGAACGACAGTCGCCACCCCATTTCCTGATCGATGTTGCCCAGCGCCAGCTCACCCAGGGACAGCTTGCTGCGCTGCTCGCTGGCGACCAGCACATTTTGTTGAGGGGTGCCCGGAGCTGCACCTTCAATGACTACTTTGCGCCAGCTGGTTGAGTCCGGAACGTCGAGCAGCACCTGTACCGCTTGAGTGAGGTCGAAGTCCTCGCGCAGCCGGGCGTCGACAGCCTTGATGGCGAAGGCTTCCCGTGGCGGCAGTTCACGTTCGAGCCACGCGTGGGAGCGCTGCATCGCGCCGATCCAGGATTTGAACAGCGTCTTGAGCCGGCCACGCTGCACGGCAGGCAGTTCGCGATGCCACGACGGCAATTGAGCGGCCAGCGCACTGCTCTGGTTTTGCTCGACGATGCGTGCGTATACCCAGTCCCGGGCGGCGGATTGGGGGACGGTCAGGCAGGCGAGGGTCTGCTCGCGCAGTTTTTCCAGTTCGGCCGCACGCTGGCTGGTACGAAGCGGAACAGGATTGGCTGCAATGATCCGGGCCGCTTGTTGTTCACAGCTGTGGAGCTGGATTTGCAGGGCGTATTCAAACGGCGAGCCGCTCAGCGGCAAAACGTGCACGGCCAGGGCAGGGTCGTTGACCGGGCGTTTGAACAGCGATTGTTCCAGCAGCTGTCGAGAGGCAAACCGTTGCAGTCCACCGAAGCGTCCGGGCCAGTACAGCAACAGGCTGTCGGTCGAATTCGCCAGTAGCGCCGAGGGTTTGGCAAACAGCAGAACGCCGTCCAGTTCCTCGGTTTGCGTGCGGCGGGTGTCGCCTTCGGTGTCGGTTGCCGACAGTTCCAGCCGCGCGACCACGAGGTCGGCCGCTCGGGGCTGATCGGGGGCATCCAGCACACTGATGAGCCATTGATGCTCTTCACTGTTGATCTGATTCAGGCTCAATTGCAGTTCGGCTTCGGCGCGCAAACCGTCTTGGCGTGCCTGGAGCAGGGCTGCGTAATGCGGGCCCGGCTGGTGGCGCAGCTCCAGCCATTTGAGGCCATCGGCGGCGTCCAGTAGCGCCGTCGCGGCGGCGCTGCTGGCCTGCTCGGCAGCGCTGAGGGTCTCGAGTTGCTGTTGCAGGCGTTGCAGACGTGGATCCTTGGCATCACCCGCAAAGTCATCGCCGAGCAGACTCTCCAGGGCCGTCCGCTGTTGTGCCAGCGCGCGGTGACGCACGCCTAAGGGAATATCGGGGCTGAGCTGGCCGAACAGGGCCGCGTTGTCGTCTGTCTCCACCCGTGGCAGGTCGGGGGGCGCGGCCAGCACGGCGGCATTGCCGGGCCGGTCCGCGGGGGCGACGGACAATCGGGACAACAGGGCTTCGGCGCCAGTGCGCAGCACAGCTGTGTCGAGGACCGTGTAATCGACGCTGCCCTTGTCCATCGACAGCCGGCGCTGGTCGAACCGCTGTGGTTGATGCTCGGTCAACCAGCGCTCCAGCTCAATCCGGTTTTGAAAGGTCATCCAGACGGATGAGTGCGAAGGCAGATACAACAGCTGAGCGACCGGTTGATCGGTATCCCGGGTGATGACCAGCGCGCCCGACAGCGGGGTAGACAGGCCATTGTCATCTATGAGACTCAGCTGTTCGACGTACACGGGGTGCTGGTCAGGCGTTGGTGTTGGCGCTGGCGGGTCGATGAGCGCCAGTAAGGTTTTGATCTGCCCGGCATCGAGGATGCCTTGGGCAAACGCCCATTGGCTCGACACCTCGAAATGCTGACGATACAAGCGGATGGCTTGTTCCCGACGCGAGCGATCGGTGCCGAATGCACGTGCGCTCCACCAAGCGGTGTCGAGCCGGGCTTGCGAGCTTTGCGCCATGAGGCTGAGCCACTGCTCGCAGCACTCTTCCCAGCGCGCCGAGGCGCTCAGGCTCAGGCCTTGGTCCGGGTTGGCGGGCAATGGGTAGATGAGGCCGAAATCGGCCGTAAGGGGGGTGGTTTCGTCAACCATGACGATGAGTCTCCAGAAAGCCGAACCGTGCCGGCGGTACGGGCATTAGGCGGCAGTCGACAGGAGGAGGGGCGGTACATAGTTATCGCGAAACCGGCTGTGACGCCGGATGACCGCCCGGCGCTGTTCATCAAACTGTCATGGAACTGTGGCAGCGCGCTTGAACAAACTTCATCAGACTCGCGCTCTACTGGGGTTCTGCGTTTTGGTGTTTTTCCATGGGTGCTGCATTCTTTTCACGAATCATATTTCTGGCCGCATTGTTGTTCGGCCTGCCGTCTTTGGCGGCCTCGCGTTGTGACGTCAATGTTCCGACCGAACGGGTGGATCTGGCCCAGGTAAGCCTGGCGTACCAGAGCATCGGTCGTGCGTCGGATCCGGCCTTGCTGCTGGTGATGGGCCTGGGCGGGCAGTTGATCCACTGGCCGGACGAGGTGGTGGTCGCCCTGTGTCAGCAGGGCTTTCGGGTGATTCGCTATGACAATCGCGATGTCGGCCTGTCGACCTGGCGGCAAGCACCGGCCGAAGGCAACCTGACGTTCGAAGTGCTGCGCTACAAACTCGGCTTGCCGGTGTCGTCGCCGTACTCGCTGACCGACATGGCCGACGATGGCCTGGGCTTGATGGATGCCTTGCACATCGATCAATTCCACGTGTTGGGCGCCAGCATGGGCGGGATGATCGCCCAGCACATGGCGGCCATGGCACCGCAGCGGGTCGAGAGCCTGACCCTGATCATGACCAGCTCCGGGGCCGAAGGCTTGCCGGCGCCGAGTGCGGCGCTGGTGCAATTACTGGCGCGACGTGGCGCACCGAACCGCGAGGTGGCCCTGGAACAACAGGCCGACTTGCTGGCGGCGCTCGGCAGCCCGATGGTGAGCGATGATCGTCAGGTGCTGTTGCATCAGGCGGCGCAGTCCTATGACCGGGCGTTCAATCCCGAGGGCGTGAAACGCCAGATCATGGCCATTCTCGCCGAGCCGAGCCGGGTCGCGCTGCTCAACCGGTTGCGGGTGCCGGCGCTGGTGGTCCATGGCACGGCCGACCCCTTGCTGCCGGTGATGCACGGGGTGCATCTGGCGGCGCATCTGCGTGGCAGCCAGTTGGTCTTGATTCCGGGCCTGGCCCATCGTTTCCAGGAGGCGTTCAAGGTGCCGTTGCTGGGGGCGGTGTTGCCGTACTTGCGCGAGCACCGTGAAGACACTTCGCACTGGGCGCAGATCGAGCCGGTGGCTGATCACAATCTCCTCTAACTCCCTCGGTCCAATGTGGGAGCGGGCTTGCTCGCGAAGAGGGAGTATCAGTTGGCATTTGAGTTGACTGACACACCGCTTTCGCGAGCAAGCCCGCTCCCACAGGAGAATGTATTTCTCTGTGAAAGCGTAGCCAGGCCAGCGAGGCTCACCACCACCGCCGCGCCCAGGGGGGGGGTGAGAATCAGGTCCACACAGCTCAATGGCTCAGGCCGTACTTTTTCACTTTGTCGAACAGCGTGGTCTTGGCCATGCCCAGTTCCTGGCTGGCCTGGGTCAGGTTGCCGCCGCTGCGTTGCAAGGCATCGCTGAGCAGGTTGCGCTCGAAGGCTTCCACCGCTTCGGCAAACGCCAGGCCTTGATTGCTGCCGCCGGCACCGGTTTTCTTGAACGCCGGCAGGCCCAGGGCAAAGCGCTCTGCAACGTTGCGCAGCTCACGCACGTTGCCCGGCCAGTCGTGGCTCATCAGGTTTGAAAGGGTCTGGTTGTCCAGCTCCGGCACCGCGCGGTCGAAACGCAGGGACGATTGCTGCAGAAAGTGTTCGAACAGTTGCAGGATGTCCTCGCGGCGCTCGCGCAGCGGCGGCAGTTCCAGGGTCACCACGTTGAGGCGGTAATACAGGTCGCTGCGGAATTCGCCGGCCTTGCTCGACTCTACGAGGTCGGATTTGGTCGCTGCGATAACGCGGCAATCTACCGCCACGCTCTGGTTCGAACCAAGGCGTTCGAGGGTGCGTTCCTGCAATACCCGCAGCAATTTGATCTGCAAGGGCAGGGGCATGCTTTCCACTTCGTCGAGGAACAGCGTGCCGCCGTCGGCGTGTTCGATCTTGCCGATCCGCCGTTTGCCCGCACCGGTAAAGGCGTTGGCTTCGTGGCCGAAAATTTCGCTTTCGAAGAGGTTTTCCGGCAGGCCGCCGCAGTTCAACGCGACGAACTGCTTGGTGTGCCGCCGACTGAAATCATGCAGGCAGCGAGCGACCAGTTCCTTGCCGGTGCCGGTCTCGCCTTCGATCAACACGTTGGCCGACGTATCGGCGACGTTGGCGATCAGTTCCCGCAGGTTCTGCATGGCCGGCGAGCGCCCGATGATCCGCCCTTCGAGGGAGTCGCGCTCGGCCAGTTGCCGGCGCAGCGACGACACTTCCCGCGCCAGGCTGCGTTGCTCGAGGGCGCGGCGGGCCACGTCCACCAGGCGCTCCGGGGAGAACGGCTTTTCCATGAAGTCGTAGGCGCCTTTCTGCATCGCGCCGACGGCCATGGAGATGTCGCCGTGACCGGTGATCAGCACCACCGGCAGGCTGCGGTCGCGCTCCTTGAGCCGGGTCAGCAACTCCAGGCCATCGATGCCCGGCAGGCGAATGTCGCTGACGACGATGCCGGCGAAATTGTCGCCGACCCGTTCCAGGGCTTCTTCGGCGCTGCCCACGCCAATGCAGGGAATGTCTTCCAGGGTCAGCGCCTGTTGGCAGCCGAGCAGCACATGGGGGTCGTCTTCGACGATCAATACACTAAGGTCGTTGTTCATATTGGCTCGGCGGGAGTGGGGCTTACCAACGGTAAACTGAGGACGAATGCGGTACCACCGCTGGCCGGGTGCTCGACACCCAGGTGACCGCCGGTGGCGGCGGCCAGGCTGGCGGAAAGGGTCAGGCCAAGGCCCAGGCCCTGTTCGCCGGGTTTGGTGGTGAAGAAGGGTTCGAACAGGTGCTTGCGCGCTTCGGCGTCGATGCCGTGGCCGTTGTCACGCACGCGCAGGCGGTATTTGCCATCGAAGGTTTCGCCTTCGAGCCACAGCTCGGGTTGCGGCTGCGCTTGCATGGCGTCGAGGGCGTTGCCGATCAGGTTGACCAGAATCTGCTCCAGGCGGGTCTGGTCGATTTGCACCTGCACCGCGTCAAAATGGCGGTGCAATTGCAGAGGTGTGTTTTCCACCCGTGCGCCGTGCAATTGCAGGGCCGCGTCCACCGCTTTGCCAAGGCAGGCCTGACCCTTGTCGTCACCGCGCCGGGCGAACGAGCGCAGGCTGGCGGTGATGCGGCCCATGCGGTCGATCAGTTCGTTGATGGTCTTGAGGTTGGTGCTGGCGACATCGAGCTGGCCGCGTTCGAGGAAGCGCACGGTATTGCCGGACAAGGTGCGCAGCGCCGCCAGCGGCTGGTTCAGTTCGTGGGCGATGCTGGTGGACATCTGGCCGATGGCCGCGAGTTTTCCGGCCTGTACCAGTTCGTCCTGGGCGCGGCGCAAGGTCTCTTCGGCTTGCCGGCGTTCGCGGATCTGCCCCTTGAGCCGCTCGTTGCTGGCGCGCAGGTCGGTGGTGCGTTCGGTAATCCGACGTTCCAGCTGGTTGTTGGCCTCCTGCAAGGCTTCCCGGGCCGCGAGGCGGGTGGCGATCACCTTGCGCCGCTCGTTCCAGGCGATCAACAGAAAGGCGCAGAGGGCAAACGCCACGGCCACCAGGATCCCCTGGTTGATCGCTTCGCGACGCAAATCCTGTAGCGGTGTGAGCAGGGTGAAATTCCATGGCGTATCGCTCAATGGCCGGGTTTGCGACAGGTAGCTGATGTTTTCATCGTCGCGATCTTGTTGGAGCAGCAGTTCACTGTTGGCCGGGAACGTGAGTTTTTCCACGCCTTCGGACAGGGTTTCCCGGGCCAGCGGTTGCAATTCGTTGAGCGGGAACCAGTAGTACTGCAGGCTGCGGGCAAGTTTTTCCTTGGTTTCTTCGCTCAGCGGCACCACCGATTTCAAGCGTCGAGCCGGATCGCTGGAGAGAATGATGATGCCGTTCTCGTCGCTGACGAAGGCTTCCAGGCGCGCCCGTTGCCAGCGCTCTTCCATGGCTTCCAGACGCACCTTGACCACTGCGACGCCGATGATCTTGCCGTGTTCTTCCAGGCCATGTGCCAGGTAGTAACCGGGTTCGCCGTTGGTGCTGCCGATGCCGTAGAAACGCCCCGGCTGACCGCGCACGGCGTTCTGGAAATAGGCGCGAAAGGACAGGTCTTCACCCAGGTAACTGTCGACATCGCGCCAGTTGCTGGTGGCCATGACGCGGCCGGTGGTGTCCATCACGTAGATGGCCCGACTGCGGCTGCGCCGGTTCAGGCCTTCGAGGTAGTCGTTGACCGTTTGCCGGTGTTCCGGGGTCGGGTCGGCCAGCAACTGCGAAACACTGGTTTCGAGCTCCAGCAGGCTGGGCAGGTAGGTGTATTTGCTGATTTCGCTTTCGACGGCACGGGCGTGCAGTTCCAGCTGACGCTGGCCGTTCTCGCCAAGGCTGCGAATGCCGTAGTGCTCACTGATCCAGAAGCCGATATAGCCCAGGCCGATCATCATGGCGATGATCAGTGGCGGCAGGAACAAATGACGAACCAGACGGGGTTTCACGGCGAGTGACGGCGACGCTGCGCGATAAAGGTTAGGGTCGCATTTCATCACAGATGCCTTGGGTCAACCACCACTTGCCTGCCTACCTCTACTGTAGGAGCGAGCTTGCTCGCGAAGAACTCAAGGACAACGCGTGCATTCAGGATGAACGCGTCATCGTTAACGACCATCGCGAGCAAGCTCGCTCCTACAGGCGGCGGTGTGGCTTTAGTGCTGCAGAATCTTGTTGAGGAAGTGCTGCGTACGCTCGGCACGGTGGCTGATGTCGCCGAAGAACTCTTCTTTCTTGCAGTCTTCGATGATCTTGCCCTGGTCCATGAAGATCACCCGGTCGGCCACTTTACGGGCGAAGCCCATTTCGTGGGTCACGCACATCATGGTCATGCCTTCGTGGGCCAGTTGCACCATCACGTCGAGCACTTCGTTGACCATTTCCGGGTCCAGCGCCGAGGTCGGTTCGTCGAACAGCATGACGATCGGGTCCATCGCCAGCGCACGGGCAATCGCCACGCGCTGCTGCTGACCACCGGACAATTGGCCCGGGTGCTTGTGGGCGTGAGCCGAGAGGCCGACGCGCTCGAGCAGTTGCAGGCCTTTCTTGGTGGCTTCTTCCTTGCTGCGGCCCAATACCTTGATCTGCGCGATGGTCAGGTTTTCGGTAATGGTCAGGTGTGGGAACAGCTCGAAGTGCTGGAACACCATGCCCACGCGCGAACGCAGCTTCGGCAGGTTGGTCTTCGGGTCGGCGATGGAGGTGCCGTCGACCACGATGTCACCCTTCTGGAACGGCTCCAGGGCGTTGACGCACTTGATCAGGGTCGACTTGCCGGAACCGGATGGCCCGCACACCACGATCACTTCGCCTTTTTTGACCTCGGTGCTGCAATCAGTCAGAACCTGGAAGTCCCCATACCACTTGTTGATGCTTTTGATAGAGATCATACGGCGAACCTTTTTTGCAGACGCTTGACCAGCTGCGAGGCGGCAAAGCTGATGATGAAGTACACGAGACCCGCGAAAATCAGGAACTCATTGGAGCGGCCAATGATGTCGCCACTGGCGCGCGAAGCATTGAGGAAGTCCACCAGGCCGACGGCGTAGACCAGCGAGGTGTCCTGAAACAGGATGATGCTCTGCTGCAGCAACAGCGGTGTCATCTTGCGGAACGCCTGCGGCAGGATGATCAGGCGCATCATCTGGCCGTAGGACATGCCCAGGGCCTGGGCAGCGCCCATCTGACCCTTTGGAATCGACTGCACACCGGCACGGACGATTTCGCAGAAGTACGCCGCTTCGAACATCATGAACGCCACGATGCACGAGGCGAACGCGCCGATCGGGGTGTCTTCGCCGGTGATCCAGCGCAGCACGAACGGTACCGCCAGGTAGAACCAGGTGATCACCAGCAGCAACGGAATCGAACGGAAGTAGTTAACGTAGGCGCCGGCGATGTTTGACAGCAGCTTGTTGTGGGACAGGCGCATCAACGCCAGGATGGTGCCGAGGATGATGCCGCCGACCACACCCATGGCCATCAGCTTGAGGGTCATGACCATGCCGTTCCACAGGCCCGGCAGGGACGGGATGATGCCCGAGAAATCGAATTCCATCATTTACCCCCTACGGAGATCAGGCCCGGTACGGCGACTTTCTTCTCGACCAGGCGCATCAGCAACATCAGGCTCATGTTCAGGGTGAAGTAGATCAGCGTGGCCAGGGTAAAGGCTTCGAACAGGTTGGCGGAGAACTCGGCGGTCTGTTTGGTCTGCGCGAGCAATTCCATCAAGCCGATCAGCGAGGCCACGGAGGTGTTCTTGAAGACGTTCAGGAATTCCGAGGTAAGCGGCGGAATGATGATCCGGTAAGCCTGGGGCAGCAGCACGTTCCAGTAGATCTGCGGCAGCTTGAAACCCATGGCGCGGGCCGCGGATTCCTGGCCTTTGGGCAGGGCCTGGATACCGGTGCGCACCTGTTCGCACACCCGGGCGGTGGTGAACAGGCCCAGGCACACGACAACGCTGAGGAAGGCCGAGGTAGTCGGGTTCAGATCCTGCTTGTACCACTCTTGCAGGTCCGCCGGCAGCAGGTCGGGTACCAGGAAGTACCAGATGAACAGCTGAACCAGCAGCGGCACGTTACGGAAGAGTTCGACGTAGCAGGTGGCGATGCCCGATACGATGCGGTTCGGCACGGTACGCATGACGCCCAGGATCGAGCCCAGTGTCAGGGCGATGATCCAGGCCGCGATGGCGATGCCGATGGTCCAGCCCAGACCGGACACGTACCAGTCGAAATAGGTCTCGCTGCCCACGCCGGTGGACTTGAAGAACACGCCCCAGTCCCAGTTGTAATTCATTAGGGTCTCCCCTCGGATTCGATCGATGTACAAATGCCCGCTTGGGGGAAGCTCCGTTCCCGCCTGTCCTTGGGGGACAGGCACACGCGCCCGGCTCGACAGCCACCGGTTCGAGTGTTTCCAGAAATGCCAGCAGGGAGTGCATTCCCCTGAAAGGGCTACGGCCCTTTCAGGGGATAAGGTTAGTCAGAAATCAGGACTTCTTGTCGTCAGCCGCTTTATCAGTCGGTTTGGCGATCAGGGCCTTGAGTTCGTCGCTCATCGGGAAGTTCAGGTTCAGACCTTTTGGCGGGATCGGCTGCATGAACCATTTTTCGTAGATCTTATTGATCTCGCCCGATGCGTAGGTGGCCTTGATGGCGTCATCCACAGCCTTCTTGAACGGCTCGTCGCCTTTGCGCACCATGCAGCCGTAGATTTCGTAGGACTGTGGAGTACCGGTCACGGCCCAGTCGCTTGCCTTCTTGGCCTTGGCCGCTTCACCGGCCAGCAGGGCGTCGTCCATCATGAACGCAACGGCACGGCCGGTTTCCAGCATCTGGAACGACTCGCCGTGATCTTTGGCGGAGATGACGTTCATGCCCATCTGCTTGTCGGCGTTCATCGCCTTGAGGATGCGCTCGGACGTGGTGCCGGCGGTGGTCACGACGTTCTTGCCGGCCAGGTCAGGGAAATCCTTGTACTTGGAGTCTGCCTTGGACAGCAGGCGAGTACCGATTTCGAAGATGCCGACGGAGAAGTCAACCTGCTGCTGACGCTCGACGTTGTTGGTGGTGGAACCGCACTCGAGGTCCACGGTGCCGTTCTGCACCAGCGGGATACGGGTTTGCGAAGTCACCAGGTTGTATTTGACCTGGAGGTTTGGCATGTCGAGGTCTTTTTTCAGGGCTTCGACGACTTTCAGCTGGATGTCGTGGGAGTAGCCGACCGGTTTGCCGGAAGCATCCGCGATATAGGAAAACGGAATGGAAGCGTCGCGATGGCCCAGGGTGATGGTGCCGGACTCTTTGATCTTCTTCAGGGTGCCGGTGAGTTCGGCGGCGAAAACTGGCGTGCTGATCAGAGCGGCAGCAATGGCTGCGCCCAGGATATGGGGAACGATGCGCATCAAATTTTCCTCGACATTGTTTTTTTTATGGAGCCAGTTCATCGGCCCTTTTGTGCTGCAAAACACCTGAGCGCTACGATGAGTGAGCGCAAAGGACATTCGTCGAAGAAGTGTAGAGCATGACTCGTGCCAGACCAGTCGATATTAGTCAAAGTATTGATTTACAAGGAAATTAAATTTTTCTTGCGCTGAAATTTCAGTGGAGCGATCCGGTTAACCGAACCGACCCGCAGGTCGCGTTCGGAAAACCGAATGGTGGCGGGGTGCTACCCGATCATCAGGTGTACTTGCGTTTGTCCGGCGCTGGCGGGAAGTACTGGTACAACCAGGTTTCACTCAGTGTGCGGTCGTTGGTGCGGATGAACAGGCGCAGTTCGACGGGCTCCACGCTGTCATTGGTCGGGTACCAGTCAAACAGGATGCGGTAGCCCTTGATGTCATCGAGCTTGAGCACGCTGAAATCCTTGACCTCGCCGTTCGAGCAAGTGACCACCGGCTCGATGCCTGTGCCTTCAGGCAAGCGGTCCAGGCCACCACCGGTGAAGTCCACGGCAAAACGACGGGCCCAGACGGGTGGGTAATGCTCGCCCGGCGCCCAGCCTTCGGTGAAACCGCCCATCCCGGAACGGGTGGCGTTGACCCGTGCCAACGGCGTTCCGACTGGCGGCAATGCGCTCCAGTACAGCTTGTAGCCGTAGTTCAGCGAATCGCCGGCAGCCACCGGTTTCTTCGGGGTCCAGAAGGCGACGATGTTGTCCATGGTCTCGCCGGTGGTAGGGATTTCCAACAGATCGACCGAGCCTTCGCCCCATGCGGTGGTCGGCTCGACCCACAGGCTCGGGCGGCGGCTGTACCAGTCGACGGTGTCCTGATAGCTGGCGAACTCGTGGTCGGTCTGCACCAGGCCGAAACCTTTCGGGTCCTTGTCGACGAAGGCATTGAATTGCAGGGTCGCCGGGTTGTTCAGCGGACGGCAGATCCACTCGCCGTTGCCGCGCCACATGGCCAGGCGGTCGGAGTCGTGGATTTGCGGGTGAATGGTGTCGCACATGCGGCGCTCGTGGGTGCCGCAGCTGAACATGCTGGTCATCGGTGCGATGCCCAGTTGGTCGATGGCGGTACGTGCGTTGACGTGGGCATCGATCTCCATCACCACGCGCTCGGCCTGGCAATCGATATCGAAGCGGTAGGCACCGGTGGCGCTCGGCGAGTCGAGTAGGGCGTAAACCACGAAGCGGGTGCTGTCCTTGTCCGGCGTCTCGAACCAGAACTTGGTGAAGTCGGGGAATTCTTCGCGCTTCTTGGCGTAGGTGTCGATGGCCAGGCCGCGGGCCGACAAGCCGTACTGGCCGGTGGCGTCCACCGCACGGAAGTAACTGGCGCCGAGGAAGGACACGACATCGTGCTTGTCCAGTTCCGGGGCCTTGAACAACTTGAAGCCGGAGAAACCCAGGTCGCCCTTGAGCTGTGCGGTGTCGACCGTAGTGTTTTCATAGTTGAACAGCGACGGACGGAAATGCACCTCGCGAGCCATCCGGGTTTTCGGATCGACGCTGTACATGCGCACCGGCTGCTTGAACCCCATGCCGACGTGGAAGAACTGCACGTCCAGCTGACCCTTGAGTTCTTTCCACAACGAATGATTGCCGTCGTAGCGGATCGCATTGAAGTTCTGCGGCGTCATGGTCGCCAGGGTCGGTGGCAACTGTTGCTTGGTGTCCTGGTAGCGATTGCTGGCGAGCTGTTTGGCCTGGAGCTTCAGCGCCTCGAAATCGAATGCGCTGGCCTCGCCATCAGCGGTGCCGCCGCTGGCGGCCCAGGCTTGGGCGGCCAACAGGCCCGTGGCGGACAAACCGGTGTAGGCCGCGATGGCCATGGAGGCTTTGAGCAAGTTCCTGCGGTGCATAAATACAACCTGTCGTGAGCAATCCCGCGCCGTTCCTGGCACGTGCTGGATCAGAAAATACGGTTCGGACATGCCTTCGGCCAAACGCAACGGACTGTAGAACAGATGCCCGACAGCTTAAACCGTTCGATTGCAGAGCAGAATTGATTGATGGCACAGCGCTGGCTCGGCAATGAAACAAGACATGTCGGGAAACAATTCCGACAGGGGTTTCTGATTTACAGGGCATTTCTGCTTTTTTCGACTAATTACTCTAAAAACCGCTTTTCAGCGCCCGGAATATTTCTATTCTGTGCACATGACCGGTTTATGCCCTTCGGACCGGTGCGGTTCAGCGGGCACCCAGCGGCTGCTGAAAAAGGGATAGGGCGATGCAGTTTTTTGCAGTTTTCTTTGACGTATAGAGAAGGACATCGTCCATGTCGAAAGTACAAGGCATCACCGAAATGTTGGGAATCTTTCCGTGCCTGGCCATCGGGCGACGCAGGCGCCGGCTTAATAACGAGGAAATGAAACTGGTGGAGCGCTATAGGGAGCTGTCGGAAAGCGACAGGATCGCGATGAGGTATCTGGTGGATGCGATGAGGAGTGTTTCGCGGTTTTGAAGCAGGGCGGGTTACCGTGAGAGCCATTTGGCCTTCACGGTGGCCAGACTGGTTAACCTGCCTGCATCAGCGTCGGCTATGCCAGCGTCTATTGCTTGCTGTCGGGCAGATTGTTGGTCGAGCTTATGGAGATACGCTTCTGCAAACGAGCTATCACATGGAATCATTTCTATGATGTTTCGTTTGACGCTGTGAGTCTCGTTCATGTGGATATAGCTCATTCAGCAGGACAATTAATTGAGAGGACTCAAACCAAAGGGACGGACTGTGAAGTCTGTCCCTTTTTAATCAGCTCGATTTATCCCTTCAACGGCAAGTGCCCGAGATTGGGAAGGGGCGCTGCACCTGCATCAACTCAGGCATGTCTCGCCACTTGATCCAGGCGTGATGTTGGTAATGCAGCAAGGGCACCGAAACTCCCGCCCAATTCAAGGAGCTCAGGCTTGGCAGGTTTTCCACAGGCTCTGATTTCGCATCACGCAGCGAGGGTATGACTTCGTTGCTCAACCACTGGCGCAGGTTACGGTTTTCCGGGACGAAGTGGTGAACCAGCAAGGCGTACATGCCTGATTCGCTGACCATCAGTGTTTCGACCGTTTTGCCGTCCTTGAGCAGACAGACGCTGCGACGTTGGTCGGGATCGAGTTTCAGGGTCAGGCGTTCATTGAGTGGTTTGCCCATCAAGCGACCCAGATCCTGGACGCAAAACCAGGCTTGTCTGTCTTGCATGAAGGCATGGAGGAAACGGTTGTGGCGGGTGAAGACTTTAGGGATGAAGCAGGAAGGAATTTCAGTCGGATGTGATGTGTGCTTGTGCATTTTTCGACTCCATGTTGAAAAAGGAGCCGCCACTAATCCTTCGACAGATTTGGGTGGCGGACCGTGCGGCGTTCGAAGTCGGAACATTCTCGATCAACATGGAAGCCGAGAGGCCCGCGCCACACGGCCCGCCATAACGCGAAACTGAAAGGCAAAAAAATGCCCCAGCTCATATGGGGGCGCGGATGCGCCATGTTGATATGTTCCGGCTTCGACTCCGGGCCGCTGATTTGGCAGCGACGGAATGAAGCCTATCGGTCAGGCGCTCGCGGCGCCAAGTCTACTCTGGCGACGCTTGTTGTAGGAATCGGCGCCGGTATTCGAAGGTTCGATCTGTAGGATTTTCCTGTTTTTGCATTGGCTGCAGAGAAGCGGCACCTGAAGCGCATTTTTTCCTTTATGTATTCGAGTCCAGCAAACGAACTGCAGGTTTTTTCCATGCTGATCGAATTCTCGGTTTCCAATTACCGCTCGTTCCGTGACAAGCAAACCTTGTCCATGGCGGCGACTCCTCTCCTGAGCAAAACGCGTAATACATTCAAGCCGCCCTGCGCAGAAAAACTCCCCGACCTGTTGAAGGTGGCTGCGATTTATGGCCCAAATGCTTCCGGCAAGTCTTCATTGGTCCGCGCGATGGGGGTCGTAGGGCGCTTGCTTGTCATGGAAACCAATCCAAGTGACGCGTTGCTATCGGTTTCGCCTTTTCGTTTTGATCGCGCGTTGAAGGATGCGCCCAGTGTATTTGAATACAACTTCATTCAAGGAGGGCAGCGCTATCGGTTTGTGCTGGGGTTAACTGGGCAGCGGATCGTCCAAGAGCAGTTGCTCTCTTATCCAGGAGGGACCGAAACGCTTCTGTATGACCGCCAATTCGACGCCGAAGGGGAGCGTTATGTTTTCGGGACGGCGCTGGAGGGCGGGAAAGAAGTGCATGGCGCCTGGCGGCGTCTGACGAGCCCAAAAATGCTCTTCCTCGCGCAGGCCGTGAAGAACAGCAATGAAGAAATGACTCAGTTGCGAATGCCGTTCAGTTGGTTCCAAACCGGACTTCTCGTGGTCGAGCAGAACAGCATGATGGAGCTGTCGACGGCGTCGATCCGATTTCTTCAGATGGTATCGAGCCATACGAACGATCTTCGGGACTTTCTCAAGGCATTGGACATTCCGGTCTCTATCATTGAGCTAAATTCAGACGAGGTCGATGCCATTCAGAACAATAAAGAACCTACCCTGAAGGAGATCTTCGCGGCAGTTCAAAAGAACAAGGTGACCCTCACACATTCCAGTCATTTAGGTACTGCGGAGTTTGATTTTTCGGAGGAGTCGTGCGGTACAAAGAACCTGATTGGCTTTTGGTTGCCCTGGTTCATGATGAATCAAGCGGGGGGCAGTGGAGTGCTTTGTGTCGATGAACTCAACAGCAGCCTTCATCCCGACATCGTCGCTGACTTGATCGACAAGCATCTGGACAGTGGCCTCGATACTCAGCTGATTTTTACAACGCACGACACTCATCTGATGAACGAAAAGATTTTGCGGCGGGATCAGTTCTGGATTACCGAACGTGATGCCAACGGCGCGACCAGTTTGTTTTCCATTCACGATTTTGAGGGGGGCGAAAGTGAGGATGTCGAGAAGCGCTACTTTGAAGGCCGTTATCGCGGGCTTCCGTTGATAAGGCAGGGCTGAGCAATGGTGAGTTCAGGCAAGTCATTTGATCGCAGGAGTTCAGGGTACAAGCCTCAACCTAAGGTGTTGGTGCTCTGTGAAGACAGCAAGTCAGGAAAACGCTATCTGGAGGAGGCTGCCTTTTATTTTCGGGCCAAGGCCCAGGTGGAAATTGCTCACTGCGGCGTCACACATCCGAGTGGCATTGTTGAGCGAGCAATCAGCCGGCAGAAGTACTTCGACAAAGTGTTTTGTGTATTGGATCGAGATACACACCTTTGCTTTCAGCGTGCATTGAATGTTGCGCAGCCTCATCCAAAGATCAAAGTCATTGCATCGTATCCCTGTTTTGAGTTTTGGCTACTGCTGCACTTTGGATTCAACCGAAAACCCTTCAGAGCTGTCGGGAAACATTCCCCTGGCGAGTTGGTGAGCAAGAGTTTGCGAGAAAAGCCAACCATGGAAAAATATGAGAAGGGCAAAGACATCAACTACTTTGCCCAGCTGTTGGGAGCGCCGTTCCAAACGGCAAGAACCTTGGCACCGAAGATCCTCGAGGACGTTGCCATCAGCGGCGAGCCAAACCCCAGCACCGAAATCCACTTGCTAATGGATGAATTCGAAAGCCTCTCCAAGCCGCAACCGATTTAACATCAAACCCTGCCCGCATCGCTGCGGGCAGGGTGCTCAATCAGCCCACTTCCCCCACCGCCCGATACGCCTCATCGATCGCCGCATGGGCATACGCACTCCACGCCGCGTCCGAGTTGGCGATGCTCACCCGTCCAACCGGCTGACGGGCCAGGTTCATCAGTTTTTCGCTTTCGTCGGCATCGTCGTACAGGCTGTTGGAGAAGTACGCGTAGCCGTGTGACCAGCGGTTGACGGTGATGGCGAGGATGTCGGTTTCGTGGTTGAAGCCGCCGGGCCCGAGCATGCGTTGCAGTTGGTCGCGCAGTTGCGCTTCCAGTTGTTCGAAGCTCTGGCCGTACAGGCGACCACGGCCGGCGCGGGCCTGGTCGCGGGCGTTCATGCCGCTGTTGGGGCTGGTGGGCACGTAGACCATGTGCAGGCCGATCGGCTGCGTCGGGTCTTTCGGGTGGTCGTAGCCGCCCATGCTTACCGGGTAATCGAGTTTGATCCGGCTGTAGGGTTGGGTCGCCGCATAGATTTCGTGCACGCCGAGTTTCTGGAACGACTGCCAGTTGCGGATCACGACCTTGGTGTACACCAGCGGGAACTTCACGTTCTGGCTCAGGGCGTGGGATTGCTCCGGCGGCAGGTCGCGCAGCAGGTACGGAATGATCATGTTGTAGCAGGCCATGATGCAGTGCTTGCCGCGCACCTGGCTGAGCTGGCCGCCGCGGCTGTAGCCGACGTTCACGCCGCTGCCGACGTTGCGCACGCTCACCGCTGTGCTGTTGAGGCGGATGCGCACCGGGGCTTTGGCCTGATCGAGTTTGGCGTAGTCGAACGGGGCGAGGACCATATCGTCCATGGTGTGCCCCGGTGCCACGGCCGGGATCAGGCTGCGCACCAGCAAGCGCGCCAGCGAGGCGTTGCCGTCGGGGAAGTGGTAGATGTAGGGCTCTTCCATTTCCGCCCGGGCTTCTTCGCTGATCGGCTCCAGGTTCATCGCGCTGAAGCCTGGGAAACCGACTGAGTAGGCGTCGGACGCGGCAACCGCATCGATGCTCAGGGCCATGAAGTCGTTGGTGCGGCTTTGGAAATACTTCACCGCTTGAGCTGACAAGCCTACGTCCTTGAGCAGGAAGTCCTGGTAGCTGATGGCTTCCAGGTGCGCGGTTTTTTCCTCGGTGGTTTTGCCGGGCAGGTAATCCTTGGGCGTCATGTGCAAGGCGATCAACGCCTGGCGGTCGGCTTGCGGCAGCGGGAAGTCGTTGATGAAGTCCGGGATGGAGCGGGCGTGCAACTGGTCCGGGGCGATGTCGTCGGCCACCATAGGCGTCGGGTCACCGGTCACCAGTTTGTCTTCGCCGAAGTTTTCCTTGTCGAAAAACACCCCGCGCGACAGGCCCAGGCCCGGGTAGAACTGGCGGTCAAACGCGGTCTCGAAGCGTTTGATGTTCACCCCGAGTTTCTTCAGCAGGCCGTTCACTTCCTGGCTGTACAGATGATTTGGCGACTGGAAGGCTTCACTGCCGCCGTAGCCGATGATCATGCGACCACCGGCGGAGAATTCGTTGCGCTTGGCGTGGCCGCCGAAGTCGTCGTGGTTTTCCAGAATCAGGATGCGCGCTTTCGGATGTTTCTCACGGTAGAACCACGCAGCGGACAGTCCGCTGAGGCCGCCTCCTACCACCACCAGGTCATATTCCTCGGTGATCGGCAGCTTGTCGGTGTCGAAGACCTTTTTCTCCCAGCCCATCTGGTGGGCCATTTCGAACGAGCCGACGTGGTTACCCCGCAGGCCGGTCAGTGCCGGAGGGTAGTAGCGCCCGTCAGGGGCGGCCTGGAGAAGTTGCAGAGGGGTCATGCCGGCAGCGATGGTGACAGCGACGCCGTTGAGAAAGTCGCGGCGGGTGATATCCATATTCATTCCTTGTTGGTTTTTCAGATCGCCCCGGCGCCACGACGGCACCGGGGCGAATGCCGTTACCGGCTGACTTTCCACGCATCGCCCGCCGGGGCGGTGCCGTGGTCATACGGCTTGGCGATCCACATGTAGAGCAGGCCCAGGCCAATGACGATGGCCGTGCTCAGTACCATGGCGTAGTTGATGTACCAGGCGGCATCCGGTGTCCGTGGCCAGGCCATGTTGATAATGGCCCCGACACCATAGACCAGTGCGCCGATGTTCACCGCCCAGCCCCAGGCGCCGAGGGTGAATTTGCCGCTCGGTTTCCAGCCCTTCATGCGGGCGTACAGGGCCGCGAGCACGATCATCTGGAACGCCAGGTAGATGCCGATGGCCGCGAAGCTGACGATGGTGGCGACCGCATCCTGCAGGAAGAAGCCGAGGATGATGATAAGCGCCGGCAGGACACCGGACACGAACAGCGCGGCAACCGGAACCTGCGTCGTAGGGGAAATCTTCTTCAGCAGTTGGCTGCCGATGACCATCTCGTCACGGGCGTAGGAATACAGCAGGCGACTGGCTGCCGCTTGCAGGCTTATGACGCAGGAGATGAAGGAAATCATCACTACGCCCATCACCACTTTCGAACCCACTGGCCCGAACGCGTTGTTGAGGATGGTGCTGACCGGGTCCTTGTCGGTGCCATTGATCACCGCTTGCATGTCCGGCACGGCGAGGATTAGCGCCAGGCAGGCGAACATCGCCGCGATGCCGCCGATGTAGATGGTCATGCGCATCGCCACCGGGATCTGCTTGCTCGGGTTCGGGGTTTCTTCGGCCACGTCGCCGCAGGCCTCGAAGCCGTAGTACAGGAACATCCCCGCCAGCGACGCGGTGAGGAAGGCCGGCAGGTACGATCCGTCGACGCTGATATCGAAGGTGTTGAACAACACACTGATCGATTGATGACGCTCGAAGATCAGCAGGTAAACGCCGACGATCACCGCGCCCACCAATTCGCAGAGGAAGCCGAACATGGCAATCCGCGCCAGTACTTTGGTGCCGCTGAGGTTGACCAGGGTGGCGAAGAGCGTCAGGAACAGGGCGATGATGATGTTGGTGTTGTTGCTCGGTTCAAAGCCCATCATGGCGGCGAGGTACGGACCGGCACCCACGGCAACCGCCGCGATGGTCACGCACAGGGCGATGGAGTAGATCCAGCCAACCATCCACGCCCAGCGTTTGCCCACCAGGCGGCGGGCCCAAGGGTATACGCCGCCGGAAATCGGGAACTGCGAAACCACTTCGCCGAAGATCAGGCACACCAGCAACTGGCCGCAACCGACCAGCAAATAGGCCCAGAACATCGGTGGCCCGCCCGCGGCCAGGCACAGGCCGAACAGGGTATAAACCCCGACGACCGGGGACAGGTAGGTGAAGCCCAGGGCGAAGTTTTCCCACAGGCTCATGCTGCGATTGAAGTTGGAGGTGTAACCCAGTTTGCGCAGTTGCTCGGCATCGCTGTCGGCAAGGGCTGCAGAGAGATCGGGTGATGCACTCATGTGTGATTGCTCCGGAAAATCGGCAGATTTCGGATGTCCGAAACCGTGACGGGGCCTTGAGGGCACCGCCAGGATCGGTGGTTATTGTTTTGTCTTCTTTGGGGTGAAGCCTGATGGTGCGTACTGCCGGTTTCTGCCTTGAAACCGAGGTGACCCATTCGCTGTAGGAGCGAGCTTGCTCGCGAAAAAACCGAGGACACCGCGGGGCGTCAGGATCCCCGCGTCAACGTTGACGTCCATCGCGAGCAAGCTCGCTCCTACAGGCGATGCGTTTCTTAGTGCTTGAACATCACATGCCGCACGACGGTGTAATCCTCCAGCCCGTACATGGACATGTCCTTGCCATACCCGGACAACTTCTGACCGCCATGAGGCATTTCGCTGACCAGCATGAAGTGCGTATTGACCCAGGTGCAGCCGTACTGCAAGCGCGCCGACATCCGATGAGCGCGACCGACGTCGGCGGTCCACACGGAGGAGGCCAGGCCGTAGTCCGAATCGTTGGCCCAGCCCAGCACCTGCGCTTCATCGCTGAACCTGGTCACCGACACCACCGGCCCGAACACTTCGCGCCGCACGATCTCGTCATCCTGCTGGGCATCGGCCAGCACCGTCGGTTCGAAGAAGAAACCGCTGCCCTCGACAGCCTTGCCGCCAGTGATCAGGCGAATGTGCGGCTGGGCGATGGCGCGTTCGACGAAACCGGCCACGCGGTCGCGGTGTTGTGCGGTGATCAGCGGGCCGAGTTCGGTCGACGGATCGTCCTGCACGCCGTACTTGATGCTGCTGACGGCGGCACCGAGTTTCTCGACGAATTTCTCGTAGATGCCTTCCTGCGCGTAGATGCGGCAGGCGGCGGTGCAGTCCTGGCCGGCGTTGTAGAACCCGAAGGTGCGGATGCCTTCGACGGCCGCGTCGATGTCGGCGTCGTCGAAGATGATCACCGGAGCCTTGCCGCCCAGTTCCATGTGCATGCGTTTGACGCTGTCGGCGGTGCTGGAAATGATGTTCGAGCCGGTGGCGATCGAACCGGTCAGCGACACCATGCGCACTTTCGGGTGGGTGACCAGCGGGCTGCCGACGCTAGGACCACGGCCGAACACCAGGTTGAGCACGCCGGCCGGGAAGATGTCCGACGCCAGTTCGGCCAGGCGTAGCGCAGTCAGCGGGGTCTGTTCCGACGGCTTGAGCACCACGGTATTACCGGCGGCCAGGGCCGGGGCGATTTTCCAGGCGACCATCATCAGCGGGTAGTTCCACGGCGCGATGGAGGCGATCACGCCCACCGGGTCGCGGCGGATCATCGAGGTGTGGCCGGGCAGGTATTCACCACCGGCCGAACCGCTCATGCAACGGCTGGCGCCGGCGAAGAAGCGGAACACGTCGGCAATCGCCGGGATCTCGTCGTTCAGCGCGGCGCTGTAAGGCTTGCCGCAGTTGTCCGATTCCAGTTTGGCCAGCTCTTCGCCGTGGGCCTCGATGGCATCGGCGAGTTGGAGCAGCAGCAGCGAACGCTCTTTCGGCGGGGTCTGCGACCAGCTGGTGAAAGCGGCGTCGGCGGCACGTACGGCGGCATCGACCTGGGCTTCGCTGGCTTCGTTGATTTCCACCAGCACACGACCCAGCGCAGGGTTGAACACCGGTTGGGCGGGGCCTTCGCCGTCTTGCAGTTGGCCGTTGATCAAGAGTTTGGTTTGCATGGCGTTGTCCTCATTGAAACCATTATTTTTCTGCCTGAACCTGGAACCCTGTGGGAGCGGGCTTGCCCGCGAAAGCGGTGTGTCAGCCGACATCAATACTGAATTTGACGGCCTCTTCGCGGGCAAGCCCGCTCCCACAGGGGGTGGTGGTGTCTGTTATTGATTTATTTCCCGCCACTGCCCGCAACGCTTTCACCGCCACGGGTCAGGTAATAGGCGCCAAGGATCGGCAACATGGTCACGATCATCACCAGCATCGCCACGACGTTGGTCACCGGCACGTCCCGTGGGCGGCTCAGCTGGTTGAGCAGCCACAGCGGCAGGGTCCGTTCATGGCCGGCGGTGAAGGTGGTGACGATGATTTCGTCGAACGACAGGGCAAACGCCAGCATGCCGCCGGCCAGCAATGCCGAGCCGAGGTTCGGCAGGATGATGTAGCGGAAGGTCTGCCAGCCGTCGGCGCCGAGGTCCATCGAGGCCTCGATCAAGCTGTGGGACGTACGGCGCAAGCGGGCGATGACGTTGTTGTAGACGATCACCACGCAGAAGGTCGCGTGGCCGACGATGATGGTGAACATCCCCGGCTCGATGCCCAGTGTCTTGAAGGTTGCCAGCAACGCGATCCCGGTGATGATCCCCGGCAGGGCGATCGGCAGGATCAGCATCAGCGAGATGCCCTGCTTGCCGAAGAAGTCCCGGCGGTACAGTGCCGCCGAAGCCAGCGTGCCAAGGACCATGGCAATCAGCGTGGCAATCGAGGCGATCTGCAACGACAGCTTGATGGCTTCGAGCACGTCCGGCCGGGAGAACGCCACGCCGATCCACTTCCAAGTGAAGCCCTTGGGCGGAAAGCTGAACGCCGCGTCTTCGGTGTTGAAGGCGTACAGGAAGATGATCAGGATCGGGAAGTGCAGGAACACCAATCCGCCCCAGGCCGCGATGCGTAGCCCGAGAGATGCTTTTTCAGAGTGCATCGAAGGCCCCCAGACGTTTGACGATGGACAGGTAGATGGCGATCAGCACGATTGGCACCAGGGTGAACGCGGCAGCCATTGGCATGTTGCCGATGGCGCCTTGCTGGGCGTAGACCATGCTGCCGACGAAGTAGCCGGGCGGGCCGACCAGTTGCGGCACGATGAAGTCGCCCAGGGTCAGCGAGAAGGTGAAGATGGAACCGGCGGCAATGCCCGGGATCGACAGCGGCAGAATCACTTGCATGAAGGTCTGGCGCGGCTTGGCCCCGAGGTCGGCGGAGGCTTGCAGCAGCGAGGGCGGCAGGCGTTCCAGCGAAGCCTGGATCGGCAGGATCATGAACGGCAGCCAGATGTAGACGAACACCATGAAGCGGCCCAGGTGCGAGGTCGACAAGGTGCTGCCGCCGACGCCTGGAATCCCCAACACGAACTGCAGGACCGGTTCCAGCCCCAGGTGCTGCACGAACCACTGCGCCACGCCGCCCTTGGCCAGCAGCAGCGTCCAGGCGTAGGCCTTGACGATGTAACTGGCCCACATCGGCATCATCACCGCGATGTAGAAAAACGCCTTGGTCTTGCCCGTGGTGTAGCGCGCCATGTAGTAGGCGATCGGGAATGCGACGATGGCGCTGGCAATCGACACGGCAATCGCCATGCCCAGGGTGCGCAGGATGATGTCGAAGTTCGACGGCTGGAACAGCGCGGTGAAGTTGGCCAGGGTCAGGTCGGGAGTGACCGCCATGGTGAAGTCATCGAAGGTGTAGAAACCTTGCCACAGCAGAACCAGCAATGAACCCAGGTAGATCGCGCCGAACCACAGCAGCGGCGGTACCAGCAGGAGCGACAGGTAAAAATTCGGCCGGCGATACAACAGGTTGGAAAACCTGCGCAACAGCGAGCCGCTGGCCGGAGATTGAGGGATAGCCACGGTGTTCATCTCACACCCCGCCTGCAACGGTGTCGTGCAACGGAATCATGGCTTCGCGTGCCCAACGTGCGCTGATGCGCTGACCGGTCTGGTGTTGCGCGCTGGTGTCCAGCCACTGGTTGTTGGCCTGGCTGATGTTCAGGGTCTGGCCGTTTTCCAGTTTCAGTTCATAGCGGGTGGCGCTGCCCTGGTATTGGATATCGTGGAGCAAGCCGGTGACTTCGATTTCGTGGCTGGCCAGCGGGCCTTCGGCGAAACGCACATGTTCCGGGCGAATCGAGAACGGCTGTGGATTGCCACTGAGCTGCCTGGCCAGGTCACCGCGAATCACGTTGGAGGTGCCGACGAATTCCGCCACGAAGGTGGTGGCCGGTTTCATGTACAGGTTGCGCGGGCTGTCGACTTGTTCGATGCGGCCCTTGTTGAATACCGCCACGCGGTCGGACATCGACAGTGCTTCGGTCTGGTCGTGGGTGACGAAGATGAAGGTGATGCCGAGCTGGCGCTGCAGTTTTTTCAGCTCGCTCTGCATTTGCTCGCGCAGTTTCAGGTCGAGTGCACCGAGTGGCTCGTCGAGCAACAGTACCCGAGGACGGTTGACCAGGGCGCGGGCCAGGGCCACACGCTGGCGCTGACCACCGGAAAGCTGCACCGGCTTGCGGTCGCCATAGCCGCCGAGGGCGACCATATCGAGGGCTTCTTCGGCGCGTTTCAGACGTTCGGCCTTGCCCACGCCTTTGACTTTCAAACCGTAGGCGACGTTGTCGCGAACGTTCATGTGCGGGAACAGCGCGTAATCCTGGAACACGGTGTTCACGTCACGCTGGTACGGCGGCAGGCCGGCGGCCTCTTCGCCATGAATACGGATGGAGCCTGCGCTAGGTTGTTCAAAACCGGCGATCAGGCGCAAACAGGTGGTCTTGCCCGAGCCGGAAGGCCCCAGCATGGAGAAGAACTCGCCGTCCTGGATGTCGATGGAAACCCGGTCTACGGCTTTCACTTCGCCGAATTGACGGGAAACGTTGGTGAACTGGACTGCAAGCGTCATGGTGCGGTGCTCCAAAAAGGCGAAGGCCGTCGCAGCGGCCCTGCCTGGACTTCTGAAAAAACAAAAACTTTTATCTGTCGG
Organism: Pseudomonas sp. QLc11A; assembly: GCF_052112305.1. Lineage (NCBI taxonomy): Bacteria > Pseudomonadati > Pseudomonadota > Gammaproteobacteria > Pseudomonadales > Pseudomonadaceae > Pseudomonas > Pseudomonas sp. QLc11A. The sequence continues at coordinate 150,094 of NZ_JAVAJJ010000005.1, forward strand.
CCGAGCGCGGTAGCGGCAACGACGGTGATCTACTGTGGGAGCGAGCTTGCTCGCGATGGCGGAGTGTCAGTCAGTAACAATATTGACTGGAGTGCCCTCATCGCGAGCAAGCTCGCTCCCACAGGGGAGAGTGGGTTATCTACCGCCCATGATCGCGATGTAGTCCTGGGTCCAGCGGCTGTACGGCACGAACTTGCCGCCTTCAGCCTGCGGGGTTTTCCAGAAGGCGATCTTGTCGAACTGGTCGAAACCGTTGGTCTTGCAGCCTTCGGCGCCGAGCAGTTCGCTCTCCTTGCACGCCGCAGGGACGGCTGGCAGCGAGCCGAACCACGCCGCTACGTCGCCCTGGACTTTCGGTTGCAGCGACCAGTCCATCCACTTGTAGGCGCAATTCGGGTGCTTGGCCTCGGTGTGCATCATGGTGGTATCGGCCCAACCGGTGGCGCCTTCTTTCGGGATGGTCGAGGCGATTGGCTGTTTCTCGTTCATCAGACCGTTGACCTGATACGGCCAGGCGCCGGAGGCGACCACGCCTTCGTTCTTGAAGTCACTCATTTGTACGGTGGTGTCGTGCCAGTAGCGGTGGATCAACGGCTGCTGGGCGCGCAGCAGGTCGAGCACGGCCTTGTACTGGGCTTCGGTCAGTTCATACGGGCTCTGGATGCCCAGTTCCGGTTTGGCGGTCTTGAGGTACAGCGCCGCGTCGGCGATGTAGATCGGGCCGTCATAGGCTTGCACGCGACCCTTGTTCGGCTTGCCGTCCGGCAGGTTTTCGGCATTGAACAGCACGCCCCAGCTGGTGGGCGCGGTCTTGAACACGTTGGTGTTGTACATCAGCACGTTCGGGCCCCACTGATACGGGGTGCCGTAGGTCTGCTTGTTGACCACGTACCAGGGTGCATCCTTGAGGCGCGGGTCGAGGTTTTTCCAGTTCGGGATCAACGCGGTGTTGATCGGCTGCACACGCTTGCCGACGATCAGGCGCAGGGAGGCGTCGCCCGACGCCGTCACGAGATCGTAACCACCCTTGGCCATCAGGCTGACCATTTCATCGGAAGTGGCTGCGGTCTTGACGTTGACCTTGCAGCCGGTTTCCTTCTCGAAACCGGTCACCCAGTCGTAGGCCTTGTCGCTCTCGCCACGTTCGATGTAGCCAGGCCAGGCCACAATATCCAGTTGGCCCTCGCCAGCCCCGACAGCTTTGAGCGGCTCGGCGGCCTGGAGGCTGGCACTGGCCAGCAGCGCGGTGGTGATTGCACTGAGCAGTGCGGTCTTGTGCACGAACATGGGAATTCCCTCTTCTTTAATTATGGTCGGGGCAGTGTTTTGAACGTGGTGAAGCATGCCGTTGGTGGCTTGTTATTAGCGTAGTCAGAGATGCTCGCCATGGCGGGCCATGATGTGCCGCACCACGCTGTAGTCCTGAAGCGAATCGCTGGACAGGTCCTTGCCGTAGCCCGAACGCTTCAGGCCGCCATGGGGCATTTCGCTGACCAGCATGAAATGGCTGTTGATCCAGGTGCAGCCGTATTGCAGGCGCGCCGCGACCTGCATGGCCTTGTCGAGGTTCTGGGTCCAGACCGACGACGCCAGGCCGTATTCCGAATCGTTGGCCCAGTCCACCGCTTGTTCCAGTTCATCGAAACGGGTCACGGTGACCACCGGTCCGAACACTTCGCGCTGGACGATCTCATCGCCTTGCTTGCAGCCGGCCAGCAGGGTCGGCTGGTAATAGAAACCGGCGCCGGAATGCACGGCCGCGCCGGTCACCCGCTCGATGTGCGGCTGGCCGAGGGCGCGTTCGACAAAGCTGGCCACGCGGTCGCGCTGGCGGGGGCTGATCAGCGGGCCGATTTCGTTGTCGGCGTCGCGTTTGCCGGCAAAGCGCAGGCTGCTGACGGCCGCGCCCAGCTCGGCCACCAGACGGTCGTGAATCCCGGCCTGGGCATAAATGCGGCAAGCGGCGGTGCAATCCTGACCGGCGTTGTAGTAGCCATAAGTGCGCACACCTTCGATCACGGCCTGAATGTCGGCATCGTTGCAGACGATCACCGGAGCCTTGCCGCCGAGTTCGAGGTGGGTACGCTTGAGGGTTTTCGATGCGGCCTGGAGGATTTTTTGCCCGGTGACGATATCGCCGGTCAGCGACACCATGCGCACTTTAGGGTGGCTCACCAGGTGGCTGCCGACGCCTTCGCCACCCCCGCAAACGATATTGATCACACCCCGTGGCAGGATCTCGGCGAGCGAGGGTGCCAGGGCCAGGATCGACAACGGCGTGTGTTCCGACGGTTTGAATACCAGGGTGTTGCCGGCGGCGAGGGCCGGGGCGATTTTCCACGCGGCCATCATGATCGGGTAGTTCCACGGCGCAATCGACGCCACCACCCCGATAGGGTCGCGGCGCACCATGCTGGTGTAGCCCGGCAGGTATTCGCCGCTGAGCTGGCCGGTCTGGCAACGCACGGCGCCGGCGAAGAAGCGGAACACGTCGACCGTGGCACTCAGGTCATCCTGACGGGCCAGGTGCAACGGCTTGCCGCAGTTCATGGATTCGAGGCGGGCCAGCAGGTCGGCGTTTTTTTCGATGGCGTTGGCGATGTCCAGCAACAGGTTGGAACGTTGCTGTGGCGTGGTCCGTGACCAACCGGCAAAGGCGCGGTGGGCGGCGAGGATCGCGGCTTCGACTTGCTCGGTGCTGGCTTCGGCGATTTGCGTGATGACTTCGCCAGTGGTCGGGTTGAGAATCGGCTCGGCACAGCCTTGACCGGCGACTAATTCACCATCGATCAACAATGCGGTGAACAACGGGGTCTGCGCGCCGGCCATTTTTCGGGTTCTCTTTTCTTGTGTGGCCATGGTGTTCCCAGTGGTTGGGACCCGGCCGTCTTATATAGATGTAACAAGACTAGTTCGCGGGCCCGAGGACAACAAATACTAAATACTGAAGGTTGCGTTCGATTAAATAGATGGCTTGCGCCCGCCATGGGGTTGTTCGCGGGCGACCGTCAGGAACGGGTCCACCAGCGCCGGTCGCGCCGTGCCGCGACGCCAGGCGAGGCCGACGTCCAGGGTCTGGCTGAGGTCGGCAATCGGCCGCGCTTCGATGATGTCGCCCTCAAGTGACCACGGGCGATAGGTCATGTCGGGCTGGATCGATACGCCCAATCCGGCGGCCACCAGGCTTCGCACCGCTTCGGTCGAGGCCGTGCGCAGGGTAATGCGCGGTTGCAAAGAGGCTGCCGACCACATGCGCTGGGCATTGCGGTCCATTTCATCGACGTTCAGTTGAATCAATGGCTCGCGGGCCACATCGGCGAGGTTGATGCTGTCGTGTTCCAGCAATGGATGCTGGGCCGGCAGCCATAGCCGGTGCGGCGAGTGGGTCAGCACTTCGGTCTGCAAGGCGTGGCGGTCTTCGAGGTTGGAGAGGATCAGCACGCCGACATCGATCTCGCCGCTGACCAGCAAATGCTCGATGTACGGGCGTTCGTCTTCCATCACGCGGATTTCCACGTTGGGGTAGGCGCGCTGGAAGCGAGTGAGCAAATCCGCCAGGTAATAACCGGCCACCAGACTGGTCACGCCGACGATCAACTGTCCGGCAACCTGGTCGGTGCTCTGTTGCAGGCTGCGCTTGGCGTTATCCACGGTGGCCAGGATCAAGTGCGCCTGGCGCAGGAATTGATGGCCCTGGTGGGTCAGGGTCATGCCCTTGGCGTGGCGGCTGAACAGGCTGACGCCGATTTCCTCCTCCAGTTGCTGGATGGCCAGGGTCAGGGTCGACTGGGAAATGAACGCGGTTTGTGCGGCGGCGGAGATCGAACCGGTCTCGGCCACAGCGATGAAATGGCGGATCTGACGCAAGGTCATCATGGGGGAAGCACCCGGTGGGCTGTTTTTATCGATTTGTTGGAGTGTATATCTTTTTTTTCGATGGTCAGCGCCAGGTGCCCTGGCGATGCAACATCTGGAAGCACTCTCGCGTACGGGGCGTCGGCACTTTCGATCTAGTCTGGTGCCCTTGATTTCAGGTTAAACGTCCTGTGGAGGCAGCAAATGAACACCCGTGGATTGCTCGATCAACTACTCAAGTCCGGTCAGGACCTGCTTCAGAACAAGGCCGGTGGCTCACAGCCAAAGGGCGCGAGCGGTGGCACCGGTGCCCTCGGCGGTTTGCTCTCCGGCGCGAGCGGTGGGGCATTGGCGGCAGGCGCCATGGGCTTGCTGCTCGGCAGCAAGAAGGCTCGTAAAGTGGGCGGCAAGGTTGCGGTCTACGGCGGCCTCGCCGCGTTGGGCGTGCTGGCCTACAAGGCCTACGGCAACTGGCAGGCCCAGCAGGGCACTGCGCCAGAAACGGAACCACAAACCCTCGACCGCTTGCCTGCCGCGCAAGTCGAGCAGCACAGCCAGGCGATTCTCAAGGCGCTGGTGGCCGCGGCCAAGGCTGACGGGCATGTCGACGAGCGTGAGCGCGCACTGATCGAGGGCGAGTTCATCAAGCTCGACAATGATCAGGAGCTGCAACACTGGCTGCACGCCGAACTCAACAAGCCGCTGGACCCCGCCGACGTCGCCCGTGCCGCGCGCACGCCGGAGACCGCCGCCGAGATGTACATCGCGAGTGTGATGATGGTCGACGAGGAGAACTTTATGGAGAAGTCCTACCTGGATGAACTGGCGCGGCAACTCAGGCTGGAACCGGGGTTGAAGGCTGAGCTGGAGAAGCAGGTTCGCCAGGCTTCGATGTAATTGTGGGAGCTGGCTTGCCAGCGAAGGCGGTCATTCAGTCGGTAATCGGTTGTCTGACACGACGCTTTCGCTGGCAAGCCAGCTCCCACAGGGTCCTGGTTTTCAGCCACGCCACACCCCCAATGGCCGATCCGTCGCCCGATTCTACCCAATCACCCCTAACACCCATTCCCTCAATTAGCGGACAGTCCCACCCAGAGCCAATCCCGCTTTTTTCAACGGGATGGGAAGTGGATTGCATCTGTCTTATAAATGAAACACAGCCCTCGGCTATACTCCCCGCATTTCGAATCAGGCCCGAGGATTGACTGTGAAGAATTGGACGTTACGCCAACGCATTTTGGCGAGCTTTGCGGTAATTATCGCCATCATGTTGTTGATGGTGGTCGTCTCGTATTCGCGGCTGTTGAAAATCGAAAGCAGCGAAGCCAGCGTTCGCGAGGATGCTCTGCCGGGGTTGTATTACAGCTCGATGATCCGCGGCGCCTGGTCCGACAGTTATTTGCGGATGATGAGGATGCTGGGACTGGAGCAGGGACAGGGCTTCACCGACAAGGATGCGTCGGACTTCAAGGATTTCTCCGAGCGTCTGCAAGAGCAGATGGAGTTTTATCGTCATACGATCACGACGGAAGAAGACAAGGTCGAGTACGCCGCGTTTGAAGCCATCCAAAGGGATTACCACCGGATCCTGCTTGCCGTTGCCGAGTTGCATAAACGCAACCAGGACGCCGAAGCCATCAAGATGTTCAATGAAGAACTGACCCCGCTCTGGACGGCTGGTCGAACGAATCTCAGTGAGATTCTGCGTCATAACAAAGCAGTGGCGGACCAGGATGTTGCGGCCATCGATGACGCGGTGCTCACCGCAAAAACCATCATGGGCATTTCCCTGCTGGTGGCGGTGCTGGCCGCCGGTCTCTGCGGTCTGTTGTTGATGCGCGCGATCATGGCGCCGATGAGCCGTATCGTGCAGATCCTCGAAGTCATGCGTACGGGCGATCTCAGCCGCCGTCTCAACCTGGAGCGCAAGGACGAATTCGGTGCGGTGGAGACCGGTTTCAACGACATGATGGCCGAGCTCACTTCGCTGGTGTCCCAGGCACAGCGCTCGTCGGTGCAGGTGACCACGTCGGTCACCGAGATCGCCGCCACCTCCAAGCAGCAACAGGCAACTGCCACGGAAACCGCCGCCACCACCACGGAAATCGGCGCGACCTCCCGTGAAATCGCCGCCACCTCCCGGGATCTGGTGCGCACCATGACCGAGGTTTCCACCGCTGCCGATCAGGCTTCCGTGGCCGCCGGCTCCGGGCAACAGGGCCTGGCGCGCATGGAGGAAACCATGCACTCGGTGATGGGCGCGGCCGATCTGGTCAATGCCAAGCTGGCGATCCTCAACGAGAAGGCCGGCAACATCAATCAGGTGGTAGTGACCATCGTCAAGGTTGCCGACCAGACCAACCTGCTGTCGCTCAACGCCGCCATCGAGGCCGAGAAGGCCGGTGAGTACGGGCGCGGTTTTGCCGTGGTCGCCACCGAAGTACGGCGCCTGGCGGACCAGACGGCGGTGGCCACCTACGACATCGAGCAAATGGTGCGCGAGATCCAGTCGGCGGTATCGGCCGGGGTCATGGGCATGGACAAGTTTTCCGAAGAAGTGCGTCGCGGCATGTCCGAGGTGCAGCAGGTCGGCGAGCAATTGTCGCAGATCATCCATCAGGTTCAGGCGCTGGCGCCGCGGGTGCTGATGGTCAACGAAGGGATGCAGGCCCAGGCTACCGGCGCCGAGCAGATCAACCATGCGCTGGTGCAGTTGGGTGATGCCAGCAGCCAGACGGTCGAGTCTCTGCGCCAGGCCAGTTTCGCCATCGATGAACTGAGCCAGGTGGCCGTCGGGCTGCGCGGCGGCGTTTCGCGATTCAAAGTCTGATGAGCGAAATCACGGCCAAGCGCTCTGCCGTGAAGCAGGCGCTGCATGCATTGTTTCTGGTGTTTCGCATCGGCAGCGAGCGCTATGCCTTGAAGGCTGTCGAAGTGGCTGAAGTGCTGCCGCGCCTGCCCTTGAAGCCCATTGCCCATGCCCCCGCCTGGGTCGCCGGGGTGTTCGCCTATCGGGGTGCCGTGGTGCCGGTGATCGACTTGAGTGCGCTGACGTTTGGCGCGCCGGCACAGGCCCGTACCAGCACCCGGCTGGTGCTGGTCAACTACTGCCCGGATGAAACCGGCGAGACACAGCTGCTCGGGCTGATTCTGGAACAGGCGACCGACACCTTGCGCTGCGATCCGGCGGATTTTCAGCCCTACGGCCTGGACAATCGCCAGGCGCCTTACCTGGGGCCGGTGCGCAAGGACGAGCAAGGCTTGCTGCAATGGGTGCGGGTCAGTGATCTGCTGAACGATCAGGTGCGCGCCTTGTTGTTTCCTTCGCCGCCAATGGATCCGGCGCTGCTGGAGGTGCGGCCATGAGCAGCGATCAGCGTTTTTTCGACTTCCTCAAGGAGCGAATCGGACTCGACGTGACCTCGGTGGGGCCGGCAATCATCGAGCGGGCGGTGCGCCAGCGCAGCGTGGCTGCGCAAGCAGTCTCGGCCGATGAGTATTGGCTCACCTTGCAGGGCTCACGGGACGAGCAACAGGCATTGATCGAAGCGGTGATCGTTCCGGAAACCTGGTTCTTCCGGTATCCGGAATCCTTCGCCACCCTGGCGAAACTGGCGAGCAAGCGTCTGGGCGAAATCAACAACCTGCGCGCACTGCGGATTCTCAGCCTGCCGTGTTCCACCGGTGAAGAACCGTATTCAATCGCCATGGCGTTGCTCGATGCCGGGCTCAAGCCGCACCAGTTCAAGGTCGACGGCATGGACGTCAGCCCGTTGTCGGTGGATAAAGCCAGGCGAGCCTTGTACGGCAAGAATTCCTTTCGGGGCGACGACATTGCGTTCCGCGACCGCCATTTCATTGCCGAAGGCGACGGCTATCGCCTGGACCCGCGTGTGCAGGAACAGGTGCGCTTGCAGGTCGGCAATCTGCTGGACCCGGCCTTGCTGGCTGGTGAACCGCCATTCGATTTCGTGTTTTGTCGCAACCTGCTGATCTATTTCGACCAGCCGACCCAGAAGCAAGTCTTTGAAGTGCTCAAGCGCCTGACCCATGATGACGGCGTGCTGTTTATCGGCCCGGCCGAAGGCAGTCTGCTGGGGCGTTTGGGGATGCGCTCGATCGGTATCGCGCAGTCCTTCGCCTTCAGTCGACAAGGGGCTGCGGAGCCTGAACCCCTGCCGACATTCGTTCCAACCCCCTTGCCTGTGCCGCAACCGTTGCGCAATCGACCAACTGCGCCGGTGCGCAGTCGTCCGTTCGCCGCTGTTGTGCCATTGGCGCCTGTGCCGAAATCCTCTGGCGCCGATACGGCCGTGCTGCTGGCGAACATTGCCGGGCTGGCCAACGAAGGCAAAAGCGCCGAGGCAAAGGCTGCGTGTGACAGCTATTTGCGCAGTCATGAACCGGTAGCCCAGGTGTTCTATTGGCTGGGACTGCTCAGTGATGTAGCGGGAAACGTCCTGGAAGCCCAGGGCTTTTATCGCAAGGCGTTGTACCTCGAACCGCAACATCCCGAAGCGTTGATGCATCTGGCCGCCTTGCTGCAGGCCCAGGGTGACGCGGCGGGGGCCAGACGATTGCAGGAACGTGCCGCCCGCAGCGCACGCGCCGCCGACAGTGAGCGTAAACGATGATCGCCTCTGACACCTTCAGCGTCACCCGGGATGCCCAGGTCATCGACGATTGCTGGAACCGCATCGGTATCCACGGCGACAAGTCCTGCCCGTTGCTGGCCGAACATATTCATTGCCGCAATTGTGCGGTGTATTCGGCCGCCGCGACGCGTCTGCTCGATCGTTATGCCTTGCAGCAGCAAGAGCGCGGGCCAGTGTCCGTCGGGCTCGAGAGTGAGGTGAAAACCCGCTCGTTGTTGATGTTCCGTCTAGGAGAAGAGTGGTTGGGCCTGGCCACGCGCAGCCTGGTGGAAGTGTCGCCGTTGCAGGCGATTCACTCTTTGCCGCACCAGCGCTCCCGGGCCTTGCTCGGCGTGGCGAATGTGCGCGGCGCGCTGGTCGCCTGCCTGTCGCTGGTGGAGCTGCTCGGGCTCGACGGAACCGGCAATGTGGCACCGGGTGCGCGGGTCATGCCGCGCATGCTGATCATCGCGGCCCACGGCGGGCCGGTGGTGGTGCCGGTGGACGAAGTCGACGGGATTCACGCCATCGACGAGCATATCCTCGATAGCGCATCGCGCTCGGGGGCCCAGGCCAGCGCCAGATACACCCGTGGCGTGTTGCAATTCAAAGGTCGCAGCCTGCGTTGGCTGGATGAAGAACAGCTGTTGTCCGCCGTGACCCGGAGCCTCACATGACCCCCGAGCAAATGCGCGACGCCTCTTTGCTGGAGCTGTTCAGCCTGGAGGCCGAAGCTCAGACCCAGGTCTTGAGTGCCGGCCTGCTGGCGCTTGAGCGCGATCCGACCCTGGCCGATCAGCTTGAATCGTGCATGCGTGCGGCGCACTCGCTCAAGGGAGCGGCGCGGATCGTGGGCGTCGATGCCGGGGTCAGCGTCGCCCACGTGATGGAAGATTGCCTGGTCAGTGCCCAGGAAGGGCGCCTGTTGCTGCGCCCCGAACACATCGATGCGTTGCTGCAAGGCACCGATCTGCTGATGCGCATCGCCACGCCGGACAACAACCCGCAGGCTGTGGACATTGAGGCTTACGTATCCTTGATGGCACGCTTGCTGGATCCGACAGCACCGCTGGTTGCGCCTGCCGAACCGGTCATGGCCGAACGGATTATCTCCGAGCTCATGCTCGAAGCACCCGCGCCCGAGGTCGAGCCGCCGGCGCCTGTCGTCGAACCGCCTGCGGCGCCCGCCCTGCGCAAGACCAAACGCACCACCGAAAATGGCGAACGTGTGTTGCGCGTCACCGCCGAGCGCCTGAACAGCCTGCTCGATCTGTCGAGCAAATCCCTGGTGGAAACCCAGCGCCTCAAACCGCACCTGGCGACCATGCAACGACTCAAGCGTATGCAGAGCAACAGCCTGCGAGCGCTGGAGAATCTCAACGTTCACCTCAAGGATCACGCCTTGAGCCTGGAAGCCCAGGAAGCCCTTGAGGATGCGCGCCGCCTGCTCGCGCAATCCCAGCAATTGCTCATGGAAAAGAACGCCGAACTCGATGAGTTCGCCTGGCATGCCAGTCAGCGGGCGCAGGTGTTGTACGACACGGCGCTGGCCTGTCGCATGCGGCCCTTTGCCGATGTGCTGACCGGGCAGGTGCGCATGGTCCGTGATCTGGGGCGTGACCTGGGCAAACAGGTGCGACTGGAAATTGAAGGCGAGAAGACCCAGGTCGATCGCGACGTGCTGGAAAAGCTCGAGGCGCCGCTGACTCACCTGCTGCGCAACGCGGTCGACCACGGCATCGAGCTCCCGGAACAACGCCTGCTGGCCGGCAAGCCGGCGGAAGGTTTGATTCGCCTGCGCGCTTCGCATCAGGCTGGTTTGCTGGTGCTTGAGTTGAGCGATGACGGTAACGGCGTGGATCTGGAAAAGGTCCGTCGCAGTATCGTTGAACGAAATCTGTCCCCCGCAGAAACCGCCGCGCAGTTGAGCGAAGAAGAGCTGCTGACGTTCCTGTTCCTGCCCGGTTTCAGTCTGCGCGACAGGGTCACCGAGGTGTCCGGTCGTGGCGTCGGCCTGGATGCGGTGCAGCACATGGTCCGGCAATTGCGCGGTGCGGTGGTGCTGGAGCAGACGGCGGGCGAGGGCAGTCGTTTCCATCTTGAAGTGCCGTTGACCCTGTCGGTGGTGCGCAGTCTGGTGGTGGAAGTCGGCGACGAGGCCTATGCCTTTCCGCTGGCGCACATTGAGCGCATGTGTGATCTGGAGCCGGCGGACATCGTGCAGGTCGAAGGTCGCCAGCATTTCTGGCACGAAGGCCGGCATGTCGGGCTGGTGGCGGCCAGCCAGTTGCTGCATCGCCCGGCCAGCCAGAACAGCGGGCAAACCCTGAAAGTCGTGGTGATTCGCGAGCGCGATGCGATCTACGGCGTGGCCGTGGAGCGGTTTATCGGGGAGCGGACATTGGTGGTGCTGCCGCTGGATGAGCGTCTGGGCAAGGTGCAGGACATTTCCGCCGGGGCCTTGCTCGACGACGGCTCGGTGGTGCTGATCGTCGATGTCGAAGACATGCTGCGGTCTGTGGAAAAGCTGCTCAACACCGGACGCCTGGAGCGCATCGCCCGCCACAGCAATCAGGTGGTCGAGGCCGCCCGCAAACGAATTCTGGTGGTGGACGATTCCCTGACCGTGCGAGAGTTGCAGCGCAAGCTGTTGCTCAATCGCGGATACGACGTGGCGGTTGCGGTAGACGGCATGGACGGCTGGAACGCGTTGCGTTCGGAGGATTTCGATCTGTTGATCACCGACATTGATATGCCGCGCATGGACGGCATCGAACTGGTTACGTTGCTGCGTCGGGACAATCGCCTGCAATCGCTGCCGGTGATGGTGGTGTCCTACAAGGATCGTGAGGAGGACCGGCGCCGTGGACTGGATGCCGGGGCCGACTATTATCTAGCCAAGGCCAGTTTTCATGACGACGCCTTGCTCGATGCAGTGGTCGAGCTCATCGGAGGAGCGCGGGCATGAGGATTGCAATCGTCAACGACATGCCCATGGCGGTAGAGGCCCTGCGCCGCGCCCTGGCATTCGAGCCGACACACGAGGTCGTCTGGGTCGCCGGCAATGGCGCCGAAGCGGTGCGCTTGTGCGCCCAGGACACGCCGGACCTGATCCTGATGGACCTGATCATGCCGGTGATGGATGGCGTCGAGGCCACGCGGCGGATCATGGCTGAGACCCCGTGCGCCATTGTCATCGTCACCGTGGATCGCCAGCAGAACGTGCACCGGGTGTTCGAGGCCATGGGCCACGGTGCGCTGGACGTAGTCGACACCCCGACCGTCGGCGCCGGCAATGCCCAGGACGCGGCTGCGCCGTTGTTGCGCAAGATCATGAACATCGGCTGGCTGATCGGCGACAAGGGCAATCGCCCGCGCCCGGCGCCGGCACCGTTGCGCAGTTCGGGTTCACGCCAGAGCCTGATCGCCATCGGCTCATCCGCCGGTGGGCCGGCGGCGCTGGAGGTCTTGCTCAAGGGCCTGCCGCGTGATTTCTCCCCGGCCATCGTGCTGGTGCAGCACGTTGACCAGGTGTTTGCCGCCGGCATGGCTGAATGGCTCGGTAGTGCCAGCGGCCTCAACGTGCGCCTGGCCGAGGAAGGCGAGCCGCCGCAAAGCGGCACGGTATTGCTGGCCGGCACCAATCACCATATTCGCTTGCTGAAAAACGGCACGCTGGCCTACACCGCCGAACCGGTCAACGAAATCTACCGGCCCTCCATCGATGTGTTCTTCGAAAGCGTGGCCAGTTACTGGAACGGTGACGCCGTGGGGGTTTTACTCACCGGCATGGGGCGTGATGGCGCCCAGGGGCTTAAACTCATGCGCCAACAGGGCTACCTGACCATCGCACAAGACCAGGGCAGCAGTGCGGTGTATGGCATGCCAAAGGCGGCCGCAGCCATCGACGCTGCCGTGGAGATTCGCCCGCTGGACAAGATAGCGCCACGATTGCTGGAGATTTTCGCCAAATGAGCACATTTTTCCTCATTCCTGGCTCAAGTAGTACTCAGGTGACCGCACATGAATGAATTACAGCTCGACGACTTCAAGACCGACGAAAACGCCGCCATGGTGTTGCTGGTGGACGATCAGGCCATGATCGGCGAAGCCGTGCGCCGGGGCCTGTCGAACGAAGAGAACATCGATTTCCACTTCTGCGCCGACCCGCACCAGGCCATCGCCCACGCGGTGCGCATCAAGCCGACGGTGATCCTGCAGGATCTGGTCATGCCCGGCCTTGACGGCCTGAGCCTGGTGCGCGAATACCGCAATCACCCGGCGACCAAGGACATTCCGATCATTGTCCTGTCGACCAAGGAAGATCCGCTGATCAAGAGCGCGGCCTTTGCCGCCGGGGCCAACGATTACCTGGTCAAGCTACCGGACAACATCGAACTGGTCGCGCGCATTCGCTATCACTCGCGGTCCTACATGACGTTGCTGCAACGGGATGCGGCCTACCGCGCGTTGCGGGTCAGCCAGCAGCAACTGCTCGACACCAACCTGGTCCTGCAACGCCTGATGAACTCCGATGGCCTGACCGGGTTGTCGAACCGTCGGCACTTCGACGAGTACATGGAACTGGAGTGGCGCCGCTCGCTGCGTGAGCAGAGCCAGTTGTCGTTGCTGATGATCGATGTCGACTACTTCAAGACCTACAACGACAGTTTCGGCCACCTGGAAGGCGATGAAGCCCTGCGCAAGGTCGCCACGGCGATCAAGGAGGCCAGTGCCCGGCCTTCGGACTTGCCGGCCCGCTACGGCGGCGAAGAGTTTGCCCTGGTGCTGCCCAACACCTCCCAGGGCGGCGCGCGGCTTGTCGCCGAGAAGCTGCGCCAGACCGTGGCAGCCCTGAAGATCCCGCATAACTCGCCAACCGAAGGGTCGAGCCTGACCATCAGCATCGGCCTGTCGACCATCACCCCGAAAGCGGGCAGCAACTGCCGCGACCTGATCCTGGCGGCGGACAAGGGGCTGTATTTGGCGAAGAATAATGGGCGCAATCAGGTGGGGATCGGCTGAACAGCCTCCCCCCTGTAGGAGCGAGCCTGCTCGCGATGGCCGTTAACGATGACGATGGCTATCTGAATAAACGCGGTGCCTGAGCGTTTCTCGCGAGCAAGCTCGCTCCTACAGGGACTTGGCATTTCGGCCAAGCGGACTGCCGTTTTCGGCTGTTTCCCGGTATACTCGCCGGCTTTCAAAAGTTCGCCAACGAGTGCTGCCCGTCATGGAAATCAACCCGATCCTGAACACCATCAAGGACCTGTCCGAGCGCTCCGAAACCATTCGGGGGTATCTTTGACTACGATCAAAAGCATGAGCGTCTGACCGAAGTCAATCGCGAGCTTGAAGATCCGAGTGTCTGGAACAAACCTGAATACGCCCAGGAGTTGGGCCGCGAGCGCGCTGCGCTGGCGCAGATCGTCGATACCCTGGACGAACTGAACACCGGTCTGGCCGATTGCCGCGACCTGCTGGACATGGCCGTCGAAGAAAACGACGAAGGCGCAGTGGACGATGTCGTCGCCGAGCTGGCCCGACTCGAGGAAAGTCTGGCCAAGCTGGAATTCCGTCGCATGTTCAGCCACGAAATGGACCCGAACAACGCCTACCTGGACATCCAGGCCGGTTCCGGCGGCACCGAAGCCCAGGACTGGGCCAACATTCTGCTGCGCATGTACCTGCGCTGGGCCGACAAACGCGGTTTCGACGCGACCATCATGGAATTGTCCGCCGGTGAAGTCGCCGGGATCAAGGGCGCGACCGTGCACATCAAGGGCGAATACGCGTTTGGCTGGTTGCGCACCGAGATCGGCGTGCACCGCCTGGTGCGCAAGAGCCCGTTCGACTCCGGCAACCGTCGCCACACCTCGTTCTCCGCGGTGTTCGTCTCGCCAGAGATCGATGACAAGGTCGAAATCGAAATCAACCCGGCAGACTTGCGGATCGACACCTATCGTTCCTCGGGTGCCGGTGGTCAGCACGTAAACACCACCGACTCGGCCGTACGTATCACCCACGTACCGACCAATACCGTGGTCAGCTGCCAGAACGAACGTTCCCAGCACGCCAACAAGGACACCGCCATGAAAATGCTGCGGGCCAAGTTGTACGAGCAGGAAATGCAGAAGCGCAACGCGGCGTCCCAGGCGCTGGAAGACACCAAGTCCGATATCGGCTGGGGTCATCAGATCCGTTCGTACGTGCTCGATGCCTCGCGGATCAAGGATCTGCGCACCAACATCGAACGCAGCGACTGTGACAAGGTGCTCGATGGCGACATCGACGAATACCTGGAAGCGAGCCTGAAGTCCGGGCTGTAAGTTACTGACACACCGCGATCACCTGTAGGAGCCGGCTTGCCGGCGATCCCCGGCCGCAGGCCGGGGAAAACGAACCAGATGGAATATTTAAAGACATGAGCGACCTAGAACTCGACCCGCAAGCCCTGCAACAGGAAGAAAACTCCCTGATCGCCCTGCGCAAGGAAAAGCTTGCTGCCGAGCGCGCCAAGGGCAATGCCTTCCCGAATGACTTCCGCCGCGAAAACTACTGCGAACAACTGCAGAAACAGTACGCGGACAAGACCAAGGAAGAGCTGGCAGAGGCTGCGATCCCGGTCAAGGTTGCCGGTCGTATCATGCTCAACCGTGGCTCGTTCATGGTGATCCAGGACATGACCGGTCGTATCCAGGTCTACGTCAATCGCAAGACCCTGTCCGAAGAAATCCTGGCCGCGGTGAAAACCTGGGACATGGGCGACATCATTGCCGCCGAAGGCACCCTGGCCCGTTCCGGCAAGGGTGACCTGTACGTTGAAATGACCAACGTGCGCCTGCTGACCAAATCCCTGCGCCCGCTGCCGGACAAGCACCACGGCCTGACCGACACCGAACAGCGCTACCGCCAGCGGTACGTTGACCTGATCGTCAACGAAGACGTGCGCCAGACGTTCCGCGTGCGTTCGCAAGTCATCGCCCACATCCGCAGCTTCCTGATGAAGCGTGACTTCCTGGAAGTGGAAACGCCGATGCTGCAGACCATTCCGGGCGGCGCGGCAGCCAAGCCGTTCGAAACCCACCACAACGCGCTGGACATGGAAATGTTCTTGCGCATTGCGCCTGAGTTGTACCTCAAGCGGCTTGTTGTCGGCGGGTTTGAAAAAGTGTTCGAGATCAACCGCAACTTCCGTAACGAAGGCGTTTCGACTCGTCACAACCCTGAATTCACCATGTTGGAGTTCTACCAGGCCTACGCCGACTACGAAGACAACATGGACCTGACCGAAGAGTTGTTCCGTGAACTGGCGCAGCTGGTTCTGGGCAGCACCGACGTGCCGTACGGCGACAAGGTGTTCCACTTCGGCGAGCCGTTCGTGCGCCTGTCGGTATTCGACTCGATCCTCAAGTACAACCCCGAGCTGACCGCTGACGACCTGAACGACATCGACAAGGCTCGCGCAATTGCCAAGAAAGCCGGCGCCAAGGTGCTGGGCTTCGAAGGACTGGGCAAGCTGCAGGTGATGATTTTCGAAGAGCTGGTTGAGCACAAGCTGGAACAGCCGCACTTCATTACTCAGTACCCGTTCGAAGTGTCGCCGCTGGCACGTCGTAACGACGACAACCCGAACGTCACCGACCGATTCGAGCTGTTCATCGGTGGTCGTGAAATCGCCAACGCCTACTCCGAGTTGAACGACGCAGAAGACCAGGCCGAGCGCTTCATGGCCCAGGTGGCCGACAAGGACGCCGGCGACGACGAAGCCATGCACTACGACGCCGACTTCGTGCGTGCGCTGGAGTACGGCATGCCGCCAACGGCGGGTGAAGGCATCGGTATCGACCGTCTGGTGATGCTGCTGACCAACTCCCCGTCGATCCGCGACGTGATCCTGTTCCCGCACATGCGGCCGCAAGCGTAAGTGTTTCAATTAAAAAACCGCCTTTTCAGGCGGTTTTTTATTGCCTGTCTGGTACAAACGTATCAACTTGTTAGTTTCATCTGAGAGGAAATACCTGTCGTGATTCGTGCAATGGCTCAAGAAGGTGCAGCGGGTATCGCCACTGCGGTCGCTGAAAGTGTTCAGTACCAGGGCCGCAAGGCCAGCCGACAGGGCAGCGAGCAGCGTCGACAGGACATTCTCGACGCCGCGATGCGCATTGTCGTACGCGATGGCGTGCGCGCCGTACGGCACCGTGCGGTTGCTGCCGAGGCGCAGGTGCCGTTGTCGGCGACCACTTACTATTTCAAGGATATCGATGACCTGCTCACCGATACCTTCGCCCAATACGTGGAACGCAGTGCCGCGTACATGGGCAAGCTGTGGGTGAACAACGAGGGCCTGCTGCGTGACATGATCGCCAGTGGCGATGGCAGCCCGCAGGCGCGCTCGAAACTGGCGGACGATATCGCACGGCTGATGACCGACTACGTTCACCGGCAACTGATCAATCGCCGCGAACACCTGATGGCCGAGCAGGCGTTCCGTCAGGAAGCGTTGCTTAACCCGCGCCTGGCCGAACTGGTGCGTTCGCATCAGCAAATCCTGTTGCAGGGCTCTTGCCAGCTGTTCCAGGTGCTGGGCTCGCGCGAGCCGCATCAGGATGCCAAGGTGTTGACGGCGATTATCGGCCGGATGGAATATCAGGGCCTGCTCAACGTAGACGAGCCTGCCGCCGAAGAGGAAATGCTCGGCATCCTGACGCGCTACATGCACCTGGTGCTGGCGTCGGTGTAGTCCCGGCTGGTGCTTTCCCCTGTGGGAGCGAGCTTGCTCGCGATAGCGGTTTACCATTCAACATTAATGTTGTCTGACACACCGTCATCGCGAGCAAGCTCGCTCCCACAGGGGAATGTGTCCACCTTAGGGCGGTGTGTGTTCAAAGGGAGTATTGAATGAAAGCCTGGCGTGTCGTTGTGATCGCCTTGTCGTTCTTGCTGCTCAGTGGCTGTCTGGTGTCCTTCAAGGAGCCGCTGCCTGCAAGCGACCCCGCGCCCAAAGGGTTACTCGGCAAATGGACCAGCACCAATGCCTGGGGCGAAGCGCTCAACCTCGAACTGACTCGCATTGGCGACAATCGTTATCAGGCAGTCAGCTATTACCGGGCCAGGCCCGGGGAGCGGGAGGCCTATCCTTTCACGGTGTCGCGTCATGGCAGCCGCTGGTACCTGTCGGCGAAGGTGCCGGCGCAGTTCGGCGGGCATTTCACCCTCGGCGGTTTTGAGCTGACCGACAAACATGAGTTGGTGGTTTACAACCTCGACCTCGAACAGATCAATCAGGCCATCAAGCAAAACGTCCTGAGCGGTGAAAGTTTCCAGACCAGCGATGGCGATGGCGTATTGATCGACAGCCATATGGATCAAGTCGCCGCCTACCTCGACGACCCGGCCAATTCCGATGTGTTCGTCGAAGCGGTGCGCTATCAGCGCCAGGCCAAAGCCAAGTAAGCAGCACCCACAGGTTTCTACAGGAGTTTCGCGTGGACGATTACCAACAGTCGATACGCATTTTGTCTGATCGCATCGTGTTGGCGCAGACGCCGATCCGCGTCCTCGATGCGGTCAAATGGGACGACAACATTCGCAAGGGTTTCCTCAAGGCCAAGGGCAAGGAAATGCCGGCGGTGGACCGCGACTACTACCTCAACCGGCCGCTGGCGTTCGACTCCAGCAAAGTGAAGCTGGAGTTCCAGAACATCGAGCGTGACATCACCCGCCAGCTCGGTCAGTTCAACCCTGTCGGCCAGATCATGCGGCGCATGTGCAAGGAGTACCGCATGGTGGTGCGCATGCTCGAAGCGCGCGGCACCGAGGATTTCGGCTTGATTTCCCAGGAATTGTACGGCGCCGCGTCCGATGCGTTCCATGCCGGCGACCCGACCCTGTCCGACCTGGGCATGATGCTGTCCGAATACCTGAACAACATCGACGGTCGTGGCGACCTCAAGGACGAACCGAAGACGCTGACGGCCAAGGAGGCGGTCGACCTGTTGCAGCACCGGTTGAACAAGGTGTTTGGCGAAGCCGAGGAAACCATTCGGGTGTTCGAGTCCGACGGCATCGTCGCCGATGCGGCGGCCGGCGCCGACTACATCAAGATCCGCTCCGACGCGATGTTCAACCAGCGCGATGTGCGCGCCCTGGAGGTCCACGAAGGGCTGGTGCACGTCGGCACCACGCTCAACGGCCTGAACCAGCCGATCTGCACCTTTCTCGCCAAAGGCCCGCCCTCGTCGACGGTCACTCAGGAAGGCCTGGCGATCCTGATGGAAATCATCACCTTCGCCTCCTACCCCAGTCGCCTGCGCAAGCTCACCAACCGAACTCGCGCGATTCACATGGTGGAGGAGGGCGCGGATTTCCTGCAGGTGTTCGAGTTCTTCCGTGAACAAGGCTTCGAGATGCCCGAGAGCTACAGCAACGCCAGTCGCGTTTTTCGCGGCTCGGTGCCGACCGGTCTGCCATTTACCAAAGACTTGTCCTACCTCAAGGGCTTCATCATGATTTACAACTACATTCAACTGGCCGTGCGTAAAGGCAAGCTGGAGCAGATACCGCTGCTGTTCTGCGGCAAGACCACCCTGGAGGACATGCGTACCTTGCGTCAGTTGGTGGACGAAGGCCTGGTGGTGCCGCCCAAGTACCTGCCGGAACAGTTCCGCGACATGAACGCGTTGTCGGCGTGGATGTGCTTCTCCAACTTCCTCAACCACCTGAGCCTGGACCGGATCGAGGCGGATTACTCGAATATCTTGTGAACAATGAATTCCCCTGTGGGAGCGAGCTTGCTCGCGATAGCGGTCTCACATTCAACAATTCTGCTGTCTGATACACCGCCATCGCGAGCAAGCTCGCTCCCACAGGTGATGTGTTCCAGCTCAATACTTGCGAGGTTTCAACGGATGAGAATCCTCGGCATCCTCTGCCTTCTCCTGACCTTGAGCGGTTGCAGCTCGCTGCTGTTCTATCCGGAACCCGGCCAGTTGTTCACCCCGGAAAAGGCCGGGCTTGAATACCGCACCGTCACCCTGAACACCGCCGATGGCCTCAAGCTGAATGCCTGGTGGCTGCCGGTGAAGCAGGGAGTTGAGGTCAAGGGTACGGTGCTGCACCTGCATGGCAATGGCGGAAACCTGCCCATGCACCTTGGCGGCAGTTTCTGGTTGCCGAAAAATGGTTACCAGGTATTGCTTGTGGACTATCGCGGTTACGGCCTGTCCGAAGGCGAACCCAGCCTGCCGGCGATCTACCAGGACATCGATGCGGCGTTCGCCTGGCTGGACAAGGCGCCGCAGGTTCAAGGCAAGCCGCTGATCCTGCTCGGCCAGAGTCTCGGTGGCTCGATGGCCGTGCATTACCTGGTCCAGCACCCGCAACGGCAGAAACAACTCAAGGCGTTTGTCCTCGATGGTGTACCCGCCAGTTATCGCAGTGTCGGCCGCTATGCGCTCAGTAATTCATGGGTGTTCTGGACGTTCCAGGTGCCCTTGTCGTGGCTGGTGCCGGACGGCGACAGCGCGATCAACTCCATGGCGCAACTTAAAGATGTGCCGAAACTGATCTACCACAGCATCGACGATCCGATCGTGCCTCTTTCCAACGGCATCCGACTGTATCAAGCTGCGCCGCCGCCGCGGGTGCTGCAACTGACCCGTGGCGGTCATGTGCAGACATTCGCCGACCCGGTCTGGCGTAACGTCATGCTGCGCTATCTCGATGACCCGCAGCATTTCAACGGCCTGCGCCGCCTGGGTGAAATCCCCAATTACCCGGCACCCCCGAATTCTGAAGATGAACCACCAGAGAGTCCGCAATGAGTGAAGAACGCAACGCCATCCCGCTGATCATCACCGGTATCTGCAGCATCCTCGGCACCGTCGGTGCCCTGTGGTGGTACGGCTACCTGCACTTCGCCAAGCCTGAGGATGCGTTGCTGCTCAACGAATTCACCATGCTCAAGACCATTCCGGGCGAAGACTACAAAGTCTCACTGGAGCCAGCCGCGCAAGTGGCGCAGTGCATCGATGGCGTGCTGGTGCTGTTTGACATGGAACAGAAAGGCCTGACCGGTGTACTGGTCGACAGCAAGAAAAAAGCGGTGCGTTGCATGGGGCAGGAGACGCCGCAGAAGCTGGAGCAGTAAGGACAGTACAGATCCAAATGTGGGAGCGAGCCTGCTCGCGATAGCGGTGTAACAGTCAACATGGGTGTTGAATGTTATGGCCTCTTCGCGAGCAGGCTCGCTCCCACAGATATTTGTGTTGTGGTTGATTATTGGGTGTATGAACTCACCGCCGAACGCGGCATCACCGGCTGGTTATCATTGGAAATAGTCACCTCCACCCGGCGGTTCATCGCCCGGCCCGAGGTGCTTGAGTTATCCGCCACCGGATACTCCTTGCCGTACCCCTGGGCAACGATGCGCGTCGGATCGACGCCCATCTTCACCAGGGCTGCTCGCACGGAATCCGCACGACGTTCCGACAGCGACTGGTTGTGCGATGCCGTACCGGTGCTGTCGGTGTAGCCCTCGACAATCACTTTGCGGTCGGGGTTTTCCTGGAGGTACTGCGCCAGTTTGTTGATGTTCATCAGGCCGTTGGATTTCAGCTCGGCCTTGTCGGTGGCGAACAGCACATCCCCGAAGGTCACCAGCGTCCCGCGCTCGGTCTGCCTGGCGTTGAGGCTGTCCTTCAGTTGCTTGATCTGCTGATCGCGGCCTGCCAGGCGGGCCTCGGCCCGTTGTGCCGAGGTGTTTTTCAGATTGGCTTCGGCGGTGCGCAGGGCAATGGTCTGCTTGGCCACTTCAACCCTCTGGTTGGTCAGATAGGCGAGCTGGTCAACATTTGCTGCGTCTTCCTTGTCCCTGTAGGCCTGGTCGGCCTTATCCAGATAATCGCTGGCCTCCTTGGTTTCCAGGGCTGCCACTTTGCTGGCCTGCGGGTCGGCTTGCAGGCCGGTGTAGTTGGTGCGGGCCTGTTCGAGGTTGGCGTTGGGCGGCGTGGAGCAGGCCGCCAGGGCTACGGTGGCAGCCAGCAGGGTTGGGATCATCAGTTGAATGCGTTTCATGATTTCGTCCTTTTAGTCGAGTGGGAATGCGTGGGGGCCGCGCCGCTTACTGAACGGTGCGCTGGCTTTCCTGACGCAATTCCTGAACGCCTTTCTGCGCGTCCTTCACGGATTGTTCGGCCTTCATCGCCTGGGCCTTGCGCTCTGCGACACGAGCGTCCCACTCGGCCTGTTCGGCGAGCATCCGGGCCTGGTCATATTTTTTGTCGTGCATGGCGATTTCGGCTTGCTTGAGCTTGTCCTGGGCCGACTTCATTTCCACAGCGGCGAACTCGGTGCCGCCGGCGCTCACGGCGTCGTTGACGGCCGATTGGGTGACCGCGTACTGCTCGGTTGGCGGGTTACCGGCGCAACCGGACAGGATCAGGCTGCTGCCGAGGGCAAGCGCCGCCAGCTGGAGGCCGCGCGAATGAGTAAACGAGGATGTGCCGGTTCGGGTTTTCATGGTCTTCAACTCCATTGGGCTAACTCCTGAAAAGCGTTGAATCCATCCTGGGCAGGGCGCTGAAGCCATCAATTGCGGGGTGTTTTGAAACGCTCGTCCCAGGCGTGGTTACTTGGGTTGACCCGAGGCGTTTTTTGAAAGTTCAGAGAATTTAGCCAGCTATCGAAAAAACTTTGACCGAGTCGACAGGGCTCTAAATCGCATAGTTGCAGGAACGAGCCTGCTCGCGATGGACTTCACTACGCCGCGTTTACTCAGTCATCACGCGGTTTCGTTAACGATCATCGCGAGCAGGCTCGCTCCCACACAGGGACGCGTGCGGGCAAGGAATCAGTGTTTCTGTTTGTCGTCAGGCACCGACATATCGTGCAGATGCCGGCGGGACAGTGCCAGAAAACGCGGGGTCGGCCCGATGTCTTCGTACAGCGGATCACCTTCTTCGTCAGTGGCGACCACGGTCGAGCCCTTGACGTATGGGAAGCTTCTTTCCAGCTCTTCGAGCGCGGCGCCGATCAGATCGCCGAGCAGTTCTTCGGGATGCCGCTTGGGGTACATCTCGACGAGCGCGGCCAGCCGTGCGGCAGACTCCACATCCAGATGAATCGAGTAGCCGGTGTCGGTCAGGCGACCCTTGGCGTTTTCTTCCCAGTGGTGGGCAAGCTCGCGGATTTTCATAGTGACCTCATGGCGCGACCGCTCGTGGCAGGCAGGGTGAGTGTCCGGTGTTGGCCGGCGACAACCGTTGTACGGCTTATCTTCAGACTAGCTTCAACAGGCAAGGTTTGAAGGCCCTTCGTCGTCTTGCTTGTAAGAACCTGTCTGGGGCGGCACTCTCTAGGTTCCAAGCCGCCCGGATTTTTTGCTGGAGACCTGCTGATGACCGATATTGATGCACGCTTGCGCGAGGACGTTCACCTGTTGGGTGAGCTGTTGGGCAACACCATTCGTGAACAATATGGCGACGGTTTTCTCGACAAGATCGAGCAGATCCGCAAGGGCGCCAAGGCGGACCGGCGCGGCTCCATGGACGCCGAGCTCAGCGCCAGCCTCAACCAGTTGACCGAAGATGAACTGTTGCCGGTAGCGCGGGCGTTCAATCAGTTTCTCAACCTGGCCAATATCGCCGAGCAATACCAGTTGATTCACCGTCGGGAGGAGTCTCAACAGGCGCCGTTCGAAGCCCGGGTGTTGCCCGAATTGCTCGCTCGCCTGCGTGCCGAGGGTCATGGTGCCGAAGCACTGGCCCGGCAATTGGGGCGACTGGAGATTGAGCTGGTGCTGACCGCGCACCCGACTGAAGTCGCGCGTCGCACGCTGATCCAGAAGTACGACGCCATCGCCGCGCAACTGGCGGCTCAGGATCACCGCGACCTGACCAGTGCCGAACGCGAGCAGATAAAAACCACCTTGCAGCGCCTGATCGCCGAAGCCTGGCACACCGAGGAAATCCGCCGCACGCGTCCGACACCGGTGGACGAAGCCAAGTGGGGTTTCGCGGTGATCGAGCATTCGCTGTGGCAGGCCATTCCCAATTATCTGCGCAAGGCCGACCAGGCCCTGCACGCCGCTACCGGCCTGCACTTGCCACTGGAGGCGGCGCCGATTCGCTTTGCCTCGTGGATGGGCGGCGACCGCGACGGCAACCCCAATGTGACGGCGGCGGTTACCCGAGAGGTTTTACTGTTGGCGCGCTGGATGGCGGCTGATCTGTACCTGCGCGATGTCGATCACCTGGCGGCTGAGCTGTCGATGCAGCAGGCCAGCGATGAATTGAAGGCCAAGGCGGGTGACAGCGCCGAACCTTACCGGGCCGTGCTCAAACAGCTGCGCGAACGCTTGCGGGCGACGCGCAACTGGGCGCACACCTCGTTGGCGACGCCCACGCCGGCACCGGCCGACGTGCTGCAAGACAACCGCGAACTGCTCGACCCGCTGGAGCTGTGCTACCACTCGCTGCACGAGTGCGGCATGGGCGTGATCGCCGACGGGCCGTTGCTCGACTGCCTGCGTCGGGCGGTGACCTTCGGACTGTTCCTGGTTCGTCTGGATGTGCGCCAGGACTCGTCGCGACACAGCGCCGCCATGACCGAAATCACCGACTACCTCGGCCTGGGGCGCTACGAGGACTGGAGCGAGGAAGAGCGCATCGCCTTCCTGATGCGCGAACTGAATAACCGCCGGCCGTTGTTGCCGGCGTACTTCAAGCCCTCTGCCGATACCGCCGAGGTGCTGGCGACCTGCCGGGAAATTGCCGCTGCACCGGGGGCGTCCCTTGGTTCCTATGTGATCTCGATGGCCGGTGCCGCTTCCGATGTGCTGGCTGTGCAATTGTTGCTCAAGGAATCCGGCGTGCTGCGGCCGATGCGCGTGGTGCCGCTGTTCGAAACCCTGGCGGATCTCGACAACGCCGGCCCGGTGATCGAGAAACTGCTGCTGTTGCCGGGCTATCGCTCGCGTCTGCAAGGGCCGCAGGAAGTGATGATCGGCTATTCCGATTCGGCCAAGGACGCCGGCACCACCGCGGCGGCCTGGGCGCAGTACCGGGCGCAGGAACGACTGGTGGATATCTGCCGCGAACAACAAGTGGAGTTGCTGCTGTTCCACGGTCGCGGCGGCACCGTGGGGCGTGGCGGCGGACCGGCCCACGCGGCGATTCTGTCGCAGCCGCCGGGTTCGGTGGCGGGGCGGTTCCGCACCACCGAACAGGGTGAAATGATTCGATTCAAATTCGGCCTGCCGGACATCGCCGAGCAAAACCTCAACCTGTACTTGGCCGCCGTGCTTGAGGCGACCTTGCTGCCGCCGCCACCACCGACGCCCGAGTGGCGCCATTTGATGGACGAACTGGCCGCAGACGGTGTCAGCGCTTACCGCGCCGTGGTGCGGGAAAATCCGCAGTTCGTGGAGTATTTCCGCCAGTCCACGCCGGAACAGGAACTCGGTCGTTTGCCCCTGGGCAGTCGCCCGGCCAAGCGCCGGGCCGGGGGGATCGAAAGCCTGCGGGCGATTCCGTGGATCTTCGGCTGGACCCAGACGCGGCTGATGCTGCCGGCCTGGCTGGGTTGGGAAGCCGCCCTGAGCAAGGCGCTGGAGCGTGGTGAAGGTGAACTGCTGGGGCAGATGCGTGAGCAATGGCCGTTCTTCCGCACCCGCATCGATATGCTGGAGATGGTCCTGGCCAAGGCGGATGCCGACATTGCCCGGTCCTATGACGAGCGTCTGGTGGAGCCGAATCTGTTGCCATTGGGGGCGCACTTACGCGACCTATTGTCGCAGGCGTGCTCCATCGTTCTCGGCCTGACCGGGCAGTCGCAGCTGCTGGCACATAGCCCAGCGACCCTTGAATTCATCCGCTTGCGCAACACCTACCTCGACCCGCTTCATCTATTGCAGGCCGAGTTGCTGGCCCGTTCACGATTGCAGGATGTAGCGCAGGACAGCCCGGTAGAACAGGCCCTGCTGGTGTCTGTCGCGGGGATTGCCGCCGGTTTGCGTAACACCGGCTAAGGTTTTTGCCGCAGGGTCAGGCATCCGGCAGGTGAGGCGGATGCCGCCGCAGGACGGGTTGAAAAGTGCTGTCAGGCGACAGTTAATGTTGGGGTTGCGACTTGGGGAACCGTGCGCAATGGTCGCAGGAGGCAGCGGTTTCTCCGACTTTTGGCGTCTTGTGTGGGCGCAGCCTGCTGTGTATCTTGATCAGCCTTTGGCCGTTTGGGCGGCCACGACCCTTTTTTGAGATTGGCCCCACGAGGCGAATCTGACGTTATCCATATAAAAAATTGAGGAGCACATCGATGCGCGTCATTCTGCTGGGAGCTCCCGGGGCCGGTAAAGGTACTCAGGCTAAGTTCATCACCGAAAAATTCGGCATTCCGCAAATCTCCACCGGCGACATGCTGCGTGCAGCGGTCAAGGCCGGCACCGAGCTGGGCATCAAGGCCAAGAGCATCATGGATGCCGGTGGCCTGGTGTCCGATGACCTGATCATCGCACTGGTCAAGGACCGCATCGCCCAGTCCGACTGCGCCAACGGTTTCCTGTTCGACGGCTTCCCGCGCACCATTCCCCAGGCTGAAGCCCTGGTGACTGCCGGTGTCGAGCTGGACGCAGTGGTTGAAATCGCCGTCGAAGACGAAGAAATCGTCCAGCGTATCGCCGGTCGTCGTGTTCACGAGGCCAGCGGCCGCGTGTACCACATCGTCTACAACCCGCCGAAAATCGCCGGCAAGGACGACATCACCGGTGAAGAGCTGGTACAGCGCAAGGACGACACCGAAGAAACCGTGCGTCATCGCCTGTCGGTCTACCACTCCCAGACCAAGCCGCTGGTGGATTTCTACCAGAAGCTGTCGGCCGCCAATGGCAAGCCGCAGTACAGCCACATCGAAGGCGTCGGTTCGGTTGAAGCGATCACCGCCAAGGTGCTTGAAGCCCTGAGCTGAAAAGTCTGAATCGCTTCATCTTCCACGGCCCGCTTGCGGGCCGTAGTTGTTTATACTGACGCACTTTTTCTGACCTCTTGTTACGGATACATCGATGAGCACCTTGCTGGCCCTGGACACCGCGACTGAAGCTTGCTCCGTTGCCTTGCTGCATGACGGCAAGGTCACGAGCCATTACGAGGTGATCCCGCGCCTGCACGCGCAGAAGCTGTTGCCGATGATCAAGCAATTGCTGGCCAATGCTGGCACCACCCTGCAAGCGGTCGATGCCATTGCGTTCGGTCGTGGCCCGGGAGCCTTCACCGGTGTGCGCATCGCCATCGGCGTGGTGCAAGGCCTGGCGTTTGCCCTGGATCGCCCGGTGCTGCCGGTGTCGAACCTGGCCGTGCTGGCGCAACGTGCATTGCGCGAACACGGCGCCACTCAGGTCGCTGCTGC
The DNA here is from genome assembly GCF_052112305.1 of Pseudomonas sp. QLc11A. Taxonomy (NCBI): domain Bacteria; kingdom Pseudomonadati; phylum Pseudomonadota; class Gammaproteobacteria; order Pseudomonadales; family Pseudomonadaceae; genus Pseudomonas; species Pseudomonas sp. QLc11A. The sequence goes on from NZ_JAVAJJ010000005.1 coordinate 176,985, forward strand.
CATCGATGCGCGCATGGATGAAGTGTATTGGGGTTGCTACCGCGAAACGGCCGGGGAGATGCGCCTGGTGGGCGCCGAAGCGGTACTGCCGCCGGAGTCCGCGGCATTGCCGGCCGATGTCGGCGGCGAGTGGTTCGGCGCCGGCACTGGTTGGGGTTATGGCGAGCGTATCGCCGTCAACCTGACTGGGCAGGACGCAGGCATGCTGCCTCACGCTGAAGATTTGCTGACCCTGGCGCGGTTCGCCTGGGAACGTGGTGAGGCGATCGTGGCCGACGAGGCGCAGCCGGTTTATCTGCGCGACAAAGTGGCGACGCCCAAGGCGCGTTGATTCACCCGATTTTGTGGCACGGGAGCTTTTGTGGCGAGGGGGCTTGCCCCCGTTGGGCTGCGAAGCAGCCCTGAACCCGACGCCCGAGTTTTATCCGACATGCCACATTGAATGGATTTACGACTGCTGCGCAGCCGAACGGGGGCAAGCCCCCTCGCCACAGTAAGCATTTCGGACGCAGCCAATCGTCATTTTCTAACCCCGGCTTTTAAACCTTTTGCCTTTTATGTGTTCTAGTTATCACTCGGCGGTTTGCGAAGTGGGGTTTGCGCCACTAAACTGCCATCACTGATTCCGAGTATGCACGTATGCGTATCGACGGCGTTTCCTCTCAGTCCTACCCCATCAAGCGCAAGCCACGCAAAGACCGTGTGGTGGAAGACGACGCCATTGATATCGAAGGCGAGCTGGAATTCCCGACTGAAGAGCAACTGGCTGCCCGCGCCGCCAAAGCCTCTGCGCAAAAACTGAGCAATCTTCCCGCCCGTCAGCAAGACATGATTTACCACCGTGCCATGAGCAAAAGCGTGGCGACGGCGCTGGCCAGCTACCTGAGTACCGCCGGTTTCGTCGATTGGGAGACGGATGTGTTGGGTCTCGACCTGTACATCTGATGTTGCTGCCGTATTACCTCGGTTGCCCGTCCTGGAGCGAGAACGCCTGGCGCGATTACCTGTATCCGCCGCACGCCAGACCCGCCGAGTTTCTTGATCTCTATTGCCAGGTATTCAATGCCGTAGAAGGCAACACGACCTTCTACGCCAGCCCTGCTGCCAGCACCGTGCAGCGTTGGGCCCAAACCATGCCGCAGCACTTTCGCTTTACCGCCAAGTTTCCCGGCGAGATCAGCCACGGTGGCGATTTGCGCGAACAGCTGACCGCCGCCGAAACCTTCCTGCAATTGCTCACTCCGCTGGGTGATCGGGTGTCGCCATTGTGGTTGCAGCTGTCGAAAAACTTCACGCCCCAACGCTTGCCCGAGCTGGCCGGATTTATCGATTCCCTGCAACGCCCGTTGGCCGTTGAAGTACGCCATGGTGATTTCTTCACCAAGGGTGACAGCGAGCGGATGCTCAATCGTCTGCTGCTGGATCGCGGTGTTGAACGCATCTGTCTTGATCCCCGCGCGTTGTTCAGTTGCACATCGACCGAGCCGTCAGTGCTTCACGCTCAATCGAAGAAGCCCCGGGTGCCTCCGCGTCCGGCAGCGTTCACGCAGTGTCCGCAGGTGCGTTTTATCGGCCATCCGGTGCTTGAGGCCAACGATCCGTTCCTGGAGCCCTGGGCCGAGAAAATCGCGCTGTGGATCGAAGAAGGACGCACGCCGTATATCTTCCTGCACACCGCCGACAACCTGCTGGCGGCGAAACTGGCGCAGCGTTTTCACGCCAGGCTGATGCGGCGTCTGCCTGGCTTGCCGGCGCTGCCTGAGCTATACAGAGAACCCGCCGCCGAGCAACTTGATCTGCTCTGAGGCGGATTCCTTCCCCCTCTTCAGGAGCCTGCCCCATGGATGCGCAACCCCTTCGAGCCCAGGCGTTCAAAGCCCTTCACGAACGCTCCGGCGCTTTTGTGATTCCCAATCCGTGGGATGCGGGTTCAGCGAAGATGCTCGCCAGCCTCGGCTTCGAGGCGCTGGCGACCACCAGTGCCGGTTATGCCTTTTCCCAGGGTCGTGCCGATGGCGGCTTGAGCCTCGACGATACCCTGATGAACGTTCAGGCGATTGTCGCCGCCACTGACTTGCCGGTTGCCGTGGACCTGGAAAACGGCTTTGCCGACAACCCGGCCGACTGCGCGAAAAGCATTTTGCGCGCGGCAGAGGCAGGAGCCGTTGGAGGTTCTATTGAAGACGCCACCGGTCGCGAAGAAGGCCCCATCTACTGCTTCGACCACGCGGTGGCGCGCATCGAGGCCTCTGTGGCTGCCGCTCGCAGTTTGCCGTTCCCCTTCACATTGACCGCCCGGGCCGAAAACTTCCTGCACGGCAATCCTGATCTGGCCGACACCATCCGCCGCTTGCAGGCATTCGCCGAGGCCGGTGCCGATGTGCTCTACGCACCCGGTCTGCGCAACGCCGAGGATGTGCTGGCGGTGGTGCGCGCGGTGGCGCCCAAACCGGTGAATGTGTTGATGTCGGGCGGCTTGAAGCTGACGGTCGCGCAGTTGGCTGAAATGGGCGTCAAACGCATCAGCGTCGGTTCGGCGCTGGCGTTGGCGGCCTATGGTGAATTCTTCCGTGCCGCCGAAGAAATCCAGACATCAGGCACGTTCGGCTTCACTTCGCGGTCGATGCCGTACCAGAAGGCCAATCAGTTCTTCAAGGGCTGAGGGTCAGGCGGCGATGCGCAGGTTTTGCAGGATGATCGGGCGCGCCCAACCATTGTCGAAATCCAGTTGTTTCTGCTGTTCGATCCGTTCTTCCGGGGAGAACGGCGGGAACGGCTTGTCGAGCAGATCCAAGTCGAATTCGGCAATCGGCAGGTGCAGCGGACGTGGTTGCGGGGCAGGGCTGGCTTGCGGCAGTGGCTGACCGGCGTTGAGCACGATCGGGCGAACCCAGCCGCTGTCGAAGTCCTGGTGTTTTTGCTGGGCGACGATTTCATCTGCCGGGAACGGTGGGAATGGCTTGTCGGCCAGGTCCATTTCGAATTCGGCAATGGGCAGGAACAGAGGTTCTGGCGGGCGGACCTGGGTCTCTTTGACGTCGCACTCACGCTGGGAAACGATGTGTTCCAGCAGCTCGCTGCCAACGGTCGGCTCGACCGGGCTTTCGAGATCGACCGGTGGGAAATTCAGTGATTCAGGCAGCACATCACCCGACTGATCGGCCAGCGCACGGGCAAAGAAATCCTGCCAGATGTGACTGACACCGCTCAGTGCCTGGGTGTTTCGCAGGTTGTAATTGCCGTAGGGCGATATAAAACCTGTGATTGTGGGTTGAATGTCTGACATTTCTCTCGGTCGACGCTCAGCTCTGGCAAAATGCTCGATAGTTTTGTTATCGGCAGTTTTTGCCGATCATTAATTTTTTGAGCGTGTTTTCCGATGATTGATCAACCCGCGGCCTGCCGCATCCATGTCCAGGCCCTGGACGCGGCTTTCGAGCCACAAGCCGAGCAATGGGCCGAGCGCCTGGGCTTGCCGATGCAAGTGGCGGACGGCGAATTTGCCTTGCAGGTGGGTGACCAGGGTTTGCAGTTGCAACAGCTGGGGCCGGACGCGCCGGGGCCGGTGCGGGTGGACTTCGTCGAGGGCGGTGCGGCCCATCGCCGTCTGTACGGCGGCGGCAGCGGGCAGATGATCGCCAAGGCTGTTGGCGTCGCCCAGGGCGTGCGCCCGCGGGTACTGGATGCCACGGCAGGGCTGGGCAAGGACGCGTTCGTGCTGGCCAGCCTCGGTTGCGAGATGAGTCTCATCGAGCGTCAGCCGCTGATTGGCGCCTTGCTGGAAGATGGTCTGGCCCGTGGCGCGGAAGACTTCGACGTGGCGCCGATCGTGGCGCGCATGCGGCTGCTCAAGGGCAACTCGATCGAGGTGATGCGCAATTGGGAGGGTGAACCGCCACAGGTGATCTACCTGGACCCGATGTTCCCGCACCGTGAGAAAACCGCGCTGGTGAAGAAGGAAATGCGCCTGTTCCGGCCGCTGGTGGGCGATGACCCGGATGCGCCGGCCTTGCTCGAAGCGGCGTTGGCCCTGGCCAGCCACCGGGTAGTGGTCAAGCGCCCGCGCAAGGCGCCGTGCATCGACGGGCCGAAGCCGAGCCATGCGCTGGATGGTAAGTCCAGTCGGTACGATATTTATCCGAAGAAAGCGCTCAAGCCTTAAGACCGAGTCGCCTTCATCGCGGGCAAGCCACGCTCCCACAGGTTTTGTGCCGGGTTCAAAATTCGAGTACACCTCGGACCCTGTGGGAGCGGGCTTGCCCGCGAAGGCGTCGGTACAGTCAACGCAATGCTGTCAGGCTCACTGAGGCCGATAAGCCCGCATAAACAACCCCACCACTTCCCGCACATGGCTCTCCGCGGCCTCGCCGACCGGCGGCTCGCCGCAGCCATACAGCAAGCGGAAATTCCCGGCGCCCTTGAGCAGGCAAAAGAAGTGCTCGGCGGCGTTGTGCGGCTTGTCGATGCTCAGCACGCCACTTTCGTCGATCCGTCTCAGCAAGCGTTCCATGCCATGCAGCATGCGCTCCGGGCCCGCCTCAAAGAAGATTTGCGCGAGTTTCGGGTCCTGGCTGCCCAAGGTCATCATCAGTCGGTGCAGGTTCACTGATTCGTCACTGTTGATCAGCTGATGAAAGCCGCGCGCGATATTCAGCAGCACGGTTTCCACTGCCACGCCTTCAGGCAATTCGAAGAACAGCGGGGGCAACTGCTCCTCGCACTTGGCCACCACGGCGGCGGAGAACAGCGTCTCCTTGTCGTTGAAGTGGCTGTAGACCGTCAGCTTCGACACACCGGCCTCGGCTGCGACGGCATCCATGCTGGTATTGGCATAACCCTTACTCAGAAACAGCACTTTTGCCGCATCGAGAATGGCCTGGCGTTTCACCAGATCCTTGGGTCTGCCTGGGCCATTGGGTGCTGAAAGATTGTTTGGCATATTCGCTTTTATTACTGGACTGGTGAGTTTGCTATTAATAACATACTGCTCAGTATAATTATTCAAAGCACCATTAGCGAAAGGTCCTTCACCATGTTCCGCTATGCCTTGCCCCTCGCGTTGCCAGTCACCCTGGCTTTTTTATTGTCAGCGTGTGGCTCCGACGAAGTGCCGCCAGTCGGCGTGCGCCCGGCCATGGTGGTTCAGCCAGAGCCTTCGGCACAGGCCATGGAAAGTTATCCAGGTGAAGTCCGCGCGCGTTATGAGCCGGACCTGGCGTTCCGCATTGGCGGTAAAGTCAGCCGACGACTGGTCGAGGAAGGGCAGCGGGTCAAGGCCGATCAACCTTTGGCCGAGCTCGATCCTCAGGACGTGCGCCTGCAACTGGAGGCCACCCGGGCTCAGGTCGCTGCAGCTGAAGCCAATCTGAGCATGGTGCGTGCCGAGCGTGATCGCTACAAAACCCTGATGGAGCGTCAGTTGGTCAGCCGCTCGCAGTACGACAATCACGAAAACCTCTACCGCTCCGGTGAAGCGCGCCTCAAGCAAATCAAGGCCGAATACAACGTTTCCAATAACCAGGCCAGCTACGCCGTGCTGCGTGCGCCGCAGGACGGCGTCGTGGCCAAGCGTCTTGTGGAAGTCGGGCAAGTCGTGGCCGCGGGGCAAACGGTGTTCACACTGGCGACCGATGGCGAGCGTGAAGTCTTGATCAGCCTGCCGGAACAGAACTTCGGCCGCTTCAAGGTCGGTGAACCGGTGGCGGTGGAACTCTGGACCCAGCCCGGCCAGCGTTTCGAGGGGCGCATCCGTGAGCTGTCGCCGGCGGCTGATCCAAAGTCCCGCACCTTCGCGGCGCGCATCGCCTTCACCTCCGGCAAGGTGCCGGTGGAGCTGGGCCAGAGCGCCCGGGTGTTCGTGCAGGCCGCCGACGTGGTGCCTCTGTCCGTTCCACTGTCGGCGTTGACCGCAGAAAACGGCGTGACCTATGTCTGGGTCGTCAGCGCCAACAACACCTTGAAGAAAACCCCGGTGCGAGTGGGTGCCTTCGGTGAGAAAACCGTACCGGTGCTCGAGGGGCTCAACGCCAGTGACTGGGTCGTGGCCGCCGGTGTCCATGTGCTTCTCGAAGGGCAGCAGGTGCGCCCGGTGGATCGCTCCAATCGCGTGGTCAATCTGGCGGACAAGGAGTAAGCCCCGATGCGCTTCAACCTTTCCGAATGGGCGCTGCGTAATCGCCAGATCGTACTGTTCCTGATGCTGTTGCTGGCCATCGTCGGCGCACTTTCCTACACCAAGCTTGGCCAGAGTGAAGACCCGCCGTTCACCTTCAAGGCCATGGTGATTCGCACCAACTGGCCGGGCGCGACCGCCGAGGAAGTTTCGCGCCAGGTCACCGAACGCATCGAAAAAAAGCTGATGGAAACCGGCGAGTACGAGCGCATTGTTTCGTTCTCGCGGCCCGGGGAATCCCAGGTCACCTTCATTGCGCGTGATTCCATGCACTCCAATGAGATCCCGGAGCTCTGGTATCAGGTGCGCAAGAAAATCAGCGACATCCGTCATACCCTGCCGCCGGGGATTCAGGGGCCGTTCTTCAACGATGAATTCGGTACCACGTTCGGCAACATCTACGCCTTGACCGGCGAGGGCTTCGACTACGCCGTGCTCAAGGATTACGCCGACCGCATCCAGATCCAGCTGCAACGGGTCAAGGATGTGGGCAAGGTTGAACTGCTGGGGTTGCAGGACGAGAAAATCTGGATCGAGCTGTCCAACGTCAAGCTCGCCACCCTCGGCTTGCCGCTGGCGGCCGTCCAGCAAGCCCTTGAAGAACAGAACGCGGTGTCCACGGCAGGTTTCTTCGAAACCAGCAGCGAGCGATTGCAGCTACGGGTGACGGGGAATTTCCAGACGGTCGACGAGATCAAGAACTTCCCGATCCGCGTCGGTGATCGCACCTTCCGCATCTCCGATGTAGCCGATGTGCGGCGTGGTTTCAATGATCCGCCGGCGCCGCGCATGCGCTTCATGGCGCAAGACGCCATCGGCCTGGCGGTGGCGATGAAGGACGGCGGTGACATTCTGGTGCTGGGCAAGGCACTGGAAGTCGAATTCGCCCGCATCCAGAAAAACCTCCCGGCCGGTATGGAGCTGCGCAAAGTCTCCGACCAGCCGGCGGCGGTGAAAACCGGGGTTGGCGAGTTCGTGCAAGTGCTGGTCGAGGCGCTGGCCATCGTGTTGCTGGTGAGCTTCTTCTCCCTCGGCGTGCGCACCGGCATGGTGGTGGCCCTGGCGATTCCGCTGGTGCTGGCGATGACGTTTGCCAGCATGTATTACCTGGGCATCGGCCTGCACAAGATCTCCCTCGGCGCGCTGGTACTGGCGCTGGGCTTGCTGGTGGACGACGCGATCATCGCCGTGGAAATGATGGCGATCAAAATGGAGCAGGGGTTCGACCGGGTCAAAGCGGCGAGTTATGCCTGGACCAGTACCGCGTTCCCGATGCTCACCGGTACGCTGATCACCGCGGCTGGCTTCCTGCCGGTTGCCACGGCGCAATCGGGCACTGGCGAATACACCCGTTCGATCTTCGAGGTGGTCACCATCGCGCTGTTGGCGTCGTGGGTGGCCGCGGTGGTTTTCGTACCGTATCTCGGGGAAAAACTCCTGCCGGACCTGGCAAAAATTCACGCCGCCAAGCACGGTGCCGGCCAACCCGATCCCTATGGCACGCCGTTCTACCAGCGCGTCCGGCGTCTGGTGGAGTGGTGCGTGCGCTGGCGCAAAACCGTGATCGCCGCGACCGTGGTGTTGTTCATCGCTTCCATCGTGCTGTTCAAGTTTGTACCGCAGCAGTTCTTCCCGGCATCGGGTCGCCTCGAGTTGATGGTCGACCTGAAACTGGCCGAAGGTGCTTCGCTGAGCAACACCGCCGACGAGGTCAAACGCCTCGAAGCGCTGCTCAAGGACAAGGCGGGGATCGACAATTACGTGGCCTACGTCGGCACCGGTTCGCCGCGTTTCTACCTGCCGCTGGATCAGCAACTGCCGGCGGCGAGCTTTGCCCAGTTTGTCGTCCTGGCGAAAACCATCGAAGAACGGGAAGCCCTGCGCACCTGGTTGATCTCAACCCTCAACGAGCAATTCCCCGCTCTGCGCTCGCGGGTCACGCGTCTGGAAAACGGTCCGCCGGTTGGCTACCCGGTACAGTTCCGCGTGACCGGGGAGCACATCGAGGAGGTGCGGGCGCTTGCGCGCAAAGTCGCGGCCAAGGTTCGCGAGAACCCGCATGTGGTCAACGTCCACCTCGATTGGGAAGAACCGAGCAAGGTGGTGTACCTGAACATCGATCAGGACCGCGCGCGGGCGCTGGGCGTGAGCACGGCGAACCTGTCGAGGTTCCTGCAAAGTTCTCTCACCGGTTCCAGCGTCAGCCAATACCGTGAAGACAACGAGTTGATCGAGATCCTGTTACGCGGCACCTTGCATGAACGCACCGAGCTGTCATTGCTGCCGAGCCTGGCGGTGCCGACCGATAACGGTCGCAGCGTCGCGCTGTCGCAAATCGCGACCCTGGAGTACGGCTTCGAAGAGGGCATCATCTGGCACCGCAACCGCCAGCCTAACGTGACGGTTCGCGCTGACATCTATGACAAGCAGCAACCGGCGACACTGGTGCAGCAGATCATGCCGACCCTCGATCCGATCCGCGCCGAACTGCCCGACGGTTACTTGCTCGATGTCGGTGGCACGGTGGAAGACTCGGCGCGCGGACAGAACTCGGTGAAGGCCGGCGTGCCGTTGTTCATCGTGGTGGTGTTGACCTTGCTGATGCTGCAGCTACGAAGTTTTTCGCGCACGGCGATGGTGTTCCTGACGGCGCCGCTGGGGTTGATCGGGGTGACGCTTTTTCTGTTGGTATTTCGCCAGCCGTTCGGTTTCGTGGCGATGCTGGGGACTATCGCCTTGTCGGGGATGATCATGCGTAACTCGGTGATTCTGGTGGATCAGATCGAGCAGGACATTGCTGCCGGGTTGAAGCCTTGGCAGGCGATCATCGAGGCCACGGTGCGGCGGTTCCGGCCGATTGTGTTGACGGCGCTGGCGGCTGTTCTGGCGATGATTCCGTTGTCGCGCAGTGTGTTCTTTGGGCCGATGGCGGTGGCGATCATGGGGGGGTTGATTGTTGCTACGGCGTTGACGCTGCTGTTTTTGCCTGCGCTTTATGCGGCTTGGTTTCGGGTCAGGAAGGAGTCCGTTTGATCGGGGGCATATCCGTTTCTTCGGTAACGGCTACTTATGGTTTCGCCCTTACGGCGACTCCCTTTTTTACAAGCGCCTAAAAAAGGAAGCAAAAAACGCTCGCCCCTTACGTACGGCCCCTCGCTGAGGCTCGGGGTTCCTTCGCTCCGGCATTCATCCGGGGGCATTGCCCTCCGGTCGGCTTCGCTTCGACCTACATGCAATGAGTTCGACTGCGTCGAACGGCGCTGCGCGCCCATCCCCGGATGAACACCTCCGCTCAGCCTGCCGAGGGGGCGGGTGGATCAAGATCAAGAGCGGCAGGCGAGCTAACGCTCGGCCTGTTGAGTGGTGAAGAGCGTGGGGGTACACCGATCGTCCTTTGCACTTCTGTGGGAGCGAGCCTGCTCGCGAAGACGGCCTGACAGCCGACCAATTTCTTTCAGATGTACTCGGTCAAATTGTGGGAGCGGGCTTGCTCGCGAAGACGGCCTGCCAGCCAACCAATTTCTTTCAGGTGTTCCCGGCCCAACTGTGGGAGCGAGCCTGCTCGCGAAGGCGACCTGACAGCCGACCAATTTCTTTCAGATGTACTCGGTCAAATTGTGGGAGCGGGCTTGCCCGCGAAGACGGCCTGCCAGCCAACCAATTTCTTTCAGGTGTCCCCGGCCCAACTGTGGGAGCGAGCTTGCTCGCGATGGCTGCCCAACAGTCAACAACGTTTATCGCCCAAGCCAACCATTCAGACCATTCCCACAAGACTTTCAGGTTGCCTGTCGGAAGCACGCTCACTAGCCTCTGACGGTCGCTGCCAATTCAGCGACCGGGACTGCAAGCCCGCCAATAGTTTGTTAGGCGCCCACTGGCGCACCTATAATCATGGCGCTTTTTTAGCGACCACCGATTTATGGTGGCTGTGTGCGGGAGATCTTCGGGTCTGCCGGGTTTGCCTAACAACTCGGTCTTGCAGACCCGCATACAGCTGCCACCCATCATCTGCAAGTGATGCTGGCTGCTCCAACTTTCGTTAGGAGCTTCACAATGATCAAACCCAGCCCCAACCCCCCGGCTCCAGAGTCCGGAGAAAATGCCGGCACTTCAAACCGCCCCTGCCCAATTTTCACCATCCACCCAGGCGTCGACTCCGAAACCTTGCTGGTCCATGCCTACGAAACCCTCGCCTCAGCCAACGTAATGGCAACCGAGTTGTCGTCCATCCTGACCGGCCCAACCTGCAATCTGACACTCGGCATTCAGCAGATGATTGTCTTGGCGCAGCTATCGGTGAATCGCGTGCTGGATCAATTGGATTCGCCTCGATAGCACAACGAAAAAACCCGCTGAACCTTTGAAGGTCAGCGGGCTTCGGTTGTTGCCGTCAGCTAAAGGTTACAAGGTCCCAAACACTTTCTTCGCCAAACTGGTCGCCGCCGCCGCCGGGTTCTGGCGGATGGTTTCTTCCTGTTTGCCGATCATTTCGAACAAGCCATTCAACGCCTGTTCGGTGACGTAGTTTTCGACGTTGGCATTCTTCGCGTCCAATACGCCCATGGTCGCCGCTTGCCCTGCGAACGAATTGTACTGCTGGGCCAGGCCCACCTTGTCGGTGGCTTGTTTGACGATCGGCAGGAACTTGGCGCGGATCTGCTCGCGGCTGGTCTTGTTCAGGTATTGGGTGGCCGAGTTGTTGCCGCCGCTGAGGATGCCCTTGGCGTCTTCCACGGTCATTTTCTTCACGGCATCGACGAGGATTGGCTGGGCCTGGGTCACGGCGGTTTCGGCCGCTTTGTTCATGCTGGCTTCCAGTTCATCGACCTGGTCACCCATGCCGAACTGTTTCATTTTGCTGGCGACCTTGCCCAGTTTGCCCGGCAGTTCGATTTTTACTTCCGGGTTGTTGCTGAAACCGCCCGGGGTGCCGAGTTGTTTCACGGCCAGTTGCGCGCCTTGGGTGAGTGCGTCCTTGAGCCCGCCGGTGGCGTCTTTCTGCGACAGGTCGCTGAGGGACAGCGCCAGGGCGTTGGCACAGATCATCAAACCTGCGCACAGGCCGGCAAAACGAAGGGTAGGGCGGAGCATGGCAGCTTCCTTGTTCAGAAAAGAGAGAGTTAGCGAACGGCGTCGACGCGGATTTTCAGCGGTTGCGGGTCCTTGCCATCAAGACGCACGGCATGGTGTTCGGTGGTGATGAACATCAGCTTTCCGTCGACTTCGATGCGCGCGCTGACTGAATAGCGATGGCCGGGTTTGACCTGTGCCGGATCGTAGCTCAGATGAAACGGCAGTGGCACCTGGCCTTTGACCGGGCCGTTCTGTTCGTCGAGGACAATGGCCGGTGCGTCGGCCAGAGACACGTCCTGCAAGCTCACGTTCAGGGTAGCGGTGGGCGGCAGGGCACTGCGTTGCAGGTAAAAGACTTCGCCGTCGAGGCTGGCTTTCGGGGCAGGTTGCAGGGATTGGCAGGCGCCGAGCAAAACCGTAAGCCCGAGGAGAGAGAGTTTTTTCATGAAGCGGATCCTTGTCATCGGCGCCCGAAGAAGACCGGCGCCAACGACAATTTAACGGATTTTACCGAGGATATCGCCCAGCATGCCTCGGGGGTGTTCTCAGACAAGCTGGACCAGCACTTCCTGTTCCTTTACATGATCGACACCCAGTTCCACCGGGTGATGTTGAGTGGAGATGAAGTACAGATGGTCCTCGTGGGTGATGCGCGCGCTGATTGCATAGCGATGGCCGGGCAGGACATCAGCAAGCTTGTACGTCAGGTTGAAGTTCAGCCCGGCTTTTTCTGCGTTGGTAATGATCTGTGCGGCCAGCTCTTTTGCTGCGACATCTTGCAGACTGTCATCCTCCAGACGGACATGAAGAGTCGAGTTACGCGGCAGCGCCATCTTTACCGCGTAACTCACTTTGCCACTAATGGTCTTTACGGTTTCGTTGCTCATATTGATTTCCTTATCAATTGATCGTCGGTAGTGACGAGCGCCCAGCATAGGGTCGAGATAGCGATTTCTATGTAGGGGGATTCCTGCGGATAGGGGCAAAGTTGGAGTGACGTGAGTCAGAAGCGTCCTTGCTTCAGCCATAAAACCCACGCGCAGTGATCTGAGTGATTCAGACTGGCGTCACCAATTCCGCCGCATCTTCACTGCGATGCAACGCCACCTGCCGGATCGACAAGCGGATCTCCGCCGGCAACACCCGTTTGGCCGCGCCTTCAGCCAGTTCGCCGAGCAGTTCGTGGTAGCTCAACTTGCCCGCTTCGTCGCGCTTGAGCACTTCGAGGTCGAGCAGGGTCTGGATGAAGTGGCGGAACAGGCTCTTGTCGAAGAATTCCGGGGCGTTCAGGCCATGCAGGATCGACAGGCGCTGGGCCATGACCGTGCACAGGTCTTCCAGTTCTTCGGCGCTGATGCTGTTCTGGCCGCTGTTGAGCAGCAGGGACACGGTCATGTAGAAACGCTGCAGGGTCTGGGCGATGCTTTTCGACAGCAGCGTCAGCAACACGAAATGCCGTGAGCTTGGCGCCGGGCGCAGGTACACATCGTTCTCGACGCGCAGCAGGCCTTGCTCGACGAACGCCTCCAGCCATTGATCAATCACCGCATCCAGTTCGTCCAGCGACCAGCGAATGAACAGCTCCGCTTGCAGGTACGGGTACAGCGCGCGGGTGTAGCGCAGGATCTGTTCGCGACTCATGCGCGAGGCACTCTGGAAGAAGCTCGCCAGCAGTGCCGGCAGGGCGAAGATGTGCAATACGTTGTTGCGGTAGTAGGTCATCAGGACGGCGTTCTGTTCGTCCAGATACAGAATCTTGCCCAGGGCATCGCTCTGCTCGGACAGCAGGTCCATGTCCTTCACGTGCTCGATCAGCGCCCGGCCGTCACCTTCCGGCAGGGTGGTGTGTGGCGAGTACGGCACCTTGCGCAGCAGCGCCAGATACAGGTCGAGCACCCGTGCCATGGCGCGGTCGTCCAGGGCCAGGCGGCTGGTGGACAGCAGAGCCAGGGCGACGAGGTTGACCGGGTTGATCGCTGCCGCTTCGTTCAGATGCCGCGCGACCTTCTCGCCGAGGCGGTTGGTGGTCTCGTTGAGCCAGGCGGGTCTGAACTGCGGGCCGAGTTCCTGCTGGCGCCAGTCCGGCTGTTCGTTGTCGAGAAATTCCGCGAGTTTGATCGGCTCGCCGAAGTTCACCGCGACCTGGCCGAAGCGCTGCTTGAGTGCGCCGATGACTTTGAAGATGTCGAAGATCGATTCTTTCTTCTTGGCCGCACCGCGTAACTCGCCAAGATAGGTCCGGCCTTCCAGTACGCGCTCGTAGCCGATGTACACCGGCACGAAGACAATGGGCATGCGCGACGAACGCAGGAAGCTGCGCAGGGTGATCGCCAGCATCCCGGTCTTCGGTTGCAGCATGCGCCCGGTGCGCGAACGGCCACCCTCGACGAAATACTCCACCGGGAAGCCCTTGGTGAACAGGGTGTGCAGGTATTCGTTGAAGACCGAGGTGTACAGCGGGTTGCCCTTGAACGTGCGGCGCATGAAGAACGCGCCGCCACGGCGCAGCAGGCCGCCGATTACCGGCATGTTCAGGTTGATCCCGGCGGCGATGTGCGGCGGGGTCAGGCCGTTGCGGAACAGCAGGTAGGACAGCAGCAGATAATCGATATGGCTGCGGTGGCAGGGTACGTAGATCACTTCGTGACCCTGGGCGACCTTCTGCACGCCTTCGATGTGGTTGACCCTGATGCCGTCGTAGATCTTGTTCCAGAACCAGCTCAGCACCACTTCCATAAAACGGATGGCCGTGTAGGTGTAGTCCGAGGCGATTTCGTTGCCATAGCGCAGGGCCTGGGCCTTGGCTTTTTCCGGTGAAATGTTCTCGCGTTCGGCTTCGTCGAGGATCGCCTGTTTGACCTGCGGCTGGTTCAGCAGGCCCTTGACCAGGTTGCGACGGTGGGAAATGTCCGGGCCGATCACCGCCGCCTTCAGGTTGCGAAAGTGTACCCGCAGGATGCGCTGGGCCATGCGCACGGTGCGCTCGTGGCCCTTGTTGTGTTCGATCAGTTCGCGCAGGTGGATCGGCGCGGAGAACTGCACGCGGGTCTTGCGGCCCAACACGATGATGCTCAACAAGCGACGCAGGCGCCCGGTCACCGCCCAGCTATCGGCGAACAGGAGTTTCCACGGGCTGTTTTCGCTGTCCGGCGACTGACCCCAGAACACGCTGACCGGAATGATCTGCGCGTCTTCGGCAGCGTTCTGGCTCAGGGCGCTGACCAGGCGGGTCAAAGTTGGCGGCGCGCCGCGCTTGTCCTGGCGGCCGAGCCAGTCCGGGTCCGGTGTCAGGTAGAAGAACGCGGTCGGTTCCAGCAGGTTGCCCACCGATACCGGCAGCACGGGGCGCGGCAGGCCGGCCTTGCTGCACTCGGTATCGACCACGGCAAGGTCGGTCAGCGAAGGGTTTTGCAGGACGTAGAACACCGGACGACTGCGGTCGAGGTTGAGGGTGAACGACGACTGGTTGATCGTCTCCGAGCGAACCCAGAGGTACAGCAGTCGACGCAGGGTGCCAAACACAAGACGGCGGAACGGGGAACGGGTCATACGGCTTCTGCGTGAGTGAATGAAACCAAGCGTTTGCTCGGGCGCTGCGTAGTGTGCCGGATTCGTCGAAAATCGGCAAAAAAGCGGCGAAGTAAACTGCTATTGAGAGTTTCAGCGTCTGTCATATACTCGGCGCTCTGTCGCCGTTGCCCTCATGGGACCGGTATGCGCAGGCTGACGTTCCCGAGGCTTTCCTGCGAAAAGCCCGATCAATAATAAAAAGGGAGTATGAACAAATGGCAACACGCGAAACCGGCAACGTGAAGTGGTTCAACGACGCCAAGGGCTACGGCTTCATTCAGCGCGAGGACGGGGTGGACGTGTTCGTGCACTACCGCGCGATTCGTGGCGAGGGGCACCGCTCACTGACCGAAGGCCAGCAGGTTGAATATGCGGTGGTCGAAGGGCAGAAGGGGTTGCAGGCTGAGGATGTGGTGGGTCTGTAAACCGGATCTTCAGTTCACTCAAAAACCACTGTAGGAGCGAGCTTGCTCGCGAAGAACTCAAGGACGCCGCGCATACTCGGAGTTGGCGCGTTATCGTTGAAGACCATCGCGAGCAAGCTCGCTCCTACAGGGGCGGTGTTCAGGCTTTAAGCCGTTTTCCAGGTGATCTCTTCTTCACCATCGGCGCTGATGCGAATCCAGCGGTCCGCCGTCTCTTCACCTTCTTCCTCGACCCAGGTGCCCGGCGCGCAACGCACTTCGACGTTCAGCGCGGCAAACGCGGCGCGGGCGCAGGCGATGTCGTCGTCCCATGGGGTCTGGTCGCTTTCCAGGTACAGGCTGTTCCACTTGCCGACCGCTTTTGGCAGCCAGGTCACCGGCACATTGCCGGCCTTGCACTTGTAGGTCTGGCCCTTCTGCACCCAATCCGAACACGGGCCAAGTGCCGCGCCTAGCCAGGCGGCAATGGCTTTGTGATCGACGTCGGCGTCTTTCAGGTAAATCTCGATATCGGGCTGGCGCATGGATGTCCTCACTGCGGGTCTGAAAAATCCATTCGCGGATTTAGCCGGCCTTGAGCCGTTGCCCAAGACCAAAAATGTTTGAAGTTATTGAAGAACGAAATAATCGTAGCGCATCGACACGGTGACCTCGAACGGCTCGGCCTGCTCGATAACGGCAGCACGGCGTTCGGCACTGGCGCGCCAGCCGTGAGGTGTCATCGCCAGCAGGTTCGCCCGGTCCTGACCACTGTGGAGCGTCAGTTTGAATTCCAGGGTTTCGCTGTGCGCCAGCGCCATGCCTTCCGGCACCAGGTCCAGGTGCTTGTCGTCGATGTACTCGCGGACTTCATCGTACAGCCGCTCGCGCAATTCCATCAGGTGGCCGCTGGTCGGCCCGACTTTCATCAGACCGCCGCCGACGCTGAGCAGGCGTTTGGCTTCTTCCCAGTCCAGCGGGCTGAAGACGCTGGCGAGGAACTGGCAACTGCCGGAAGCCAACGGCACCCGCGCCATGCTGGCGATCAACCAGGTGAGCTGCGGGTTGCGTTTGCAGGCGCGTTTGACCGCTTCGCGGGAGATGTCCAGGGCATAACCTTCGGCCTCTGGCAGCGCCTCGGCGATCTGCGCGGTGTAGTAGCCCTCGCCACAACCGATGTCCAGCCAGCGCTGCGGTGCATAGCGGGCGGCCAGCTCTGCCAGACGCCTGGCCACCGGCGCATAGTGCCCGGCATTCAGGAAGTCACGGCGCGCTTCGACCATCGCCTGGTTATCCCCGGGGTCGCGGCTGTTCTTGTGCTGCACCGGCAGCAGGTTCAGGTAACCCTGGCGCGCACGGTCGAACCGATGCCCTGCGGGGCAGACCACACCGTTGTCCACCGCGTTGAGCGGTGCGCTGCAGATTGGGCAGGCAAGCATCAGGCGAGCAACTTGATCAGGGTCTGGTAGTAGATTTCGGTCAGCACATCGAGGTCGGCTGCCAGCACGCGCTCGTTGACCTGGTGGATGGTCGCGTTGACCGGGCCCAGCTCAACCACTTGCGTGCCCATGGTCGCGATGAAGCGCCCGTCGGAGGTACCGCCGCTGGTGGACGCCTTGGTGTCGCGACCGGTGATGTCCTTGATGCTCGACGACACCGCGTCCAGCAGCGCGCCTGGCTCGGTGAGGAACGGCAGGCCGGACAAGGCCCAGTCGACGTGCCAGTCCAGGCCATGCTTGTCGAGGATGTCGGCGACGCGTTTTTGCAGGCCTTCGACCGTGGACTCGGTGGAGAAGCGGAAGTTGAACACCGCCACAAGGTCACCCGGGATCACGTTGGTCGCACCGGTGCCGGAGTTGACGTTGGAGATCTGGAAACTGGTCGGCGGGAAGAAATCGTTGCCGTGGTCCCAATGCTCGGCGGCCAGTTCTGCCAGGGCCGGAGCGGCGAGGTGGATCGGATTCTTTGCCAGGTGCGGGTAAGCCACGTGACCTTGTACACCGCGCACGGTCAGCTTGGCGCCGAGGGAGCCGCGACGGCCGTTCTTGACCACGTCACCCACCAGGGTGGTGCTCGACGGTTCGCCGACGATGCACCAATCCAGACGCTCCTTGCGTGCGGCGAGGCGTTCGACCACTGCCTTGGTGCCGTGGTGCGCCGGGCCTTCTTCATCGCTGGTGATCAGGAACGCGACTTTGCCCTTGTGATGCGGGTAGTCGGCGACAAAACGCTCGGACGCGACGGTCATGGCGGCGAGGCTGCCTTTCATGTCGGCGGCGCCACGGCCGCAGAGCATGCCGTGTTCGTCGATCAGCGCGTTGAACGGTTCGATCTGCCAGGCTGACACCGGGCCGGTCGGGACCACGTCGGTGTGGCCGGCGAAGCACAGCACCGGACCGTCGTCCTGACCGTGGGTGGCCCAGAAGTTATCCACATCTTCGATGCGCATCGGTTCCAGGGTGAAACCGGCATCGCCCAGGCGCTGCATCATCTGCTTCTGGCAATCGGCGTCGACCGGCGTCACGGACGGACGGCGGATCAGGTCGATGGCGAGTTGAAGGGTCGGCGAAAGGTCGGCGTGGGCCGTCATGGAAAACTCCGGAATCATGGAATATGGGCTTGGGGTTGAATGTGGGAGCGAGCCTGCTCGCGAAAGCGGCGCGTCAGTCAACATAAACATTGATTGTGACAACGCATTCGCGAGCAGGCTCGCTCCCACAGGTCTCGGGTCCGGTTGGAAACCGCATGCCGCCAAGCCCCGCAAAATGGCGGTTATCTTAAAGCAAAACGGCGACCATTGGCCGCCGTTTAGTGCATCCGCAAAGATTTAGACGACAGGTGCCGTTTCAGGCTCGGCGGCCGGTTTCGGCAGCGACGACAGGAACGCCATGATCAGCGCCGCCAGATACGGCAGCGACTGCACCAGCAGCATGGTGACCCAGAAGCGCATGTCGTTGCTCGGCATGCCGTTGACCAGATAAATCCCCAGCGCCGCGCTCCACAACAGCAGCATGATGAACAACTCTTCGCGCGCTTCGGAAATCGCTACCCAGAAGCCATGGTTGTCGGCATTTTTCGGTGTGCGGAAGAACGGAATGCTGCTGGTGAAGAAGCCGTACAGCACCGCTTTGGCGATGGTGTGGGACAACGCCAGACCGGCCAGCGCCGCGCAGAAGGCATCCTTCAAGTTCACCCCGACCGCACGACGGTAGAGGAAGATGATCTTGGCGACCTTGAACACGAACAGCGCCAACGGCGGGATTGCGAAGATCAGCAGCGGTGGATCGACCCGTTGCGGCACGATGATCATTGCCGCCGACCACAACAGCGCACCGACGGTGAAGAAGATGTTCATGCCGTCCGCCACCCACGGCAACCAGCCCGCGAGGAAATGGTAGCGCTGGCCGCGGGTCAGCTCGGTGTCCTTGCCGCGCAGCAGGCTGGCGGTGTGGCGCTTGATGATCTGAATCGCTCCGTAGGCCCAGCGGAAACGCTGTTTCTTGAAGTCGATGAAGGTATCGGGCATCAGGCCTTTGCCGTAGCTGGTGTGGTAGTACGCCGCCGACAGGCCTTTCTCGAATACGCGCAGGCCCAGCTCGGCGTCTTCACAGATGCACCAGTCGGCCCAGCCCAGCTCTTCGAGCACTGAGCGGCGGGTCATGGTCATGGTGCCGTGCTGGATGATCGCGTCGCGGTCGTTGCGGGTGACCATGCCGATATGGAAGAAGCCCTTGTATTCCGCGTAGCAGAGCTTCTTGAAGGTGCTTTCGTTCTGGTCGCGGTAGTCCTGCGGCGACTGCACCACGGCGATTTTCGGGTCGGCGAAATGCGGCACCATGTGCTTGAGCCAGTTGCGGTCGACGCAGTAGTCCGAGTCGATCACGGCAATCACTTCGGCGTCCTTGGCGGTGTGCGGAATCAGATAGTTCAGCGCGCCACCCTTGAAGCCGGCCAGCGGTGCCACGTGGAAGAACTTGAAGCGCGGGCCGAGGGTGGCGCAGTAGTCGCGCACCGGTTCCCAGACCGCCGGGTCCTTGGTGTTGTTGTCGATGATCAGGACTTCGAAATCCGGATAGTCGAGGTTGGCCAGGGCGTTGAGGGTCTGTTTGACCATCTCCGGCGGTTCGTTGTAGCAGGGCACGTGAATCGACACTTTCGGGCGGTAGCCGGAATCGCCTTCCACCGGCAGGAACTCGCGGCGGCGCTTGTGCACCCAGACCGCTTCGGCCAGTTCATGGGCTTCGGTCAGCAGCACGATGAACACCCCGAGCGCACCGAGGGCAAGCAGGAAACCCACTGTCAGGCTGAACCAGGTGCTGTACTGCTGGCTGTAGTCGTAGCCGATCCATACCAGCACCGAACCACAGAGGAACGCAATGAAGGTCAGGAAGGTGCGACCACGCTGGCGCAGGGCCGAGCCGTCGATCATCAGCAGGGTCAGCGACAACAGCGCCAATACCACCGAACCGATGGCCAACACGCGCCACTGCGGAATCGCCACCACCGGGCCTTCGAAGTTGAACTTCTGCTGGCGCGCGGCGTTGAATACGCCCCAGTAGGCGCCAACGGAACCTTCGTCGCTGACTTTCCACGGCTGGTCAAACGCTTCGATCACGAAGTAGTTGAAACCCTGGCGATTGAGCTTGTTGACCAGGGTTCGCAGGTAGATCGCCTGGTCTGCTGGCGAAGCATCGGCGCCGCCGCGCATGCGGCCATTGCTCGGCCAGCCCACTTCGGACAGCAGCAGCGGCTTTTTCGGGAACATCTTTTTCAGGTCGCGGGCGCGGTCGAGGACGAACTGTCCGGCCTTGTCCATCGGGATGAATTCCCAGTAAGGCAGGACGTGGGCGGCGATCAGGTCGACGTGCTTGGCCAGTTCCGGGTGTTCTTCCCAGACGTGCCATTGCTCGGACGTGGTCACCGGCACCTTCACGGCGGCGCGGACACGATCAAGCATCACGCTCAGTTCGGCGGCGGTGATTTCCTTGCGGAAGATCGCTTCGTTGCCGACCACCACACGAACCACGCTGCGCGAAGAGTTGGCTATTTCGATGGCGCGGGTAATTTCACGTTCGTTGCGTTCCTGGTCCGGACTGATCCAGATCCCCAGTGTCACCCGCAAACCAAACTCTTCCGCCAGTTTCGGGATGTCTTGCAGGGTGCCATCGACCGAGTAGATGCGGATGTTATCCGTCAGCTTGCTCATGATCTCCAGGTCGCGACGCATTTGATCGTCGGTCGGGTACTGGTCTTTCTGCGGGAACTGGCCCTGCTGGAATGGCGAGTACGAGAAGCCGGAGATCTGTTCAGGCCAGTTGGGGGCGGTGACCGGGCGGTTGATCAGCGCCCAGAAGCCGGTAAACAAGGCCGCGATGGCGAGCACCACGACCAGGTTGAGTCCAAATTTACGCGATGACATAGCTATTTCGGGTTCCAAAGACTGTGGAACGG
This sequence comes from Pseudomonas sp. QLc11A, assembly GCF_052112305.1. NCBI lineage: Bacteria > Pseudomonadati > Pseudomonadota > Gammaproteobacteria > Pseudomonadales > Pseudomonadaceae > Pseudomonas > Pseudomonas sp. QLc11A. Next base: position 197,655 of record NZ_JAVAJJ010000005.1, read on the forward strand.
AGGAACGGTTGGCCGTCGCCAATGGGCGCGCATCCTACACCGGGCATTCTCTGGTCCTGCAGCGGACAGGGAATTGCCGGACGTTGGGCAATCTGAATTCGTTAAAGTTCTTTCTATTTTTCATGTAACTGATTTTGTCTTCATATCGCCATATAATGCCCGCCGGTTTTTGGGGTAATGGTCATGAGTACTGAAGATCCGCGTTTTGCCGGCATTGCTCGTTTGTATGGCATCGAAGGCCTTGAACGCCTGCGCGCAGCCCATGTGGCGATTGTCGGCGTCGGTGGTGTCGGTTCCTGGGCGGCGGAAGCCATGGCCCGTTGTGGCGTGGGCGAGATTTCGCTGTTCGATCTGGACGACGTCTGCGTCAGCAACGCCAACCGTCAGTTGCACGCGCTGGACAGTACCGTCGGCAAACCCAAGGTCGAGGTGATGGCCGAGCGTCTGCGCGGGATCAACCCGGACTGCACGGTGCACGCGGTGCCGGACTTCGTCACCCGCGACACCATGGCCGAGTACATCACGCCGAACATCGACTGCGTGATCGACTGCATCGACAGCGTCAACGCCAAGGCTGCGCTGATCGCCTGGTGCAAGCGTCGCAAGATCCAGATCATCACCACCGGCGGCGCGGGCGGGCAGATCGACCCGACCTTGATTCAGGTCTGCGATCTGAATCGCACGTTCAACGACCCGCTGGCGTCGAAAGTGCGCTCCACGCTGCGCCGCGACTACGGCTTCTCACGCACCGTGACCCGCCATTACAGCGTGCCGTGCGTGTTTTCCACCGAGCAGCTGCGTTATCCGAAACCGGACGGCAGCATTTGCCTGCAGAAGAGTTTTGTCGGTGATGGTGTGAAGCTCGACTGCGCCGGCGGGTTTGGCGCGGTGATGATGGTGACGGCGACCTTCGGCATGGTCGCGGCGACCAAGGCTGTGGACAAGATCGTGGCCGGAGTGCGGCGGCCGGCGGAGCGGGTCAAGCCTCAGATTTAAGTGTTGCTACTGATGGCCTCTTCGCGAGCAAGCCCGCTCCCACATTCGATCTTCAGTGAATACAGTTTTTGTGTACGACCGAAATCCAATGTGGGAGCGGGCTTGCTCGCGAAGGCGATTAACCGGCCAACTCATTCATTCGCTGAAGTACGGCATTGAGGCCATTGCTACGAGACTGGGACAACTGCCGCCCCAATCCCAGCTGATTGAACCAGTCCGGCAAATCCACCTGCTGCAATTGAGCCGCCGACAAGCCGTTGACCCGCGCCAGCAGCAACGCCACCAACCCGCGAATCAACCGTGCATCGCTGTTGGCGCTGAACTGCCAATGGTCGTCGCGCAATTCGCCCACCAGCCAAACCTGGCTTTCACAACCGTGCACCCGGTTGGCGTCGCACATCTGCGCATCACTCAAGGCAGGCAGGCGCTCGCCCCATTGCATCAGCAGGCGTGCCCGTTGTTCCCAGCCGGCGGCTTTGCCAAAGGTATCGAGTGCGGTCACGGCATCGGCAGGCAGGTTCATCGCAGCATCTCCAACGCCTGATCCAGGGCTTCAAAAAACCGTTCCAGGTCTTCGGAGTCGTTGTACAGCGCCAACGACACCCGAATCGCCCCCGCCAGTTCAAAGCGTTTGAGCAACGGCATGGCGCAGTGATGGCCAGCGCGCACTGCAATCCCTTGCTCAGTCAGCAAGTGCGCCAGGTCAGAGTTATGCACACCCTCGACGGTAAAACTGGCCAGTGCCACTTGCGGCCTGCCCAGCAAGCGGATGCCGTGACGTGCCTCAAGCCCCTTGAGCAGACAGGCATGCAGCGCCGCTTCATGGGCGGACACGGCGTCCTGATCAAGCCCGGCGAGGTAATCCAGGGTCGCTCCCAGGCCGATCACACTGGCAATCGGCGGCGTCCCGGCCTCGAAGCCCAGAGGTGCCGGGCGAAAGCGGGCGTCGTGATAATTGGCATCGAGCACCATTTCACCGCCGAACTGCCAGGGACGCAGCTGTTGCAGCGCCGTATTGCGCCCGAACAGCACGCCCAGGCCATCGGGACCGTAGAGCTTGTGGCTGGAGAACACATAAAAATCGCAGCCCAATGCTTGCACGTCGTGGCGGCCATGGACCACGCCCTGGGCGCCATCGATCACGGTCAGGGCATTTTGCGCCTTGGCCAGTGCCAGCAATTGAGGCAACGGCTGCCACGCGCCAATCACGTTGGACAGCTGACTGACGGCCAACAGACGCGTGCGGGGGCCGATCAAACCGGCGGCAGCTTCAAGGTCGATCACGCCGTCGGCGTCCAGCGGCAGGATCACCAGCTTCAGCTCGCGACGGTGCGTCAGTTGCTGCCACGGCAAAAGGTTGGCGTGATGCTCCAGGGCGCTGATGACAATTTCGTCGCCCGGATTGAAAAGGTGTTCCAGGCCATAGGCCAGGAGATTCAGCGCGGACGTCGCGCCGTGGGTAAAGATGATCTGCCCGCAATCGCCAGCATTGAGCCATTGCGCGGCTTTGCGACGGCTGTCCTCGAACGCCTGGGTGGCGTGGGCGCCGGGCAAGTGTTGCGCCCGATGCACGTTGGCAGCGCCATTGGCGTAGTAGTGCGCCAGGGCATCCAGCAGGGCTTGGGGTTTTTGCGTGGTGGCGGCGTTGTCCAGATACGTCTGGCCTTGTCGCTGCAGGGCAGCGATGGCCGGAAAATCGGCGCGCCAGGGAGAGAGAATCATCATGTTGTTCGCCTGTACGCCTGACCCCTGTAGGAGCGAGCCTGCTCGCGATGGACCTCAACGATAACGCGGGGTACCAGACAGCCCGTGTCGTTCATTTGATCATCGCGAGCAGGCTCGCTCCTACAGGTACAGGTGACGCTTAGTTGTGAGCGTGCAGCGCTTCGTTCAACTCGATGGCCGATTTGTGGGTTTTGCATTCCACGGCACCGGTCTCCGAATTGCGACGGAACAGCAGGTCCGGCTGGCCGGCCAGTTCACGGGCCTTGACCACTTTGACCAGTTGATTGTTCTCGTCCAGCAGGGCGACTTTGGTACCGGCGGTCACGTACAGGCCCGACTCGACGGTGTTGCGGTCGCCCAACGGGATACCGATACCGGCGTTGGCGCCGATCAGGCAGCCTTCGCCGACCTTGATCACGATGTTGCCGCCACCCGACAGGGTGCCCATGGTCGAGCAGCCGCCGCCCAGGTCCGAACCCTTGCCGACGAATACGCCAGCGGATACGCGGCCTTCGATCATGCCCGGGCCTTCGGTGCCGGCGTTGAAGTTGATGAAACCTTCGTGCATCACGGTGGTGCCTTCGCCCACGTAAGCGCCCAGGCGCAGACGCGCAGCGTCAGCGATACGCACGCCAGCCGGAACCACGTAGTCGGTCATTTTCGGGAACTTGTCCACCGAGAACACTTCCAGCAGCTCGCCGCGCAGGCGGGCTTCGAGTTGCAGTTCGGCCAGTTCGCCCAGGTCGACAGCGCCCTGGCTGGTCCAGGCCACGTTCGGCAGCAGCGGGAAGATTCCGGCCAGGTTCAGGCCGTGAGGCTTGACCAGGCGATGGCTCAGCAGATGCAGCTTGAGGTAGGCCTCCGGGGTGGACGACAGCTGGGTGTCTTCAGCCAGCAGGGTGGCGACCAGCGGCTTGTGGCTCTCGGCCAGTCGGGTCAGCAGGGCAGCCTGGGCGGCGTCGACGCCTTTGAGGGCTTCGGCCAGTTGCGAGGCCTGGGCGGTGCTGAATGCGATGGCCTGATTGCCTTCGGTGTAGCTCAGGATCGGTGCGATAGCGGCGACGACTTCAGCCGATGGCTTGAGAACCGGGGCGGCGTAGAACACTTCCAGCCATGCACCTTGACGGTTTTGAGTGCCGACGCCGAAGGCCAGGCTGAACAGGGTAGCGGACATGTGAATACCTCTAACAAAATTGAACGGGCTGCTTACTTGAGCGCGGCCGCGTAGATATCTGGCTTGAAGCCAATCAGGGTTCGGTCACCGAGATCGAGCACCGGGCGCTTGATCATCGAAGGTTGTGCGAGCATCAGTTCGATGGCTTTCGTCTGGTCGAGATCGGCTTTGCGTTCGTCGTCGAGCTTGCGAAAGGTCGTGCCTGCACGGTTTAACACCACTTCCCAGCCGTGCTCGCTGCACCATTGGGTCAGGTGTTCACGGTCGATACCGACCGCTTTGTAATCATGAAAGTCATAGCTGACAGCGTGTTCATCGAGCCAGGTGCGCGCCTTTTTCATGGTGTCGCAGGCTTTGATGCCGAAAAGGTGCAACGTTTTGCTTGAAACGGTCAAGGAATTGCCCCCTTTGCAGGTGCTGGAAATAAAAGGTGGAGGATTATGCCATGGCCGGACGGTTTCGCGGCGGCTGTGGTCGGGTTTGTATTTTTGTCATGCCATAAATCCCTTGTAGGAGCGAGCTTGCTCGCGATGAACCTGAGAGCGCCGCGGGGAATCAGGCATGCCGCGTAATCGTTAACGACCATCGCGAGCAAGCTCGCTCCTACGGAGGGCGGTATTCCGTTGTGCGACATTGGTGCAAGGGTCCCCAAACAGTCTAAGCAGCTAATATGGCACTTCAATGTTGTCGATTGTCCGGGAACCACGCTTTATGCAAACCGCCTACACCGTCCTGATCCTGTTGATGCTGGTGGGCGTTTCGCGCCTGATCGGACGGGTGATCCCGCTGCCGTTGCCGCTGGTGCAAATCGCCGCAGGGGCATTGCTTGCGTGGCCGACTCTGGGATTGCATGTGGCCCTGGATCCCGAGTTGTTCCTGTTTCTGTTCCTGCCGCCGCTACTGTTCTCCGACGGTTGGCGCATGCCCAAGCGCGAATTCTGGCACCTGCGCGGACCGATCCTGACCCTGGCGGTGGGCCTGGTGTTGTTTACCGTGGTTGGCGCCGGCTATTTCATTCATTGGCTGCTACCCGGTGTGCCATTGCCGGTGGCGTTTGCCCTGGCGGCCGTGCTATCGCCGACGGATGCGGTGGCGGTGTCGGCGATCTCCCGCAATCGACTGCCCACGCCGTTGATGCACATCTTGCAGGGTGAGGCGCTGATGAACGACGCCTCGGGCCTGGTGACGTTCAAGTTTGCCTTGGTGGCGGCGGTGACCGGCGTGTTCTCACTGGCCAATGCCAGCCTGACGTTCGTGCTGGTCGCGGTGGGCGGTCTGGCCGTGGGAGTGGCCTTGAGCTGGCTGGTTGGCCGTCTGCGGGCGTGGATGATCGCTCGCGGTTGGGATGATCCGGCGACGCACGTGGTGTTCATGTTGTTGCTGCCGTTTGCGGCCTACGTGCTGGCCGAGCGCATGGAAGTGTCGGGCATCCTCTCGGCGGTGGCGGCGGGGATGATGCAGAGCTGGCTCGATCTGCTGCCGCGCCAGACCAACACGCGCCTGCTCAATCGCAGTGTCTGGTCGTTGTTGGAATTCGCCTTCAACGGCTTGATTTTCCTGCTGTTGGGCCTGCAGTTGCCGGACATCATCAAGGCGGTGGCCAGTCACGAAACCTCGCTATGGCCGACGTTGTTGTATCGCGGGCTGGATGTGGTGGCGATTTTCCTGGTGCTGCTGGTTTTGCGGTTCGTCTGGGTGCAAAGCATCTGGCGGCTGTCCATTTTGGTGCGGCGCTGGCGTGGCAAGGCTGAGATAACCCGGGTGCCAAGCGCGCGTTCCTGCTGGTTGCTGACTGTCGGTGGCGTGCGTGGGGCCGTGACGCTGGCGGGGGTAATGTCGGTGCCGATGCTCATGGGGGACAGTGCGTTTCCCGAGCGCGATCTGCTGATATTCATCGCCGCCGGGGTGATTCTGCTGTCGTTGATTGCGGCCTGCATCGCGCTGCCACTGTTGTTGCGCGGCATCGAAGCCAGCCCGGACGACAAGCGCCGCAACGAAGTGCGCGACGCCTGGCGCAAGACCGCCGAAGCGGCCATTCATGCGCTTGAGACAGAAGAAATCAACCCGCAGGACGCCGCCCAGTCCGCGCTGGCGGCCGAACTCAAGGCGCGGATCATGTCCGAGTACCGGCACCAGTTGGAGGTGTTCAACGATTCAGTCGAAGCCCAGGCCCTGGCCTATCAAATGGACTTGCTGGAGCGGCGCCTGCGCTTGAAGGCGCTGCGGGCGCAGCGCCTGGAGTTGTACAGCCTCAGTCGTCAGCACCAGATTGGCGATGACGTATTGCGTGAGGTGTTGGGGGAGCTGGATTTGAGTGAAGCCAAGTTGGGATCGGTGAAATAATAAAGAGGTTCGTTGTTTGGTTTACGCTGAGTGATAATTGATGTCTTAATCTGGCTTTGGATATGCTTTGCGCATTAGTCGGCGATCGTTTTGGCTTATTGTTGTATTTTTATATACCGCCCAATCCCCGATTGTCAGTTCGTTGGGTATGGGGTAGTGCATTATTGAGGTTGGATCATAAGCAGTGGTTCGAGCAGTTGCTGTTTCCAGCAATCTAAACAGATTGTGATCAACTTCCTCCTTGCTCCATTGAAAAGCGGTCCAGTAGTGCTCATATACCGCAGGTTTGTTCCACGGGATATTAGCTTTTGGATGTTGATGTTCATGCTCCATGCCGAGTGCATGGCCGAATTCGTGCAATACCGCAGCTTCAAACCAAGGATGGTCGGGAGCGGTGCCAATGTTCATGGTGTTTTCGCCAGGGCCGCGCAGCGTGGCGTCGGTGCCGATGGCTGAGTAGTTTAAGGGGGCTTCCATGGTGATCCGAATGTCACCCTCGGAGCCGTTGACAAACTCCAGATTCAAGTTGATAGACGGTTGCCATAGCATGATGGCTTTTATGGCGGCCTCACGATGTGTGTCGGACGGCGGGTTGAGAAATGCTACTTTGAGTGTCCTCTGGTTAGCCCAAAATTTGGAGTGAGTTGCTACTCCTCTTTTTTTTCGACTTCCAGTGGTCGCAATGTTGGCATTGTCAGGGTTTTCATTAATGGCGGCGTCATAAGAGGCTTGTATGTCTGCTGGTTCGATAACTTTGCAGGGATGTGAATGCGACATTGACTATCTCCTTGTCATGTTTTTTAGTTGAATCGGTTGATTCAGCTTGGAGATTAGTTGTCGTGCTGTTGTGGGTAAAGTTACTGCCTGTCAGGGGATGTTGCGATAACTAAGCATGGCCTGCACCGCGTTGCACGGTGCAGGCTTGGAGCGCTTACTGGTTTCTCGTAATAAATGCACGGATTCGTTCGGCAGCCTCGACACACTCAGCCAACGGCGCAACCAGCGCCATGCGCACGCGCCCGGCGCCCGGATTGACGCCATCGACATCCCGCGACAGGTAAGAGCCCGGCACCACGGTCACATGCTCCTGCTCGAACAGGTCGCGGCAGAACGCTGCATCGTCACCGGCCACATTCGGCCACAGGTAGAAACTGCCATCCGGACGCTGTACGTCCAGCACCGGGCTGAGAATTTCCAGTACCGCATCAAATTTCTCGCGATACAACGCTCGGTTGGCGCGCACATGCACTTCGTCATTCCATGCAGCAACGCTGGCCAGTTGGGTTTGAACCGGCATCGCGCAGCCGTGGTAGGTGCGGTAAAGCAGGAAGCCTTTGAGAATGTCTGCGTCGCCGGCGACAAAACCCGAACGCAGGCCTGGCAGGTTCGAACGCTTGGACAGGCTGTGGAACACCACGCAGCGCTTGAAGTCCTTGCGCCCCAGTTCTGCGCAGGCGCTGAGCAGGCCTGGCGGCGGCGTTTGTTCGTCGAAGTAGAGTTCGCTGTAGCACTCGTCCGCGGCAATCACGAAGTCATGCTCATCGGCCAGGGCGATCAGCTTTTTCAGGGTCTCGACCGGAATCAATGCGCCGGTCGGGTTGCCTGGCGAGCACAGGAACAGGATCTGGCAGCGTTTCCAGATGTCCGGCGAAACGGCGTCGAAATCCGGATTGAAGCCGTTTTCGTCCAGGCATGGCAGGTAATGCGGCTTGGCCCCGGCGAGGAACGCCGCGCCTTCGTAGATCTGGTAGAACGGGTTCGGGCTGACCACCAGTGCGTCATCGCCACGGTTGACCACGGTCTGGGTGAAGGCGAACAGTGCCTCGCGGGTGCCGTTGACCGGCAGCACGTTGCGCGCCGGATCGATCCAGCCTTTGGGGACATCGAAGCGACGTTCGCACCAGGCGGCGATGGCTTCGCGCAGGGCCGGGATGCCGAGGGTGGTCGGGTACACGGCCATCTGATCGAGATTGCTGGCCAGCGCTTCGGCGACGAAGCTTGGCGAGCGGTGTTTGGGCTCGCCAATGGACAGCGCAATAGGGCGCTTGTCCGGGTTGGGCGTGACGCTGCCGAGCAAGGCACGGAGTTTTTCGAACGGGTAGGGTTGGAGCTGGGACAGAGCGTTGTTCATGAGGGCCTCATTCAATGTGGGAGCCGATTAATGTGGCGAGGGGGCTTGCCCCCGTTCGGCTGCAAAGCAGTCGTAAAACCATCGTGTGCGGTGTACCTGATACACCGCGGTTGCAGGTTTTAGGTCCGCTTCGCGGCCCAACGGGGGCAAGCCCCCTCGCCACACAAGCGCATTCCCACAGGGGGATCTGTTAATTCAAATGCTGATGCGCGACAGTTTGATATCGGGTTCCTGGTTGACGCTCAACTGTTCGACGATTGCATCTTGTAACCGGCTGCACAGCAGCGGGTCGGACAGCGGCTGATTGTGGGCGTCGGTGATGAAGAACACGTCTTCCACGCGCTCGCCGAGGGTGGCGATCTTGGCGTTTTGCAGCGATAGATCGAACTCCAGGAAAATCGTGCCGATCCGCGCCAGCAGGCCCGGGCGGTCGGGTGCCGTGAGTTCCAGTACCGTCACCGGCCTCTGGGCGTCGTTATGGATCGTTACCTGTGGTGCAAAGGCGAAATGCTTGAGCTGGCGCGGTACCCGGCGCTGGATGATGGTCGGGTAGTCGTCCGGGTTGCGCAGGGCCTCGGTCAGGCCGTCGCGGATCTGTTTGACCCGTGCCGGGTTGTCGCCAATCGAGTCGCCGTCGGTGTCGAGCACGATGTAGGTGTCGAGGGTGAACTGGCTGCTGGAGGTGATGACCCGGGCGTCATGGATGTTCAGGTTGAGCTGGTCCATCGCGGCCACGGTCACGGCGAAGAAGTCGTGCTGGTCGGGGGCGTAGATGAAGATCTGGGTTCCGCCTTCGAACTCGCGCTGGGTAGTCTCCTTGATCAGCACCAGCGGCCCGCCATCGGCCGGTTGCTGGAGGATCGCGTCGCTGTGCCAGGCCACATCGCCGGCGGTATGGCGCAGGAAATAGTCATCACCCAACTGCGCCCACAGCTGCTCGACATCGTCCGGGTCGGTGCCGCCGCGCACCAGTATGTCCAAGGCGGCGCTCTGGGTCTGGCGGATCTGCTCTTCGCGATCCACCGGATTCTCCAGGCCCCGACGCAGGGCACGCTTGGTTTCGGTGTAAAGCTGGCGCAGCAGGCTGGCGCGCCAGGAATTCCATAGCGTCGGGTTGGTGGCGTTGATGTCGGCGACGGTTAGCACATACAGGTAGTCAAGGCGGGTTTCGTCACCGACGATCTGTGCGAAGTCGTGGATCACCTGCGGGTCGGACAGGTCCTTGCGCTGGGCGGTGGTCGACATCACCAGATGGTTTTGCACCAGCCACACGATCAGGCGGCTGTCCCACAATGGCAGTTGATGGCGCTGGCAAAACGCTTCGGCGTCGACCGCGCCGATGTCCGAGTGGTCGCCATGGCGGCCTTTGCCGATATCGTGGTACAGGCCGGCCATGTAGATCAGCTCGGGTTTGGGTAACTTACCCATGAGCTTGCTGGCCAGCGGGAATTTTTCCGACACCTGAGTGTACTGCAGCTTACGCAGGTGCTTGATCAGGTTCAGGGTATGGGCATCGACCGTATAGATGTGGAACAGGTCATGCTGCATCTGCCCGACGATAAAACCGAATTCGGGCAGATAACGACCCAGGATGCCGTAGCGGTTCATTCGTCGCAGGTTGCGATGGATGCCGATCTTGCACTTGAACAGCTCGATAAACAGGCTGGTGTTGCGAATGTCGTTGCGGAAGTCGTCGTCGATCAGGTGACGGCTTTCCCGCAGCATGCGAATGGTGTCGGCGCGCACGCCCTTGATTTCCGGCTGCTGGGCCATCAATACGAAAATTTCCAGCATGGCGAACGGCGTGCGGCGGAATACGTTGTGGTTGCGTGCTTCGATATAGCCATCATGCAGCTGGAAGCGCGAGTTGATCGGCTGCGGTGGTGCCTCGTCTTCCGGTGCGAGGATGACTTCCTCGAAGTGCTGGATGATCAGGTCGCTGAGCTGGGCGATGCTCATCACCACCCGGTAATACTGCTGCATGAAATTTTCGATGGCTTGCTTGGCGTCGTCGCCTTTGAAGCCCAGCAGCCCGGCAATGGTGCGCTGGTGATCGAACAGCAGGCGGTCTTCGGCGCGACCGGCGAGCATGTGCAGGGCATAGCGAACTTTCCACAGGAATTCCTGGGAAGAGGCCAGCAGGGCGTTTTCACTCTCGACCAGGAAGCCTTCGCCGGCCAGTGCCCGCAGGTTCAGGGTGCCGTACTCGCGACGGGCCACCCACAGAATCGTCTGGATATCCCGCAGGCCGCCGGGCGAGCCCTTGACGTTGGGTTCCAGGTTGTATTCGGTGTCGTTGTACTTGTGGTGCCGGGCCTTTTGTTCGGCACGCTTGGCCAGGAAGAAGTCCTTGCTCGGCCACATGTGCCCGGTGCTGGTGACGTCCAGCATGCGCTGGCGCAAACGCTCGGGGCCGGCGATGGTGCGGCTTTCCATCAGGTTGGTGACGACCGTCAGGTCGGCGCGGGCCTCGACGGCGCATTCGTCGACCGAGCGAACGCTCTGGCCGACCTCCAGGCCGATGTCCCACAACAGTGTCAGAAAGCGCTCGATGGAATCGCGGAAAACTTCGTGGTCCGCGCTGTCCAGCAGGATCAGCAAATCGATGTCGGAATAAGGGTGCAATTCACCGCGGCCGTAGCCGCCGACCGCGACCAGCGCGATGTCGGCGTCCTCGCTCCAGCTGAACTGTTCCCAGGCCTTTTGCAGGATGTTGTCGACGAACCAGGCGCGATCCTCGATCAGCCGGCGAATGTCCCGGCCATTGCGAAAGCGTGCGTCGAGCACCTCGCGGGCCTGGCGGATCGCCTTCTTGAAGGCCGCGATCGGGCTTGCCTTCAGGGCCAGTTCAGCCTGGAACTGGCCACGGTCGAAGAGTTCGGGGTCCACCTGCGGCATCGATTGGCTTTCCTTTCTATAGGCGAGATACGCTGGCGAGATCAGGCCGAAACGCGAGGGATGGTGTCATCGCTGCGCAGGGTGAAGATCTCGTAACCGGTTTCGGTCACCAGCAGGGTGTGTTCCCACTGTGCCGAGAGCTTGCGGTCCTTGGTGATCGCGGTCCAGCCGTCGCCCAGAACCTTGGTGTCGGCGCGGCCCTGGTTGATCATCGGCTCGATGGTGAAGGTCATGCCGGCCTTGAGTTCCATGCCGGTGCCAGCGCGACCATAGTGCAGGATCTGCGGCTCTTCGTGGAACACCTTGCCGATACCGTGGCCGCAGAATTCGCGAACCACCGAGAATCCGTTCTTTTCAGCGTGCTTCTGGATGATTTCACCGATATCGCCCAGGCGGCAGCCGGGCTTGACGATTTCAATCGCCTTGTACATGCATTCCTGGGTCACCTGGGACAGGCGCTCGGCCCAGACCGGCACGGTGCCGACGTGGAACATGCGACTGGTGTCGCCGTGGTAGCCGTCCTTGATGACGGTGACGTCGATGTTCAGGGTGTCGCCGTCTTTGAGCGGCTTGTCGTTCGGGATGCCGTGGCAGACCACATGGTTGATCGACGTGCAGATCGACTTTGGATAGCCCTTGTAGTTGAGCGGGGCAGGGATGGCTTTCTGCTCATTGACGATGTAGTCGTGGCAGATCTGGTTCAGTTGATCGGTGGTAACGCCCGGCTTGACATGTTCGGCAATCATTTCCAGCACATCGGCGGCCAGTTTGCCGGCGATACGCATTTTGGCGATATCCTCGGGCGTTTTGAGGGTTACGGTCATACAGGCTCTCTCTGCGCCAGGCGGCGCTTTCTGAACGGAAAGGGCATTGCGCGATGGGTCTTCGCAGCCCTGAAAAATACGATTCTACCAGACGACCAGCGCAAATCTGCGCCTGTGTGCATCGCTTCTCTCTATAGAATGGTGCATTCTTGGAGGATTCCAAGGGATGGCGCAAAGCGCTCGCCAGGATTTCAGAATCCGGGTTCCGTTTTGCCCTGCCTTGTGATATAAAATGCGCCGCTTTCCGGGGATGTCCCGAAAAGCCTAAATCCACACACGTGTCGACACGATGACCTGGGTGCCTTCAGCTGATGCTGCTGGTTGGTCATTGGGATACGTGGAGGCCAAACCCGACTTATTAAGGAACTATCATGTCCCAAGTCAACATGCGCGATATGCTGAAGGCCGGTGTGCACTTCGGTCACCAGACCCGTTACTGGAACCCGAAAATGGGCAAGTACATTTTCGGCGCGCGTAACAAGATCCACATCATCAACCTTGAAAAAACCCTGCCAATGTTCAACGAAGCTCTGACTTTCGTAGAGCGTCTGGCCCAGGGCAAAAACAAGATTCTGTTCGTCGGCACCAAGCGTTCCGCTGGCAAGATCGTTGCTGAAGAAGCAGCACGTTGCGGTTCGCCGTACGTCGATCACCGCTGGTTGGGCGGCATGCTGACCAACTTCAAAACCATCCGTGCTTCCATCAAGCGTCTGCGTGACCTTGAAGTTCAAGCCGAAGACGGTACTTTCGCCAAGCTGACCAAGAAAGAAGCGCTGATGCGCACTCGTGACCTGGAAAAGCTGGATCGTTCCCTGGGTGGTATCAAGGATATGGGCGGTCTGCCAGACGCTCTGTTCGTTATCGACGTTGATCACGAGCGCATCGCGATCACCGAAGCCAACAAGCTGGGTATCCCGGTTATCGGCGTAGTCGATACCAACAGCAGCCCGGAAGGCGTTGACTACATCATCCCAGGCAACGATGACGCAATCCGCGCTATCCAGCTGTACATGGGTTCGATGGCTGACGCTGTGATCCGTGGCCGCAACAATGTTGCCGGCGGCACCGAAGTTTTCGTTGAAGAAGCTCCGGTAGCAGCAGCTGAGTAATTGACGCCTTGGCGTTGACTCAGTAAGCAAAAAGGGGGCTTGGCCCCCTTTTTGCCACCTCGAAAACCATTTGTCGGCGCCCACTGCTCTATCTGTAATGTGCGGCAGCTAACAAGGGTGGTTCGGGAAGAATTGATCGCCCGTTCGATCGGGTGGAATGGTTGAAAACCTATCCAAGAGGATTTTGAAATGGCAGAGATTACTGCAGCGTTGGTCAAAGAACTGCGCGAGCGTACTGGCGAAGGCATGATGGACTGCAAAAAGGCCTTGACCAAGGCTGGCGGCGACATCGAGAAAGCCATTGATGACATGCGTGCTTCGGGCGCCATCAAGGCCGCCAAGAAAGCCGGCAACGTTGCCGCTGAAGGCGCTATCGCCATCAAGGCTGACGACAAGGCAGCCGTGCTGCTGGAAGTCAACTCGCAGACCGACTTCCTGGCCCTGCAAGACGACTTCAAGAACTTCGTTGCTGCCAGCGTAGAGAAAGCCTTCGACGAAAAACTGACCGACGCAGCTCCGCTGATCGCCGCTCAGGAATCGGCTCGTGAAGCACTGGTTGCCAAAGTTGGCGAAAACGTCAACATCCGTCGCCTGGTGCGTGTAGAGGGCGACGTTGTCGGCACCTACCTGCACGGTAACAAGATCGGTGTTGCTGTTGTTCTCAAGGGTGGCGATGTTCAGCTGGCCAAAGAGATCGCCATGCACGTGGCTGCAAGCAACCCTGAGTTCCTGCTGCCATCGCAGGTTTCGCCAGAGGCCATCGAGCGCGAGAAGGGCGTTTTCCTGACCCTGAACGAAGACAAGATGAAAGGCAAGCCAGCTGAAATCGTCGAGAAGATGATCGCTGGCCGTATCACCAAGTTCCTGGCCGAAGCCAGCCTGGTCGAGCAAGCTTTCGTCATGAACCCGGAAGTCACCGTAGGTGCTCTGGCCAAGAAAGCCGGCGCTGAAATCGTTTCCTTCACTTACTTCAAGGTAGGCGAAGGCATCGAGAAGCCAGTGGACAACTTCGCAGAAGAAGTTGCTGCCCAGCTGGCTGCTGCCAAGCAATAAGACGGTTTTTTAACTGTCGCCCAGAAGAGGCTGCCCGCTCACGCGCGCAGCCTCTTTTCAGATGGGGCACCAATTTTTATTGGTTTCCTTTTGGAACTGGCTTACAAAGCCATGTTCCGATGGCGCTGAAGCAGCGCCAAGCTAGAGTGAACGCCAGCTGTAAACAGCTCGCAAAGAATTTTTAAAATACGCCGCAGGAGAGATTCGCAATGGCTCAGCAGGGCAGTGGTTATCAGGCTCGCTATAAACGCATTCTACTCAAGCTCAGCGGCGAGGCCCTGATGGGCTCGGAAGAGTTCGGGATCGATCCGAAAGTTCTGGATCGCATGGCATTGGAAGTTGGCCAGCTGGTCGGCATCGGTGTTCAGGTCGGTCTGGTTATCGGTGGTGGCAACCTGTTCCGCGGTGAAGCGCTGAGCAAGGCGGGCATGGATCGGGTGACCGGTGACCACATGGGCATGCTGGCCACTGTGATGAACGCCCTGGCCATGCGCGACGCCCTTGAGCGCGCCAACATCTCGGCCATCGTGATGTCCGCTATTTCCATGGTTGGCGTGACTGATCACTATGATCGCCGCAAGGCTATGCGCCACTTGAACTCCAAGGACGTGGTGATTTTCGCGGCCGGTACCGGCAACCCGTTCTTTACGACGGATTCGGCTGCCTGCCTGCGTGCAATCGAAATCGATGCCGATGTCGTGCTCAAGGCGACCAAGGTCGATGGCGTCTACACCGCTGACCCGTTCAAAGACCCGCATGCCGAGAAGTTCGATCATCTGACTTACGATGAAGTGCTGGATCGCAAGCTGGGTGTTATGGACCTGACGGCCATTTGCCTGTGCCGCGACCACAAGATGCCGCTACGCGTATTTAACATGAACAAGCCCGGCGCCCTGCTGAACATCGTGCATGGCGGCGCTGAAGGAACACTGATCGAGGAAGGCCAACAATGATCAACGAAATCAAGAAAGACGCTAAAGAGCGCATGCAGAAGTCCGTGGAATCGCTCGCGCACAACTTCGGCCGCATTCGTACCGGTCAAGCGCACCCGAGCATCCTGGAAGGCGTGATGGTGCCGTACTACGGTTCCGACACCCCGATCAAGCAAGTGGCCAACATCACCGTCAAAGACGCTCGTACCCTGCAAGTCGTTGCCTTCGAGCGCAACATGCTGGGTGCCGTCGACAAGGCGATCGGCAGTGCAGGTCTGAACCTGAACCCGACCAACCTTGGTGAGCTGCTGCTGATCAGCATGCCGGCCCTGACCGAAGAAACCCGTCGCGGTTTCACCAAGCAGGCTCGCGATGTGGCTGAAGATGCCCGTGTTGCCGTGCGCAACATCCGTCGCGATGCGAACAGCTCGCTGAAGGATCTGGTCAAGGAAAAGGAAATCAGCGAAGACGAAGAACGTCGCGCCACTGGCGAGATCGACGATCTGACCAAGAAGTTCGTAGCTGAAATCGACGCTAAGTTGGCGGAGAAAGAAAAAGACCTGATGGCCGTATAAGAGTCGCGTTTTCATGGATAAGACTAAACAGACTGCACCGTCCGCGGTGCCGCGCCATGTCGCGATCATCATGGATGGTAATAATCGCTGGGCAAAAAAACGCTTTATGCCAGGTGTCGCCGGGCATAAAGCGGGCGTGGATGCGGTGCGTGCGGTCATTGAGGTCTGTGCCGAGGCCAAGGTCGAAGTGCTGACCCTGTTCGCCTTCTCCAGTGAGAACTGGCAGCGTCCGGCCGATGAGGTCAGCGCTTTGATGGATCTGTTCTTCAGGGCGCTACGTCGTGAGGCCAAGCGCCTCAACGACAACAACATCAGCCTGCGCATCATTGGTGACCGCTCGCGTTTTCATCCCGAGCTGCAGGCTGCCATGCGCGAAGCCGAGGCCATGACGGTTGGCGCCAATCGTTTTGTCCTGCAGATCGCCGCCAATTACGGCGGTCAGTGGGATATCGCGCAAGCGGCGCAACGACTGGCACGAGAGGTTCAGGCCGGACACTTGCGTCCGGAAGACATCACGCCTGATCTGTTGCAGACCTGCCTGGTCACAGGCGATCTGCCGTTGCCTGACTTGTGTATTCGTACTGGTGGCGAGCATCGCATCAGTAATTTCCTGCTCTGGCAACTGGCCTATGCCGAGCTGTATTTCTCCGACCTGTTCTGGCCGGACTTCAAACACGGTGCCATGCGCGATGCGCTGGCCGATTACGCTTCCCGCCAGCGCCGCTTCGGTAAAACGAGCGAGCAGGTCGAGGCTGGAGCCCGGGTTTAATGCTTAAACAACGAATCATCACCGCGCTGATCCTGCTGCCGATTGCCCTGTGCGGGTTTTTCCTGCTTGAAGGTTCCGGTTTTGCACTGTTCATCGGGCTGGTAGTTACCCTCGGTGCATGGGAATGGGCGCGTCTGGCGGGTTTCGCCGGGCAAGCGTTCCGCGTCGGCTTTGCCGCTGTGGTCGCCTTGATGTTGTTCGTCATGTACATCTTGCCTGGGCTGGCGCCTTGGGTATTGGGCGCTTCGGTGCTGTGGTGGGCGGTGGCGACGTATCTGGTACTGACCTATCCGCGTTCGAGCGAGCATTGGTCCAGTGCGGCGACCAAGCTGGTGATCGGCCTGTTGATTCTCCTGCCGGCCTGGCAGGGGCTGGTGCAGATCAAGCAGTACCCGCTGGGTAACTGGCTGATCATGGCGGTGATGGTGCTGGTCTGGGGTGCCGATATCGGTGCCTACTTCTCCGGTCGTGCTTTCGGCAAGCGTAAACTCGCGCCACAGGTCAGTCCGGGCAAAAGCTGGGAGGGCGTGTACGGTGGTCTGGCGCTGAGCCTGGTCATTACCACGCTCGTTGCTCTGGTGCGCGACTGGACGGTGGCGCAGCTGTTCAAAGGGCTGATCTGTGCTGCGCTGATCGTGTTCATTTCGGTAGTGGGTGATCTCACTGAAAGCATGTTCAAGCGTCAATCCGGGATCAAGGACAGCAGCAATCTGCTTCCGGGGCACGGTGGTGTGCTGGATCGTATCGACAGCCTGACAGCGGCCATTCCGGTGTTCGCCGTGCTGTTGTGGATGGCGGCACCATGAGCCGCCCGCAACAGATTACCGTTCTGGGGGCAACCGGTTCGATTGGCCTGAGTACGCTCGACGTCGTTGCTCGTCATCCTGATCGTTACCAGGTCTTTGCCTTGAGTGGATTCACTCGCTTGAGTGAATTGCTGGCGCTCTGCGTGCGCCATATCCCGCGATTTGCCGTAGTGCCTGAGGTCGCGGCTGCCCGCACCTTGCAGGATGATTTGCGCGCGGCGGGCCTTCCAACCCGTGTTCTGGTGGGGGAGGAAGGTTTGTGTCAGGTCGCTTCCGATCCGGAAGTCGATACGGTCATGGCGGCCATCGTCGGTGCGGCGGGATTGCGCCCGACACTGGCGGCGGTCGAGGCGGGCAAGAAGATCCTCCTGGCCAATAAAGAAGCGCTGGTGATGTCCGGCGCGCTGTTCATGCAGGCGGTGCGCAAGAGCGGATCGGTATTGCTGCCGATCGATAGCGAGCACAACGCCATTTTCCAGTGCATGCCGCACGATTATGCCCGTGGCCTCGAGGCAGTCGGCGTACGCCGGATTTTGCTGACGGCTTCCGGCGGTCCGTTCCGTCAGACGCCACTGGCTGAATTGGCGCATGTTTCACCTGACCAGGCGTGTGCGCATCCGAACTGGTCCATGGGGCGAAAGATCTCCGTGGACTCGGCCAGCATGATGAACAAAGGGCTTGAGCTGATCGAAGCCTGCTGGCTGTTTGATGCCAGGCCATCCCAGGTCGAGGTGGTGATTCACCCGCAAAGTGTGATCCATTCGCTGGTTGACTACGTCGATGGTTCTGTCTTGGCGCAGCTGGGTAATCCGGACATGCGCACGCCCATCGCCAATGCTCTGGCCTGGCCGGAGCGGATCGATTCGGGTGTGGCGCCGCTGGATCTGTTTGCCATTGCACGGCTGGACTTCCAGGCGCCCGATGAAGAGCGTTTCCCTTGTTTGCGTCTGGCCCGTCAGGCGGCCGAAGCGGGTAATAGCGCGCCAGCCATGCTCAATGCGGCAAATGAAGTGGCGGTGGCGGCATTTCTCGACGAGCGGGTTCGTTACCCGGAAATCGCGAGTATCATCGAGGAAGTACTGAGTCTGGAGCCCGTCGTGGCAGTGGATGATCTCGAGGCAGTGTTCACGGCAGACGCGAAAGCGCGATTGCTGGCCGGACAATGGTTGAGCCGTCACGGGCGGTAAACGCTGCAGATAGTCAACCCAGGCAGCAGCGAATAGGATTGCGGAGAAAGTAGATGAGCGCGCTCTATATGATTGTCGGCACCCTGGTCGCTCTGGGTGTGCTGGTTACCTTCCACGAGTTCGGCCACTTCTGGGTCGCGCGTCGCTGTGGGGTCAAGGTGCTGCGCTTCTCCGTAGGCTTCGGCACGCCTTTGCTGCGTTGGCACGACAAGCAGGGCACCGAATTCGTCGTTGCCGCCATCCCGTTGGGTGGCTACGTGAAAATGCTCGACGAGCGCGAAGGCGAAGTGCCGTCCGATCAGCTTGATCAATCCTTCAATCGTAAATCCGTTCGTCAGCGCATTGCCATTGTAGCGGCGGGGCCGATCGCCAACTTCCTGCTGGCATTGGTGTTCTTCTGGGGGCTGGCAATGCTCGGCAGCGAGCAGGTGCGTCCGGTCATCGGGGCTGTCGAGTCTGGCAGCATCGCGGCCAAGGCGGGTTTGAGTCCCGGCCAGGAAATCGTGGCCATTGATGGTGAGCTGACTTCCGGCTGGGCGGAGGTGAATCTGCAACTGGTTCGTCGTCTGGGCGAAAGCGGTTCATTGCAGGTGCTGGTTCGCGAGCAAGGCTCGACGACCGATTCGCCACGTGAACTTGCGCTGGATAAATGGCTCAAAGGCGCTGACGAACCCGACCCCATTCATTCGTTGGGGATTCGCCCGTGGCGCCCGGCATTGCCGCCTGTTCTGGCCGAACTTGATCCAAAGGGGCCGGCCCAGGCTGCCGGCCTGAAGACCGGTGACCGGTTGCTGGCGCTCGATGGTCGTGCGCTGGATGATTGGCAGCAAGTCGTCGATACCGTCCGTATGCATCCTGATACCAAAATCATGCTGCGGGTCGAGCGAGACGGTGCTCAAATCGACGTCCCGGTGACGCTTGCCGCTCGCGGCGAGAGCAAGTCACCCAACGGCTACCTGGGGGCAGGGGTGAAGGCTGTCGATTGGCCGCCGGAGATGCTCCGCGAGGTCAGTTATGGGCCATTGGCAGCGATTGGCGAGGGGGCTCGGCGCACCTGGACCATGAGCGTGCTGACCCTCGATTCACTGAAGAAAATGTTGTTCGGCGAGCTCTCGGTAAAAAACTTGAGTGGACCGATAACCATTGCTAAAGTGGCGGGCGCTTCGGCCCAGTCGGGTGTTGCTGATTTCCTGAATTTCCTTGCTTATCTGAGTATTAGCCTGGGAGTTCTGAATTTGCTGCCCATTCCTGTGCTGGATGGGGGGCATTTGTTGTTTTATCTGATCGAGTGGGCGCGTGGTCGTCCCTTGTCGGATCGGGTGCAAGGTTGGGGGATACAGATCGGCATCAGTTTGGTGATCGGAGTGATGTTGCTCGCTCTGGTTAATGATCTGGGTCGTCTGTAACGTCGCTGAATTGCGAATCTGCCGCATTTTGCGGCAGTTTGTTTATTGCCAGTTGGAATAAGAAAGGACTTCATGAAACGTCTGCTGCTAACTGCGGTTCTCACCGTATTGATGATCGCCGAAGTTCACGCCGAGTCCTTCACTATCTCTGATATTCGCGTCAATGGCCTCCAGCGGGTCTCCGCGGGTAGCGTCTTTGGTGCTTTGCCGTTGAACGTCGGTGAACAGGCGGATGATCGTCGCCTGGTGGAATCCACTCGTGCGTTGTTCAAAACCGGTTTCTTTCAAGATATCCAGCTGGGCCGCGATGGCAACGTCCTGGTCATCACGGTAGTCGAGCGCCCGTCGGTCGCCAGTATCGAGATCGAAGGCAACAAGGCGATCTCTACCGAAGACCTGATGAAAGGCCTCAAGCAATCCGGTCTGGCCGAAGGCGAGATCTTCCAGCGTGCCACCCTTGAAGGTGTACGTAACGAACTGCAGCGCCAATACGTCGCCCAGGGTCGCTACTCGGCTACCGTCGACACCGAAGTGGTGCCGCAGCCGCGTAACCGCGTTGGCCTGAAGGTCAACATCAACGAAGGTACCGTTGCGGCTATCCAGCATATCAACGTGGTGGGCAACACGGTCTTCCCCGATGAAGACCTGATCGACCTTTTCGAACTCAAGACCACCAACTGGTTGTCGTTCTTCAAGAACGATGACAAGTACGCCCGTGAAAAACTGTCCGGTGACCTGGAGCGTCTGCGTTCCTACTACCTGGACCGTGGCTATATCAACATGGATATCGCTTCGACCCAGGTTTCCATTACGCCGGACAAGAAACATGTCTACATCACCGTCAACGTCAACGAAGGCGAGAAATACACCGTTCGTGACGTCAAGCTCAGCGGCGACCTGAAAGTCCCTGAAGACCAGATCAAGTCCCTGTTGCTGGTGCAAAAAGGCCAGGTGTTCTCGCGCAAGCTGATGACCACCACTTCCGAACTGATCACCCGTCGCCTGGGTAACGAAGGCTACACCTTCGCCAACGTCAACGGCGTGCCTCAGCCGCACGATGAAGATCACACCGTGGACATCCTGTTCGCGGTCGATCCGGGCAAGCGTGCCTACGTGAATCGCATCAACTTCCGTGGCAACACCAAGTCCGAAGACGAAGTGCTGCGTCGTGAAATGCGTCAGATGGAAGGCGGCTGGGCTTCGACCTACCTGATCGATCAATCCAAGACCCGTCTGGAGCGTCTGGGCTTCTTCAAGGAAGTCAACGTCGAAACCCCGGCCGTACCGGGTGTCGATGACCAGGTTGACGTCAACTACAGCGTTGAAGAGCAAGCCTCCGGTTCGATTACCGCCAGCGTCGGTTTCGCCCAGAGCGCCGGTCTGATCCTCGGTGGTTCGATCACCCAGAACAACTTCCTGGGTACCGGTAACAAGGTCAGCGTCGGCTTGACCAAAAGCGAATACCAGACCCGCTACAACTTCGGTTTCGTCGACCCCTACTGGACCGCCGACGGCGTGAGCCTGGGTTACAACGCCTTCTACCGCACCACCGACTACGATGACCTTGATACTGACGTCGCCAGCTACGCCGTAGATAGCCTGGGTGCCGGTGTGAGTGTCGGTTATCCAATCAGCGAGACTTCGCGTCTGACCTTCGGCCTGAATGCGCAACAAGACGAAATCAAGACCGGCGTTTACACCGTTGACGAGATCTTCGACTTCGTTAACAAGGAAGGCGACAAGTACCTGAACTTCAAGGCTTCGGCCGGTTGGTCCGAGTCCACCCTTAACAAGGGCGTGCTCGCTACCCGTGGTCATTCCCAGAGCCTGGTGCTGGAATCCACGATTCCAGGCAGTGACCTGTCGTTCTTCAAGCTCGACTACCGTGGCCAGTTGTTCCAGCCATTGAGCGAGAACTACACCATGCGCCTGCACACCGAACTGGGTTATGGCGATGGTTACGGTTCGACCGACGGCTTGCCATTCTATGAAAACTACTATGCTGGTGGTTTCAACTCGGTACGCGGCTTCAAGGACAGCACCCTGGGTCCTCGCAGTACGCCAAGTACCGGTAAGAACCCTGGTACAGCGTTCGACCCGGACCAGGATCCACTGCCGTTCGGTGGTAACGTCCTGATCCAGGGCGGTGTGGAAGTTCTGTTCCCGCTGCCGTTCGTCAAAGATCAACGCTCCCTGCGTACCTCGGTATTCTGGGATGTGGGTAACGTGTTCGATTCGTCGTGCTCGGATACCACAAACGCTGATGGCACGAAGTCCGACACTAAGTGCAACGACATTAGCCTGAGCAATATGGCCAGTTCTGTTGGTGTAGGTGTGACGTGGGTCACTGCACTGGGTCCTTTGAGTTTTGCATTGGCCATGCCGGTCAAGAAACCGGATGACGCCGAAACTCAAGTGTTCCAATTTTCCCTCGGCCAGACGTTCTAAGCGTCTGACCCAAGATAACGACAATGAATTTTGTAGGAGTGCATCGTGCGTAAGTTGACTCAATTGGTTCTCCTGGCCAGCGTATTGGTCGCTGGTCCGGCATTTGCCGACATGAAAATTGCAGTTCTGAACTATCAGATGGCTCTGCTGGAGTCCGACGCGGCCAAGAAATACGCCGTGGATGCCGAGAAGAAGTTCGGTCCTCAGCTGACCAAGCTCAAGACGCTGGAAACCAGCGCCAAGGGCATTCAGGACCGCCTGATGGCCGGTGGCGACAAAATGCAGCAGGGCGAGCGCGAGCGTCTGGAGCTTGAATTCAAGCAAAAGGCCCGTGACTTCCAGTTCCAGTCCAAGGAGCTGAACGAAGCCAAAGCCGTTGCCGACCGTGAAATGCTGAAGCAGCTCAAGCCGAAACTGGACAGCGCTGTGGAAGAAGTCATCAAGAAAGGTGCTTTTGACCTGGTCTTCGAGCGTGGCGCAGTGATTGATGTCAAGCCTCAGTACGACATCACTCGCCAGGTTATCGAGCGCATGAATCAGCTGAAGTAATCCATGACCGTGACCATTAAGCTCGGCCAGCTGGCCGAGTTCCTCGGCGCCACGCTACGTGGCGACCCGGAGAGAGAAATTACTGGGCTAGCCACCTTGCAGGAGGCTGGCCCAGCTCAGTTGAGCTTTCTCGCAAACCCTCAATACCGTAAGTACCTGGCGGACAGCCGGGCCGCAGCACTGTTGCTGAAGGCTGCTGATGCCGAAGGTTATGCCGGTAATGCGCTGGTGGTGCCTGATCCGTATCTGGCCTATGCGCGTGTTTCCCATCTGTTCGATCCAAAGCCGAAAGCGGCTGCCGGCATTCACCCGACAGCCGTTGTGGCCGAGGACGCGGTGGTTGACCCGGCTGCGAGTATTGGCGCCTTTGCGGTGATCGAAAGCGCGGCACGAATTGCTGCCGGCGTGACCATCGGTGCGCATTGCTTCATCGGCGCCCGTTGCGAAATCGGCGAAGACGGCTGGCTGGCCCCGCGGGTCACGCTGTACCACGACGTGCGCATCGGCAAGCGTGTGGTCATTCAGTCGGGGGCCGTGCTCGGCGGTGAAGGCTTCGGTTTTGCCAATGAGAAAGGTGTCTGGCAGAAAATTGCCCAGATTGGTGGTGTGCTGGTCGGTGACGATGTCGAAATTGGCGTGAATACCGCTATTGATCGCGGCGCATTGGCCGATACCATTCTCGGCAATGGTGTGAAACTCGACAACCAGATCCAGATCGCCCACAACGTTCAGGTCGGCGATCACACCGCCATGGCCGCCTGTGTCGGGATCTCCGGCAGCACCAAAATCGGCAAGCATTGCATGCTCGCTGGCGGTGTAGGGCTGGTGGGGCATATCGAAATTTGCGATAACGTTTTCATCACCGGGATGACCATGGTGACCCACTCGATTACCGAAAAGGGTTCCTATTCTTCCGGTACGGCCATGCAACCAGCAGCCGAATGGCGCAAAAGCGCGGCTCGCATCCGTCAGCTCGATGACATCGCGCGGCGCCTGCGACAGCTGGAAAAGCAAGTAGGGGAAGTGACCCCTGACGGTAATGCTTCATCAGATGGCTGATACCATTTCCATATCAAGTGTGCACAGCCGCAAAACAGGCTGCATGGAAACGTAGCGAGCGAAGACAAGACAAGGCAAAAACAGGCGAGGAAGCGGAGTTTACTGGCTGTAAATGAGCATTCCGAGCCTGTTTTTAACGCAGTATTGTCGAGCGCAGTAGTTTCCATGCAGTCTGTAGACTGGCTCCTTGATTTGCTAGCGGAACGTGCATCAGTCGCGCGCTCCCAATCTTTACATAGGCTTCCCCCCGAAATGATGGACATCAACGAGATTCGCGAATACCTGCCTCACCGTTACCCGTTCCTGCTGGTGGACCGGGTAGTGGAGCTGGATGTTGAAGGCAAGCGCATTCGCGCCTACAAGAATGTCAGCATCAACGAACCGTTCTTCAATGGTCACTTCCCCGCGCATCCAATCATGCCGGGCGTATTGATCATCGAAGCCATGGCTCAGGCTGCCGGGATCCTTGGTTTCAAGATGCTCGACGTGAAACCGGCCGACGGCACCCTCTATTACTTCGTCGGTTCCGACAAGCTGCGCTTCCGCCAGCCGGTTCTGCCAGGCGATCAGTTGATCCTTGAAGCCAAGTTCATCAGCTGCAAGCGTCAGATCTGGAAATTCGAATGCCAGGCTTCGGTCGATGGCAAGCCGGTCTGCTCCGCTGAAATCATCTGCGCGGAACGCAAACTATGAGTTTGATTGACCCTCGTGCAATCATCGATCCGACAGCTATTCTGGCTGACGGCGTCGAGGTCGGCCCGTGGTCGATCGTCGGCGCAGGTGTGGAAATCGGCGAGGGGACAGTCATCGGGCCGCACGTGATCCTCAAGGGCCCGACCCGAATCGGCAAGCACAATCGCATCTACCAGTTTTCCTCGGTGGGTGAGGACACGCCTGACCTGAAGTACAAGGGCGAGGAAACCCGCCTGGTGATTGGTGATCACAACGTCATTCGTGAAGGCGTGACGATCCACCGCGGCACCATCCAGGATCGTTCGGAAACGACCCTGGGCGATCACAACCTGATCATGGCCTATGCCCACATCGGCCACGACAGCGTGATTGGCAACCACTGCATCCTGGTGAACAACACCGCACTGGCGGGCCATGTGCATGTGGAAGACTGGGCGATCCTCTCCGGTTTTACCCTGGTTCACCAGTATTGCCACATTGGCGCCCACAGCTTTTCCGGCATGGGTACGGCGATCGGCAAGGATGTTCCAGCCTACGTCACGGTGTTCGGCAACCCTGCCGAAGCCCGCAGCATGAACTTCGAGGGCATGCGCCGTCGGGGTTTCAGCGAAGATGCGATCCACGCGCTGCGTCGTGCCTACAAGGTGGTGTACCGCCAGGGCCTGACCGTGGAGCAGGCGCTTGCCGAACTGGCAGAGCCGTCCGCCCAGTATCCGGAAGTGGCGGTGTTCCGTGACTCCATTCAGTCTTCGACCCGCGGCATCACCCGCTAACCATGGCCAATCTGCGTATTGCGCTGGTAGCGGGTGAGGCTTCCGGTGACATTCTGGGTGCGGGCCTCATGCGCGCGCTCAAGGCTCGCCACCCGGCGGTCGAGTTCATCGGTGTCGGTGGTCCGTTGATGCAGGCTGAAGGCCTGACCTCGTATTTCCCGATGGAGCGTCTGTCCGTCATGGGCCTGGTGGAAGTGCTGGGCCGGTTGCGCGAGTTGCTGGCGCGGCGCAAGAAGCTGGTCGCCGACCTGATCGCCGCGAAACCCGATGTGTTCATCGGTATCGATGCGCCGGACTTCAACCTCAATATCGAACTCAAACTGCGTCAGGCCGGTATCAAGACCGTGCATTACGTCAGTCCGTCGGTGTGGGCCTGGCGGCAGAAGCGCGTGCTGAAGATTCGCGAAGGCTGCGACCTGATGCTCACGCTGTTCCCGTTCGAAGCCAGGTTCTATGAAGAGAAAGGCGTGCCGGTGCGGTTTGTCGGTCATACCTTGGCCGATGCCATTCCACTCGAAGCCGATCGCGCGGCTGCGCGGGCCGAGCTCGGTTTGCCTGATGGGCCGCTGGTGGCGTTGATGCCAGGCAGCCGTGGCGGTGAAGTTGGCCGGCTAGGTGCGTTGTTTCTCGATACCGCGCAGCGCCTGCGGGCGTTGCGCCCGGGTGTGCGGTTTGTCATGCCTTGCGCCAGTGCACAACGTCGCGCACAGCTTGAAGAGCTGTTAGCCGGTCGCGACCTGCCACTGACCCTGCTCGATGGACAGTCGCATCTGGCCTTGGCAGCGTGCGATGCGGTGTTGATTGCCTCCGGTACCGCGACGCTTGAAGCATTGCTGTACAAGCGGCCTATGGTGGTCGCCTATCGCCTGGCGCCGCTGACGTTCTGGATTCTCAAGCGCATGGTGAAAAGCCCCTATATTTCGTTGCCGAATTTGTTGGCTCAGCGTCTGTTGGTGCCCGAGTTGTTGCAGGACGATGCGACGGTCGAAGCGCTGGCCCAGACCTTGTCACCCTTGATCGAGGGTGGGGAAGAGCAGACCCGTGGCTTTGACGAGATTCACCGGACCCTGCGTCTGGATGCCTCCAACCAGGCGGCGGACGCCGTGCTGAACCTGATCGGCCAAGTAGAATGAGTAAAACGAACATGCAGATGGGGCTGGACTTTACCTTGGTCGCTGAAGTCGAAGAGTTGGTTGCCGGCGTCGATGAAGTCGGTCGCGGCCCGCTCTGTGGCGCGGTAGTGACGGCGGCGGTCATTCTTGATCCGAACCGCCCGATCCTCGGCCTGAACGACTCGAAGAAACTCACCGAGGCCCGTCGCGAAAAGCTCTACGACGAAATCTGCGAAAAAGCCCTGAGCTGGTGCATCGCTCGCGCCGAAGTCGAGGAAATCGACGAACTGAATATCCTGCACGCCACCATGCTGGCCATGCAGCGCGCGGTCGCCGGGCTGCACATCCAGCCGAAACTGGCGATGATCGACGGCAACCGCTGCCCGAAACTGCCGATGCGCTCCGAGGCAGTGGTGAAGGGCGATAGCAAGGTTCCTGCCATCGCCGCCGCATCGATTCTGGCCAAGGTCAGCCGCGATCGCGAAATGGCTGCGTTCGAATTGATCTATCCGGGTTACGGCATTGGCGGGCATAAAGGCTACCCGACGCCCGTTCATCTGGAAGCGCTCGCCCGTCTCGGCCCAACCCCGATTCACCGGCGTTCGTTTGCTCCTGTACGGCAAGCATATGAAGCGCGAGAAAGCCTGATCGAGAGTTAGTCGCAAGGCTGATTTTTTTTAGCAGGGCCCGGTACAATCCGGGCCTTGTTGTTTTCAAGTTCACAGACAGGATCACTATGCCGGCTTCATTCGTTCACCTACGCCTGCACACTGAATACTCCCTGGTCGACGGTCTGGTGCGGATCAAGCCGCTGGTCAAGACCCTGGTCGGCATGAATATGCCTGCCGTGGCGGTCACCGACCAGAACAACATGTGTTCCCTGGTCAAATTCTATAAAAACGCCATGGGTGCCGGGATCAAGCCGATCTGCGGCGCCGACCTGTGGCTGTCGAACAAGGATCCGGACAACCCGCTGAGCCGGATCAGCCTGCTGGTGATGAACGCTGAAGGCTATCGCAATCTCACCGAGCTGATTTCCCGCGGCTTTATCGAAGGTCAGCGCAATGGTGCCATCATCATCGAGCGCGAATGGGTCGCTGAAGCCAGCGCCGGCTTGATCATGTTGTCGGCGGCCAAAGAGGGCGAGATCGGCCAGGCCATGCTCAGCGGCAACCCCGCCGAGGCCGAAACCCTGGCCCGCGAATGGATGGACGTGTTTCCGGATCGTTTCTACCTGGAGATCCAGCGCACCAACCGCCCCAACGATGAAGAACAGTTACACGGCGCCGTGGCCCTGGCCGAGAAGCTCGGTGCGCCGCTGGTGGCGACCAACGACGTGCGTTTCATCAAGCAGGAAGACTTCGCCGCCCACGAAACCCGCGTCTGCATCGGTGAGGGCCGTGCCCTCGACGATCCGCGGCGTTCAAAGAACTACAGCGATCAGCAGTACCTCAAAAGCGCCGAGGAAATGGCCGAGCTGTTCAGCGACATTCCCGAGGCGCTGGAAAACACCGTCGAGATCGCCAAGCGTTGCAACATCGAAGTGAAGCTGGGTACGCACTTCCTGCCCAACTTCCCGATCCCCGATGGCATGACCATTGACGAGTATTTCCGCAAGGTGTCCTTCGATGGCCTGGAAGAGCGCCTTACCGTCCTGCTGCCCAAGGACACCACCGAAGACTATGAAGCCAAGCGTCAGGTCTATGTCGACCGGCTGAATTTCGAGCTGGATATCATCATCCAGATGGGCTTCCCCGGTTACTTCCTGATCGTGATGGACTTTATCCAGTGGGCCAAGAACAACGGCGTACCGGTCGGGCCTGGTCGTGGGTCGGGTGCCGGATCGCTGGTGGCCTATGTGCAGAAGATCACCGACCTCGACCCGCTGGAATATGACCTGCTGTTCGAGCGTTTCCTCAATCCGGAACGGGTATCGATGCCCGACTTCGACGTCGACTTCTGCATGGACGGTCGCGATCGGGTGATCGACTACGTGGCCGAGAAGTACGGCCGCAACGCGGTAAGCCAGATCATCACCTTCGGTTCCATGGCGGCCAAGGCTGTGGTCCGCGACGTGGCGCGGGTGCAGGGCAAGTCCTATGGCCTGGCGGACCGTCTGTCGAAGATGATCCCGTTCGAAGTCGGCATGACCCTGGAAAAGGCCTACGAGCAGGAAGAGATCCTGCGTGACTTCATCAAGGTCGATGAAGAAGCCGCGGAAATCTGGGAGATGGCCCGCAAGCTCGAAGGCGTTGTGCGTAACGTCGGCAAGCACGCTGGTGGTGTGGTTATCGCGCCAACCAAGCTGACCGACTTCTCGCCGATCTACTGCGACGAGGCGGGTGACGGTCTGGTAACCCAGTTCGACAAGGACGACGTTGAAGCGGCCGGTCTGGTGAAGTTCGACTTCCTCGGTTTGCGGACCCTGACGATCATCGATTGGGCGCTGAAAACCATCAACCGCGACCGCGCCAAGGTCAACGAGCCGCCGCTGGATATCGCGTTCATTCCGCTGGACGACAAACCGACCTACACCTTGCTGCAAAAAGCCGAAACCACGGCGGTGTTCCAGCTTGAATCCCGGGGCATGAAAGAGCTGATCAAAAAGCTCAAGCCCGACTGCCTGGAAGACTTGATCGCACTGGTGGCCCTGTTCCGTCCGGGTCCGCTGCAATCGGGCATGGTGGACGACTTCATCAACCGCAAGCACGGTCGCGCCGAGCTGGCGTATCCGCACTCGGACTACCAGTACGAAGGCCTCAAGCCCGTACTGGCACCGACCTACGGCATCATCCTGTATCAGGAACAGGTGATGCAGATTGCCCAGGTCATGGCCGGTTACACCCTCGGTGGTGCGGACATGTTGCGTCGCGCCATGGGTAAGAAAAAACCCGAGGAAATGGCCAAGCAGCGCGGCGGTTTCATTGAAGGTTGCGCCACCAACAATATCGATGCCGACCTCGCCGGCAACATCTTTGACCTGGTGGAAAAGTTCGCCGGTTACGGCTTCAACAAATCGCACTCCGCTGCCTACGGCCTGGTGTCGTACCAGACCGCGTGGCTGAAGGCGCACTACCCGGCGCCGTTCATGGCCGCGGTACTCTCGGCGGATATGCACAACACCGACAAGGTCGTGACCTTGATCGAAGAAGTGCGGACCATGAAGCTGCGTCTCGACGCGCCGGACGTAAACACTTCCGAGTTCAAGTTCACGGTGAACGACGAAGGCCGGATCATCTACGGCCTGGGTGCCATCAAGGGCGTGGGTGAGGGACCGGTCGAGGCCATCACCGAAGCGCGTCTGGCCGGGCCGTTCAAGGATCTGTTCGATTTCTGTGCCCGGGTCGACCTCAAGCGCATCAACAAGCGCACCCTCGACGGCTTGATCCGCAGCGGTGCCCTGGATCGCCTCGGGCCGTACTTCCACGATGAGCAGAAAGCCTACCAGGCCAACATCGACCGCAACCGCGCAGTGCTGCTGACGGCCATGGAAGAAGCGATCAAGGCGGCCGAGCAGACCGCGCGGACCCAGGACAGCGGTCACTCGGACCTGTTTGGCGGTCTGTTTGTCGAAGAAGACGCCGACGTCTACGCCAACCACCGCAAGGCCAAGGAGCTGACCCTCAAGGAGCGCCTCAAAGGGGAGAAAGATACCCTCGGCCTGTACCTGACCGGTCACCCGATTGACGAGTACGAGGGTGAAATCCGTCGCTTCGCCCGCCAGCGCATCATCGATCTGAAACCGGCGCGTGATACCCAGACCGTTGCCGGGATGATCATCGCCTTGCGGGTGATGAAGAACAAAAAGGGCGACAAGATGGGGTTCATCACCCTCGACGACCGCTCCGGACGGATCGAGGCCTCGCTGTTTTCCGAGGCGTTCCATTCGGCGCAGTCACTGTTGCAGACCGACGCGATGGTGGTGGTCGAAGGCGAGGTCAGCAATGACGACTTCTCCGGTGGCCTGAAATTGCGGGTCAAGCGGGTGATGAGCATGGAGGATGCGCGCACCAACCTGGCCGAAAGCCTGCGTCTGAAGTTGCATGCCAAGGATCTCAAGGGCGATCAGCTACGCTGGCTGGGCGAACTGTTGAAGCGTCACCGCGGTGCGTGCCCGATCACCATGGACTACACCAGCCCTG
This sequence comes from Pseudomonas sp. QLc11A, assembly GCF_052112305.1. NCBI lineage: Bacteria > Pseudomonadati > Pseudomonadota > Gammaproteobacteria > Pseudomonadales > Pseudomonadaceae > Pseudomonas > Pseudomonas sp. QLc11A. The sequence goes on from NZ_JAVAJJ010000005.1 coordinate 228,359, forward strand.
ATGCGAAGGCCTTGTTGCAGTTCGGCGAGGGCTGGCGAATCGATCCGGCGGATGCGTTGATTCAAGCCCTGCGTGACCAGTTCGGGCGAGACAACGTCTTCCTCCAATACCGTTGACGGTCAGTGCTATCAGATTGCCCTGACCCAGACCTGAATTTTTAATCTCGACCTCAACGCGCCTGTCCCTTAAGGTAGGGCGCGAATAGACAACCGGCCGGCCCAAGATCCCTTGGGACTCGACCCAAGACGGACGCCTATGAACCCGAATTTTCTAGATTTCGAACAGCCGATCGCCGACCTGCAAGCCAAGATCGAAGAGTTGCGCTTGGTCGGTAATGACAATTCGCTGAATATCGGCGATGAGATCTCCCGCCTGCAGGACAAGAGCAAAACGCTGACCGAAGACATTTTCGGCAAGCTGACCAGCTGGCAGATCGCACGCCTGGCACGTCACCCGAAACGTCCGTATACCCTGGACTACATCGAACACATCTTCACCGAGTTCGACGAACTGCACGGTGACCGTCACTTCTCCGACGACGCGGCCATCGTTGGCGGCATCGCCCGTCTGGACGACAAGCCAGTCATGGTCATCGGCCACCAGAAGGGCCGTGAAGTGCGCGAGAAGGTTCGCCGCAACTTCGGCATGCCGCGTCCGGAAGGCTACCGCAAGGCTTGCCGCCTGATGGAAATGGCCGAACGCTTCAAGATGCCGATCCTGACCTTCATCGACACCCCGGGCGCTTACCCTGGCATCGACGCTGAAGAGCGCAACCAGAGCGAAGCGATTGCCTGGAACCTGCGGGTCATGGCGCGCCTGAAAACCCCAATCATCGCCACCGTGATCGGTGAGGGTGGTTCCGGTGGTGCACTGGCAATCGGTGTCTGCGACCAGTTGAACATGCTGCAATACTCGACTTACGCGGTGATTTCGCCGGAAGGTTGCGCTTCGATTCTGTGGAAAACCGCCGAGAAGGCACCGGATGCCGCAGAAGCGATGGGCATCACCGCCGAGCGCCTAAAAGGCCTGGGCATCGTGGACAAGGTGATTGGCGAGCCATTGGGCGGCGCGCACCGTGATCCGGCTGCTGCCGCTGCATCGATCCGCGCCGAGCTGAGCTCGCAGCTGGCGATGCTGAAGAAGTTCGACAACGACGCGCTGCTCAAGCGCCGTTACGATCGTCTGATGAGCTACGGTCTCTAAGCCGAACGCGCAGTGCCCATGTGGGAGCGAGCTTGCTCGCGATGAGGGTGTAACAGTCGACGAATGTGTTGAATGTTAGGCCGCTATCGCGAGCAAGCTCGCTCCCACATTTGATTTGTGCATAGAGGCAGATATGAGTCAGTCCGCGATTGATTTGCCTTCCAGGCTTTTGCTGAATCTTAAACCGTGGCGCAATGCTGCGACCTGGCGCATCGCCTTCTCCGGCGGCCTGGACTCCACTGTCCTGCTGCATCTGCTGGCACATCTTGCAAAAACCGAATCCCTGCCGGCGCTGTGCGCCATCCATGTTCATCACGGCCTTCAAGCCGTGGCCGATGCGTGGCCGGAACATTGTCGTTCTGTGTGCGCTACGCTGGGCGTCCCGTTGCAGATCGTTCGGGTGCAGGTGCAGCCCGGTGCCAGTCTGGAGCGTGCGGCGCGGGACGCGCGTTATCACGCGTTCACCGAAGTGATACTGCCCGAGGAGGTCCTGCTGACAGCCCAGCACCGCGACGATCAGGCGGAAACCTTGTTGTTCCGTATGTTGCGTGGGGCCGGCGTGCGCGGGCTGTCGGGTATGCCGCGTCAGCGCTCGTTGGGCAAGGGCCATCTGCTGAGGCCATTGCTCGACGTCACGCGGGCTGAACTGGAGGCCTATGCCAACGAGCATGGCTTGAGCTGGATCGAAGACCCTTCAAACGAAGATCGGCAGTACTCGCGCAACTACCTGCGGCATCAAGTCTTCCCCGCCTTGACCCGGCGCTGGCCACAAGCGGTGGCAACCATGGCCCGCAGTGCGGCGCATCTGACTGAAGCGCAGGGGTTGCTCGAAGAACTGGCAGACATGGATTTGCGTAACGCCAACTCTGTCAGTGAATTCGCCTGGCTGGGCTTGCGATCCCTTGAACTGGCGTCGCTTGCGCAACTCTCCGCTGCCCGGCAGCGCAATGCCCTGAGTCATTGGCTCGAACCGCTGACCCGTCTGCCGGACACTGACCATTGGTCGGGTTGGGAGGATTTGCGCGACGCCAGCGGCGATGCCTGCCCGGTGTGGCGGCTGGCCGATGGTGAACTGCATCGGGCGGGCGGGCGGATCTGGTGGTTGTCGGGCCGCTGGTTGCGCCCTCTGCCTGTCGCCGGAACGTGGCAGGACCCGCGTTCACCGCTGGTAACTCCGGACAACGGCACGCTGTCGCTCACCGGACAAATCCCCGATGGCCCGTTACAGATCCGCTATCGTGAAGGGGGAGAGGTCATGGCTTTGCCAGGCCGCGGCCATCGGGACCTGAAACGTTTGCTCAATGAAAGCGCTGTACCGTCCTTCGTGCGCGGCAGATTGCCGCTGCTCTACAAAGACGGGCAATTGCTGGCGGTAGCGAACCTCAACGGGCTCGATGGCGGTGCGATCGGTAACTGGCATTTGCATTGGCAGCCACTGAACGAAGATCAAGGTTTGAGCTGAAAGGGGCTTTCCGGTAGACTACGCTCCCTTCTTGATACAACTTCTGTGGATTCGCCTGAATTGCAGGAGTTGCCGATTACCAAGCAGTCTTTGCTGGGCGATTCCAAAAAATGTGTAGCGAGCAACGAACCGGTGATTCATTTCCCGGTCTGTCCCAACGCGGCGGTTTTTTTGAAAGGTGCACTGTGATTAATGCAGGTGATCGGGGGCTTCGGCCTTCCTTCGCTTTCCCCGGCGGCTCGGACCGCTTTAACGCAGACTTCTAGGGTTTTTCATGACGCGCTACATATTCGTCACGGGCGGTGTTGTTTCTTCATTGGGGAAAGGCATTGCATCGGCATCATTGGCGGCCATCCTGGAGGCGCGGGGACTTAAGGTCACCATGCTGAAGCTGGACCCGTACATCAACGTCGACCCGGGCACCATGAGCCCGTTCCAGCACGGTGAAGTGTTCGTCACACACGACGGCGCCGAGACCGACCTGGACCTGGGTCACTACGAGCGGTTCATCCGCACGACCATGACCCAGAACAACAACTTCACCACCGGCCGTGTCTACGAACACGTCCTGCGCAAAGAGCGCCGTGGTGACTACCTGGGTGCAACCATCCAGGTGATTCCGCACATCACCGACGAAATCAAGCGCCGCATCATCAAGGGTGCCGGCGACGCTGACGTGGCAATGGTCGAGATCGGTGGCACCGTGGGTGACATCGAGTCGCAACCGTTCCTCGAAGCGATCCGCCAACTGCGTTTCGAAGTCGGCGCCAAGCGCGCGATGCTGATGCACCTGACACTGGTGCCGTACATCGCCACTGCCGGTGAAACCAAAACCAAGCCAACCCAGCACTCGGTGAAGGAACTGCGTTCCATCGGCCTGCAACCAGACGTGCTGGTCTGCCGCTCCGACCACCCGATCGATGTGTCGTCGCGTCGCAAGATCGCGCAGTTCACCAACGTTGAAGAGCGTGCGGTGATCGCGCTGGAAGACGCCGATACCATCTACAAGATCCCGGGCATCCTGCACTCCCAGGGCCTGGACGATTTCGTCGTCGAGCGCTTCGGCCTGCAATGCGGCGGTGCCGATCTGTCCGAGTGGGAAGCCGTGGTCGACGCCAAGCTCAACCCTGAGCACGAAGTCACCATCGCCATGGTCGGCAAGTACATGGAGCTGCTGGACGCCTACAAGTCGCTGATCGAAGCGATGAGTCACGCCGGCATCAGCAACCGTACCAAGGTCAACCTGCGCTACATCGATTCCGAAGACATCGAGAACCAGGGCACTGCGCTGCTGGAAGGCGTCGACGCGATCCTGGTGCCTGGCGGCTTCGGTCTGCGTGGCGTTGAAGGCAAGATCACTGCCGTTCAATACGCTCGCGAAAAAAAGGTTCCATACCTGGGCATCTGCCTGGGCATGCAAGTGGCCGTAATCGAGTTCGCACGTAACGTGATGGGCTGGAAAGACGCCAACTCCACCGAGTTCGATCGTGCAAGCGGTCACCCGGTCGTGGGCCTGATCACCGAGTGGGAAGATGCCACCGGCGCGGTCGAAACCCGTACCGAAGCTTCCGATCTGGGCGGTACCATGCGCCTGGGCGCGCAGGATTGCCTGCTGGAGCCGGGTTCCCTGGTTCACGGCTGCTACGGCAAGGACGTGATTGTCGAGCGTCACCGTCATCGCTACGAAGTGAACAACAACCTGCTGCCGCAAATCATGGAAGCCGGTTTGAAAATCTCCGGTCGATCCGGGGATGGCGCACTGGTTGAAGTGGTTGAAGCACCGGATCATCCATGGTTCGTCGCTTGCCAGTTCCACCCTGAGTTCACCTCGACGCCACGCGACGGTCATCCGCTGTTCAGCGGTTTCGTCAAGGCCGCGTTGGCTCAACACCAGAAGAAGGCGTAACCCCGATGGCACAGAAGATCATCCGCGTCGGCGACATCGAGATTGCCAACGACAAACCCATGGTGCTGTTCGGCGGCATGAACGTGCTGGAAAGCCGTGACATGGCCATGCAGGTTTGCGAAGAGTATGTGAAGGTCACCGAAAAGCTCGGTATCCCTTACGTGTTCAAGGCCAGTTTCGACAAGGCCAACCGGTCTTCTGTGACCTCCTATCGTGGTCCGGGCCTGGAAGAAGGCATGCGCATCTTCCAGGACATCAAGCAAGCCTTCGGCGTGCCGGTCATCACCGACGTTCACGAGCCTGACCAGGCCGCCGTCGTCGCTGAAGTCTGCGACATCATCCAGTTGCCGGCCTTCCTGTCGCGCCAGACCGACCTCGTGGTCGCGATGGCCAAAACGGGCGCCGTGATCAACATCAAGAAAGCCCAGTTCCTCGCGCCTCAGGAAATGAAGCACATCCTGAACAAGTGCGTGGAAGCGGGAAATGATCAGTTGATTCTCTGCGAGCGTGGTTCGAGCTTCGGCTACAACAACCTGGTCGTCGACATGCTCGGCTTCGGCATCATGAAGCAGTTCGAATACCCGGTGTTCTTCGACGTGACCCATGCGCTGCAAATGCCTGGCGGTCGCTCCGATTCCGCCGGCGGTCGTCGCGCCCAGGTCACCGACCTGGCGAAGGCCGGTATGAGCCAGTCGCTGGCCGGCCTGTTCCTGGAAGCCCACCCGGATCCGGACAACGCCAAATGTGACGGTCCTTGCGCCTTGCGCCTGGACAAACTGGAGCCATTCCTGGCCCAGCTCAAAGCCCTGGACGAACTGGTGAAGAGTTTTCCGACGGTAGAAACCGCGTAATCCTCAATTCTCCGGTAAAGTACCGCACGATTTAATGCTCAGGCCCTCGAGCCTGAGCCTTGTCGTCTGCAAGACTGCCCGCTGCACCTCGCTTGCCGACGACCAAAGATTTCCTACAGCTGCGTCGTTTTCGTCAACTTTGGAGTGTTTACAACAATGGCTAAAATCGTCGACATCAAAGGTCGTGAAGTTCTCGACTCCCGTGGCAATCCCACCGTGGAAGCGGATGTGCTTCTCGATAACGGCATCATCGGCAGCGCCTGCGCGCCGTCCGGTGCTTCCACTGGCTCGCGTGAAGCGCTCGAGCTGCGTGATGGCGACAAGAGCCGTTACCTGGGCAAGGGTGTTCTGAAGGCCGTAGCCAACATCAATGGTCCGATCAAGGACCTGTTGAAAGGCATGGACCCAAGCGACCAGAAAGCGCTCGATCTGGCAATGATCAAGCTCGACGGTACTGAAAACAAAGGTTCCCTGGGCGCCAACGCGATCCTCGCCGTTTCCCTGGCTGCCGCCAAGGCCGCCGCACAGGACCAGGACCTGCCGCTGTACGCTCACATCGCCAACCTGAACGGCACCCCGGGTGTCTACTCGATGCCGGTTCCGATGATGAACATCATCAACGGCGGCGAGCACGCCGATAACAACGTCGACATCCAGGAATTCATGGTTCAGCCGGTTGGCGCCAAGTCTTTCTCGGAAGGTCTGCGCATGGGCACCGAGATTTTCCACCACCTCAAAGCCGTACTGAAGGCCCGTGGCCTGAGCACTGCCGTCGGTGACGAAGGTGGTTTCGCGCCGAACCTGGCTTCCAACGAAGACGCTTTGAAAGTGATCTCCGAAGCCGTGGCCAATGCCGGTTACAAGCTGGGCACCGACGTGACCCTGGCCCTGGACTGCGCGGCCAGCGAATTCTACGAAGACGGCAAGTACAACCTGTCCGGCGAAGGCCAGGTGTTCACCGCCGAAGGTTTCGCTGACTACCTCAAAGGCCTGACCGAGCGTTACCCGATCATCTCCATCGAAGATGGCCTGGACGAGTCCGACTGGGCTGGCTGGAAGATCCTCACCGACAAGATCGGCGAGAAGACCCAACTGGTAGGCGACGACCTGTTCGTGACCAACACCAAGATCCTGAAAGAAGGCATCGACAAGAAGATTGCCAACTCGATCCTGATCAAGTTCAACCAGATCGGCACCCTGACCGAAACCCTGGAAGCCATCCAGATGGCCAAGGCTGCCGGTTACACCGCCGTGATCTCGCACCGCTCCGGCGAAACCGAAGACTCGACCATTGCCGACCTGGCCGTGGGCACCTCGGCTGGCCAGATCAAGACCGGTTCCCTGTGCCGTTCCGATCGCGTATCCAAGTACAACCAACTGCTGCGTATCGAAGAGCAGTTGAATGGCAAGGCCAAGTACAACGGTCGTGGCGAATTCCGCGGCTGAGTAGGTACATGGTAAAAAAGACACCGGATTGTGTCGGAAAAATCGCTACAGCGACGTTTTTGCCACTAATCTGATGCCTTATATGCACAAGCCTGGTTCTTCCAGGCTTCGTGCTATCAGAAGCTTCACGTTTGGCATGGCTGTCTTTTTTCACTGGATACCTGATATTCGATGCGCAGTCCCAATTGGTTGTTCCTCATTCTGCTTTTGTTGCTGGCTGGCTTGCAGTACCGCCTGTGGGTGGGAAACGGCAGTCTGGCGCAAGTGGCCGAGTTGACGCAGCAGATCGCGGATCAGCAAGCTGAGAACCAGGCATTGCTGGAGCGCAATCGGGTAATGGACGCCGAAGTCAGTGAGTTGAAAAAGGGCATGGAGACCGTTGAAGAACGGGCTCGCCATGAGTTGGGCATGGTCAAGGATGGTGAAACCCTTTACCAGTTGGCGCAATGAGCCAGACGTTACCGGCCTTCTGGGCCGTGATTCCTGCCGCGGGCGTCGGTGCCCGTATGGCCGCGGACCGTCCCAAGCAATACTTGCAATTGGGCGGGCGCACTATTCTCGAACACAGCCTCGGCTGTTTCCTTGATCATCCTTGCCTTAAAGGCCTGGTGGTCAGTCTTGCTGTCGACGATCCTTATTGGCCGAACCTGGCGTGTGCCAGTGACCCGCGTATTGTCCGGGTCGAGGGCGGTTCCGAACGTTCCGGATCGGTGCTCAATGCCTTGCTGCACCTGCATGCGCAGGGCGCTGATAATGAGGATTGGGTACTGGTTCACGATGCCGCACGGCCGAACCTCAGTCGTGACGACCTGGACAAGTTGTTGGCTGAACTGGCTGACGACCCTGTCGGCGGACTGCTGGCGGTTCCGGCACGGGATACGCTCAAGCGGGTCGACAAGCACGGTCGTGTGCTCGAAACCGTGGATCGCAGTGTGATCTGGCAGGCCTACACGCCGCAGATGTTTCGCCTTGGGGCATTGCATCGGGCGTTGGCTGACAGCCTGGTGGCGGATGCCGTCATTACCGACGAAGCTTCGGCCATGGAGTGGGCCGGTTCGGCACCACGCCTTATCGAAGGGCGGTCTGACAATCTCAAGGTCACGCGTCCTGAAGATCTTGAGTGGTTGAGACAGCGGTGGGCCAATCGTCACTGATTGACATTGGTTTTGTGCTGCCCCCAATCGCGAGCAAGCTCGCTCCCACAGTGGACGGGGGTCGAACACAAATCTTGTAAACGCCAGCAAAACCTGTGGGAGCGAGCTTGCTCGCGATAGCGGTAGTCTGGGCACCGGCATCTTGTTGACACGCCAGTTAGCTTCGGTATTCCGGCCTTTCAGCCAACCCCTCCTTCAAAAAATCCACCAACTTGCGCACCTTCGGCGACAAATGCCGTTGCTGTGGATAAAGCGCCCAAACCGCGGTGTTCGGCGGTTGATGCGCCTCCAGCAACGAAATCAATGCGCCGCTCTTCAAATGCTCCAGCACGTAATAGTCCGGCAGCTGACACAACCCCACGCCCTGTAGCGCCGCGTCCAGTACGGCTTGCCCACTATTGCAGCGCCAATTTCCCTGGACTCGCTGGGAAAATTCCCGCCCGTTCTGCTCCAGTTGCCAGAGATCCGAACTGCCGATAAGGCAGTTGTGGCGACTGAGTTCCGACAGGCTGTGCGGCCGGCCGTAGCGCTCAATGTAGGAGGGTGATGCGCAGAGAAACATGCGCCGTGGCGCGAGGCGGGTGGCAACCAGCCGTGAATCCTGCAAGCGCCCGAGGCGGATCGCCAGATCGAGGCCATCATGTACCAGGTCGAGTTGCCGATTGGTCAATTCGATATCGATGCGCAGTTGCGGATACAGCCCCATGAAACGGGTCACCAACGGCACGATGAAGCGTTCACCGTAAGCCACGGCGCACGTCATGCGCAGCATGCCTTTGGGCTCGCTGGTCAAGTCACCCACCGCGCGCAGTGCCTCTTCGCGGCCGTCCTGCAAGCGTTGGCAATGCTGCAGGAAAGTTTGCCCGGCCTCGGTCAGCGCGACCCGGCGGGTACTGCGGTAGAGCAAACGGGTTTGCAGGCGCTCTTCGAGGCGTACGATTTGTCGACTGATATGGGAGGAAGAAACCCCCAGGCGCTCCGCCGCAGCGGTGAACTGGTTGCACTCGGCGACAGCGACAAACTCGTCGATCCCTTCCCAGCGGTTTTCGGACATCGATGATTATCCCTGTATGGCAATAATATTTTGCATTTGCGTCGATTATTCATCGGTTGGCCATGTATTACACTCCTTGTCTCGTTTTTATTCACTGGAGAGTCATCATGATCAAGTCGCGCGCCGCCGTTGCCTTCGAGGCCAAGAAGCCCCTCGAAATCGTTGAAGTCGATGTCGCCATGCCCAAGGCCGGCGAAGTCTTGCTGCGCGTGGTGGCCTCCGGTGTCTGCCATACCGATGCCTACACCTTGTCCGGCGCTGATCCGGAAGGCATCTTCCCGTCGATCCTCGGTCACGAAGGCGGGGCGATCGTTGAAGCCGTCGGCGAGGGTGTGACCTCCGTGGCGGTAGGCGACCATGTGATCCCGCTGTACACCCCGGAATGTCGCCAGTGCAAATTCTGCCTGTCAGGCAAGACCAACCTCTGCCAGGCGATTCGCGCGACCCAGGGCAAAGGCTTGATGCCAGACGGCACTTCGCGTTTTTCCTACAAGGGCGAAACGATTTTCCACTACATGGGTACTTCGACCTTCTCCGAGTACACCGTGCTTCCGGAGATTTCCGTTGCGAAAATCGCCAAGGAAGCGCCACTGGAAAAAGTCTGCCTGCTGGGCTGCGGCGTCACTACCGGTATCGGCGCCGTGCTCAACACAGCCAAGGTCAAACCGGGTGATACCGTGGCCATTTTCGGCCTCGGCGGCATCGGTCTGTCGGCCGTCATCGGCGCGGTCAAAGCCAAGGCTGCCCGCATCATCGCCATCGACATCAACCCGGCGAAGTTCGAGATCGCAAAACAGCTGGGTGCAACCGATTGCGTGAACCCTAAAGACTTCGATCGTCCGATCCAGGAAGTCATCGTCGACATGACCGACGGTGGCGTCGACTTTTCCTTCGAGTGCATCGGCAATGTGCAACTGATGCGCGCGGCACTGGAGTGCTGCCACAAGGGCTGGGGCGAGTCGGTCATCATCGGTGTTGCCGGTGCCGGCCAGGAAATCTCCACCCGTCCGTTCCAGCTGGTCACCGGCCGCGTCTGGCGCGGTTCGGCGTTCGGTGGTGTGCGTGGCCGTACCGAGTTGCCAAGCTATGTGGAAATGGCCGAGACCGGTGAGATCCCGCTGGATACCTTCATCACCCACACCATGGGCCTGGAAGATATCAATAAGGCGTTTGACCTGATGCATGAAGGAAAAAGCATCCGCTCCGTCATTCATTTCTGAGGTCTGTCATGAGCCTGGAAAACATCTCCTGCCAGAAAAGCTTCGGCGGCTGGCACAAGCGCTATCGCCATCGCTCCGACGTGCTCGGCTGCGACATGGTGTTCGCCGTCTATCTGCCGCCGCAGGCGGAGCGGGGCGGCAAGCTGCCGGTGTTGTACTGGTTGTCCGGCCTGACCTGCACCGACGAGAACTTCATGCAGAAGGCCGGCGCCATGCGCATGGCCGCCGAGTTGGGGCTGATCATCGTCGCACCGGACACCAGCCCTCGCGGTCCTGATGTGCCGGGCGATCCGGATGGTGCCTGGGACTTCGGCCTCGGCGCCGGGTTTTACCTGAACGCCACCCAGGAACCCTGGTCGCGACACTATCGGATGCATGACTACGTTGTGCAGGAATTGCCGACATTGGTTGAAGCCCATTTCCCGGCGTCGGACAAGCGCGGCATCAGTGGACATTCCATGGGCGGCCACGGCGCGCTGGTCTGTGCTTTGCGCAACCCGGGACGTTATCGTTCGGTATCGGCGTTCTCACCCATCAACAATCCGATGGATTGCCCGTGGGGGCACAAAGCCTTCTCCCGCTACCTGGGAGAGGACCGTTCGAAATGGCGTGAATGGGATGCCTGCGCGTTGATTGTCGAGGCCGATGAAAAGCTGCCGCTGCTGGTCGACCAGGGAGATCGCGACGATTTTCTTGCCACCCAGCTCAAGCCGGAAGCCTTGCAGCAGGCGACCAAACTGGTCGGTCATCCGCTGACGTTGCGCCTGCAACCGGGCTATGACCACAGCTATTTCTTCATCGCCAGTTTCATCGATGAGCACTTGCGGCATCACGCGCATGCTCTGGTTGGCTAATGCAGGTAGAATCACGCCCTGACAAAAATCGGGGCGTTTTTTTTATGCGTATTGGCCACGGCTATGATGTGCACCGTTTCGCTGAAGGCGATTTCATCACTCTGGGCGGTGTGCGCATTGCACACAGCTTCGGGCTGCTCGCCCACTCAGACGGTGACGTCCTCTTGCACGCCTTGAGCGATGCCTTGCTCGGCGCTGCGGCGCTGGGTGACATCGGCAAGCATTTCCCGGATACCGACCCGCAATTCAAGGGCGCCGACAGCCGTGCGCTGTTGCGTCACGTCGTCGCACTGGTCCATGCCAAGGGCTGGAAAGTCGGCAACGTCGACAACACCATCGTCGCCCAGGCGCCGAAAATGGCCCCGCATATCGAATCGATGCGCGCGCTGATTGCCGCGGATCTTCAAGTAGAGTTGGATCAAGTGAACGTGAAAGCTACCACCACCGAAAAGCTCGGCTTTGTCGGTCGCGAAGAAGGCATTGCCGTGCACTCTGTTGCCTTGTTGCTGCGCGCATGAACGAAATGCAATTGCTCGGCCCGAGGGCTTACGGTGAGGCTCTCGGCACGGCGGTCCTCAAGGCGATCGCGGAAGACTTCCAGGTCGACGAAGTCCTCGACATTCCCCTCAGTGGCGAAGGCGAACACCTGTGGATATGGGTGGAAAAGCGCGGCCTGAATACTGAAGAAGCGGCGCGCCGGATTGCCAAGGCTGCGGGTGTGCCCTTGCGTACCGTCAGTTATGCCGGGCTCAAGGACCGTCAGGCGTTGACTCGCCAGTGGTTCAGCGTGCAGCTGCCGGGCAAGGCCGACCCTGATTTGACAGCCGCGGAAAACGATACGCTGAAGATCCTCAAGACCGCCCGCCACAAGCGCAAGCTGCAACGTGGCGCGCACTCGGCCAACGGCTTTACCTTGCGCCTGACGCAGTTCGCCGGTGACAAGGCTGCGCTTGAAGAGCGCCTGCAACTAATCGCCAAACAAGGCATCCCCAATTATTTCGGCGCCCAGCGTTTCGGCCATGACGGCGGTAACGTCGTCGATGCTCGCGCCTGGGCCGCGCGCAAGGCCCTGCCGGAGCAGCGTAACGTACGCTCGCGGCTGCTCTCCACGGCGCGCAGTTTTCTGTTCAACCAGGTATTGGCTGCACGTGTCGCCGACGGCACCTGGCAGCGTGCCCAGGTGGGCGATCTGCTGGCATTTACCGACAGCCGCAGCTTTTTCCCGGCAGGTGAAGCCGAGTGCAGCGACCCGCGCCTGGCAATTCTCGATCTGCACCCGACCGGTCCGCAGTGGGGCGAAGGTGACTCGCCGGCCCTGGGGGTTGTCCATGAACTGGAACAGGCCATCGCCGAACGCGAAGCGGATTTGCGTGATTGGCTGATCAACGCCGGTATGAGCCACGAACGTCGCATCCTGCGGCTGCCCATTGGCGGTTTGACGTGGCATTATCCCTCGCTGGACATTCTGCAACTGGAATTCGTCCTGCCGGCCGGATGCTTCGCCACCGTATTGGTGCGCGAGCTTGTTGATCTGGTGCCGGTGGGGCAGACGGACAGCCCATGCGTATTCTGATTTCTAACGACGATGGGGTAACAGCACCCGGTCTCGCCGCGCTTTATGCTGCGCTGGCGGATTACACCGAGTGCGTGGTTATCGCCCCGGACCAGGACAAGAGCGGCGCCAGCAGTTCGCTGACGCTCGACCGTCCGTTGCACCCGCAAACCCTGGCCAACGGCTTTATCAGCCTCAACGGCACGCCAACCGATTGTGTGCACCTGGGCCTCAACGGCCTGCTGGAGCGCGAAGCGGACATGGTGGTTTCCGGTATCAACCTGGGCGCGAACCTGGGGGACGATGTCCTGTATTCCGGCACGGTGGCGGCGGCCCTTGAGGGGCGTTTCCTGAAACACCCTTCGTTTGCCTTTTCGCTGGTCTCACGCCAGGTAGAGAACCTTCCCACAGCTGCCCATTTCGCGCGCAAACTGGTTGAAGCCCATGCTGACCTGGATCTGCCACCGCGTACGGTACTGAACGTGAACATTCCGAATTTGCCGCTCGATCGCATCCGCGGTATCCAGTTGACCCGCCTGGGCCATCGAGCCCGTGCCGCGGCACCGATTAAAGTGGTAGATCCGCGAGGCAAGTCCGGTTACTGGATCGCCGCGGCCGGAGATGCCGAGGACGGTGGACCGGGTACCGATTTCCATGCAGTGATGCAGGGTTATGTGTCGATCACGCCGTTGCAACTGGATCGCACCTTCAATGATGCCTTCAGAAGTCTGGACGGCTGGCTGGAGGGGCTGCGCTGATGGGTCGCGAACAAGACGATATGCTGCGTCGCGGCATCGGCATGACCTCCCAGCGAACCCGGGAGCGGCTGATTCAGCGCCTGTACGAAGAAGGCATTTCCAACGCCAGGGTGCTGGAGGTCATTCGCCGGACCCCGCGTCACCTGTTCGTCGACGAAGCGCTGGCGCACCGTGCCTATGAAGACACTGCGCTGCCGATTGGCAACAACCAGACCATCTCCCAGCCTTATATGGTGGCGCGCATGAGCGAGCTGCTGCTGGAGGCCGGTCCCCTCGACAAGGTGCTGGAAATCGGCACCGGGTCGGGTTATCAGACGGCAGTGCTGTCGCAACTGGTCGAGCGTGTGTTCTCGGTCGAGCGCATCAAGGTTCTGCAGGATCGGGCAAAGGAACGTCTGGTCGAACTGAACCTGCGCAACGTGGTGTTCCGCTGGGGCGATGGTTGGGAAGGCTGGCCGGCGCTGGCGCCGTACAACGGGATTATCGTCACCGCCGTGGCGACTGACGTGCCCCAGGCATTGCTTGACCAGTTGGCTCCGGGAGGCCGAATGGTGATCCCGGTCGGGGCCGGCGAAGTCCAGCAATTGATGCTGATCATCCGCGAGGAACAAGGTTTTTCCAGGCATGTTCTGGGAGCTGTGCGCTTCGTGCCATTGCTCAATGGGCCATTGGCCTGAGCATTTGTTTCGGCGCGCTGAATTCTCTTCGATTGCCTTTGTCTTACAGCGGTATCGATTGTTTCAACGGGATTCATCTTCAGGCAGCAAACGTGTGCGCGACAGCGATTCGCCACATTAAAGGTAAAGCGTGCACGGCCCGTTATACTTGCGACAGTTCATGCCGGACTCCGGTATTTAACATTTTCAGCCACCACAGAGGGAGCGGCGGGTGAGTCTCACAGTCATTGCGCAGCGTATGAGTAAAACGAGCTTTCAGCGCCTGGTGACTGGCCTTGTATTGAGTACATTGCTGGTCGGTTGTTCCAGCAACAAATCCAGTGATGTTCGTGTCGTGGACCGCAACAATGCGGCGGCTCAGCGTCCAGCCGTGACCACCGGGCAATACGTGGTGCGTCCCAAGGACACCCTGTTTTCCATTGCTTTCCGTTACGGCTGGGACTACAAGGCCCTTGCAGCCCGAAACAATATTCCCGCGCCCTACACCATCCGTCCGGGTCAGACGATTCGCTTTGATGGTCGTACCGGTTCAACGTCGACGGCTGTGGTCAGTTCGTCCAGTTCAACGCCTTCGTCGTCGAGTAAAACCACGGTCATCCGTCGTTCGGCAAACGGTACGACTACCAGCACAACGACAGTTGTACCGTCCGTCGCGAACAAACCTGCCCCCGCTCCGTTACCTCCTCCGGGGCCAGCCCCGACCGGCTGGGGATGGCCATCTAATGGCATTCTGATTGGAAAATTCTCTTCAAACGGTAGTTTGAATAAAGGAATTGATATCGCCGGAGATTTGGGACAGCCTGTTTTAGCTGCGTCTGATGGGACGGTGGTATATGCCGGGAGTGGCTTAAGGGGCTACGGCGAATTAGTGATCATCAAGCACAGTGAAACCTACGTTAGTGCCTACGGACATAACCGCAGGCTGTTGGTTCGGGAGGGGCAGCAGGTCAAGGTCGGACAGACAATTGCCGAAATGGGGTCAACGGGTACAGACCGGGTGAAACTGCATTTTGAGATTCGCCGCCAGGGTAAACCTGTAGATCCGCTGCAATTCCTGCCACGTCGTTGATCGCTTACCAGCCTGTTCCGTCGCGTAGAGGGGACAGGCTCCAGCGTTGCCAGGGAGAGAGGCGCCGCTTGAGCTTGAGGTCGAACTCACCAAAGGACTATAACAATGGCTCTCAGTAAAGAAGTGCCGGAGTTTGACATCGACGATGAGGTTCTCCTGATGGAGAGCAGCATTGATACGGATTCGATGTCGAATGATGAAGGGGCGGCTCCACCTTCCGTTCGTGCCAAATCCAAACACTCCGCATCGTTGAAACAACACAAGTACATTGACTACACGCGGGCACTCGATGCCACGCAGCTGTATCTCAATGAAATTGGTTTTTCTCCCCTCCTATCACCCGAAGAAGAAGTTCATTTTGCGCGCCTGTCGCAAAGTGGCGATCCGGCCGGGCGCAAGCGCATGATCGAAAGCAACCTGCGACTGGTGGTGAAAATCGCCCGACGCTATGTCAATCGTGGGCTGTCGCTACTGGACCTGATCGAAGAGGGCAACCTCGGCTTGATCCGGGCGGTGGAGAAGTTCGATCCGGAACGCGGTTTCCGTTTCTCGACCTACGCGACCTGGTGGATTCGCCAGACCATCGAACGTGCAATCATGAATCAGACCCGGACCATCCGGCTGCCGATCCATGTAGTCAAAGAGCTGAATGTGTACCTGCGGGCTGCGCGGGAACTGACGCAAAAACTCGACCATGAACCCTCACCCGAAGAAATCGCCAACCTGCTGGAAAAACCGGTGGGAGAGGTCAAGCGTATGCTCGGCCTTAACGAGCGTGTTTCCTCCGTTGACGTCTCGCTGGGGCCGGATTCGGATAAAACCCTGCTCGACACCCTGACTGACGACCGCCCGACCGATCCATGCGAACTGTTGCAGGACGACGACCTGTCCCAGAGCATCGATCAATGGCTCTCGGAACTGACCGACAAGCAACGCGAAGTGGTTGTACGCCGCTTCGGCCTGCGCGGTCATGAAAGCAGCACCCTTGAAGACGTCGGCCTGGAAATCGGCCTGACCCGCGAGAGGGTCCGGCAGATTCAGGTGGAAGGCTTGAAGCGGCTGCGCGAGATACTGGAAAAAAATGGTCTGTCGAGCGAGTCGCTGTTCCAATAAGGCACTCACTGCGATGGCATGAAAAACCCCGACTGGCTCGGGGTTTTTTATTGCCTGACCAGTAGACCGAATCCCCTCGGGATTTCGGTTTTGTGCTGTAAGCCCAGGCTTACACTTGCGTAAGTGTTCGTTATTTTTACACCCTGGCAATCGTCCATGTTGAACGCCTTTCGTTTTTATCTTTTTGATTTATATGGCTATTTTTTATTATTAATGACGTGTGACAGTTGGATTACGCGCCAAGGGGCGATTGATCCGGGAGTGAAAAGCTCTAGTATTCAGGTTGTGTCAACGGACAGACACGTCCTTCAAGGATGAGGGATAGGGAAATCGCAGGACGCGATTCATCAGGACGATGAAAAGGAACACAGGGAATAGGGAAAAAATGTGGGCGGGTCAAACCGCCCCTTTTTTTGCCTGCAGAAAAGCAAAAAGGCCCTTGTGGGGCCTTTTTCGCGAACGCGGGGGTAATCAGCGTTCGAGGTCTGCGATCTTGCCTGGCTTGCCATCCCATTCTGCGGAATCGGGCATTGGATCCTTGCGTTCGGTGATGTTCGGCCAGATATCGGCCAGCTCAGCGTTCAGCTCGATGAAGTTCTCCATGCCGGCCGGAACCTCATCTTCGGAGAAGATAGCCACGGCAGGGCATTCAGGTTCGCACAGCGCGCAATCGATGCACTCATCCGGGTGAATCACCAGGAAATTCGGGCCTTCGTAAAAGCAGTCCACCGGACAGACTTCTACGCAGTCGGTGTACTTGCACTTGATGCAGTTGTCGGTGACGACGAAGGTCATTTCTAATTTTCTCCTCAGGCGCGGCTTGCTGCGCCCCTTCTCGTAGGGGTCGCCAGGTTTGGGAGCGATAGTCTGCTGGCCAGGCTATTAGCCAGCAGCATCCCAAACCGCGCGAGATTCTAACAGCTTGCAAGCCGCTGCGTTAGATCCGTGTCTTCAGTGTATAGAGCATTTCGAGAGCACGACGTGGTGTCATGTCGTCCAGATCGAGCTTGGCCAGTTCCTCCAGCACCGGGTGTGGCAGGCTGGCAAACAGGTCGCTTTGCTGTGGAACCGCCGGTTTACCTTTGGCAGGTGCTGGCGACTCATGGGGCAGTGCGGTGTCTTCCAGGCGGCTCAAATGCTCGCGGGCACGGGTGATCACCTCACTTGGTACGCCCGCCAGCTGCGCGACCGCCAGGCCGTAACTCTGGCTGGCCGGGCCGGGCAGCACGTGGTGCAGGAACACGATGCGTTCATTGTGCTCGGTGGCATTGAGGTGAACGTTGGCCACCAGCGGCTGGGCCTCCGGCAGGACGGTCAGTTCGAAGTAGTGGGTGGCGAACAGCGTGTAGGCACGCAGATGCGCCAGGCGTTCGGCCGCCGCCCAGGCCAGCGACAGGCCGTCGAAGGTGCTGGTGCCGCGCCCGACTTCGTCCATCAACACCAGGCTGCGCTCGGTGGCGTTGTGCAGAATGTTCGCGGTTTCGCTCATTTCCACCATGAAGGTCGAGCGCCCGCCAGCCAGGTCATCGCTGGAACCGATCCGGGTGAAGATGCGATCGACCAGCGACAATTCGCAACTGGCCGCCGGCACGAAGCTGCCGATATGCGCCAGCAGCACAATCAGAGCGGTCTGACGCATGTAGGTGGATTTACCGCCCATGTTCGGGCCGGTGATCACCAGCATGCGGGTGTTGTCGTCCAGGCTCAGGTCGTTGGCCACGAACGGCGTGGTGAGCACTTGCTCGACCACCGGATGGCGGCCCTGGCTGATGCGCATACACGGCTCACTGACGAAGCGCGGGCAGTTCAGGTCGAGGTTCAGTGCACGCTCGGCCAGGTTGCTCAAGACGTCCAGTTCGGCCAGGGCGCCGGCGGTGTCCTGCAAGGGTGGAAGTTGGGCGATGAGGTCTTCGAGCAGTGCTTCGTACAGCATCTTCTCGCGGGCCAGGGCGCGGCTCTTGGCTGACAATGCCTTGTCTTCGAACGCCTTGAGTTCCGGCGTAATGAAACGCTCGGCGCCTTTGAGCGTCTGGCGGCGAATATAGTCGGCCGGTGCCGACTCAGCCTGCTTGCTTGGCAGCTCGATGAAGTAACCGTGAATGCGGTTGTAACCGACCTTCAGGTGCGACAGGCCGGTGCGGGCCTTTTCCCGTGCCTCGAGGTCGATCAGGAATTGTCCGGCGTTTTCGCTGAGCGATTGCAGTTCGTCGAGTTCGCTGTCGTAGCCGGTTTTCAGTACACCACCGTCACGAATGACCGCGGGCGGGTTGTCGATGATGGCCTTCTCCAGCAGTGCCGCCAGCTCCGGGTAGGTGCTGGTGATGCTGGCGAGTTGCTGGAGGTGCGGGGCTTCAAGCTCCGTCATTGCCACTTGTAGTTCGGGCAGTGCGCCGAGGGCGTCACGCAAGCGGGCGAGGTCGCGCGGGCGGGCATTGCGCAGGCCGATCCGCGCAAGAATCCGCTCGATGTCGCCGATTTCCTTGAGCTGCGGTTGCAGTCTCTCGAAGCGGTAACCGTCGAGCAGGCAGGTGATCGAGGTCTGGCGCGCCAACAGCACCGTCAAATCGCGTAACGGGCGATTCAGCCAGCGGGTCAGCAGGCGGCTACCCATGGCCGTCTGGCAACGGTCCACCACCGATTGCAGGGTATTGTCGCGGCCCCCGGCCAGGTTGGTGTCGAGTTCCAGGTTGCGACGGCTGGCGCCATCGAGCACCACGGTGTCGTCGAGGCGTTCATGACGCAAGCTGCGCAAGTGAGGCAGGGCAGTGCGCTGGGTTTCCTTGGCGTAAGCCAGCAGGCAACCGGCGGCGCCGATGGCCAGCGTCAGGTTTTCGCAGCCAAAGCCTTTGAGGTCCTGGGTCGAGAATTGCTGGCACAGGCTTTTGAGCGCTGAATCGCGCTCGAAATCCCATGGCGCACGGCGACGCACACCGCGGCGTTTTTCCGCCGGCAAATCCTTGGGCCAGTCATCCGGGATCAGCAGTTCCACCGGGTTGACCCGCTCCAGCTCCGCCAGCAGATTTTCCCACCCCTTGATTTCCAGCACGCTGAAGTTGCCACTGGTGATGTCCAGCACCGCCAGACCGAACAGGCGCTCGTCACCCAGAACGGCAGCGATCAGGTTGTCTCGACGCTCATCCAGCAGCGCCTCGTCACTCACCGTCCCCGGTGTGATGATGCGCACCACCTGCCGCTCCACGGGCCCTTTGCTGGTGGCCGGGTCACCGACCTGCTCGCAGATCACCACCGATTCGCCAAGCTTCACCAGTTTCGCCAGGTAACCTTCGGCGGCATGGTAAGGAATCCCGCACATCGGAATCGCCTGCCCCGCCGACTGCCCGCGGGCGGTCAGGGTGATGTCCAGCAACTTGGCGGCCTTCTTCGCGTCTTCATAGAAGATCTCGTAGAAGTCGCCCATGCGGTAGAACATCAGCTGGTCCGGGTGCTGGTTTTTCAGGCGCCAGTACTGCTGCATCATCGGGGTGTGGGAGGACAGGTCGGAGACGGCTTTATTCATCGGATTGTCAGGAAGCTCGTTGAAATAGGTGGGGCAAAAGCGGGGCAACGGCCGGGCTTTTCCGCGATGGGCGCAAGGTTACCATGGGCGCTCTACCCGACGCAGGCATCGCGGCCGGGTGACCTCTTTTACGATGCAAAAAACAGGTCATGCATCGATTATGCAATTGGGCATTTGTCTTCTGCGAAAATAACCAGCACTATGCGCGTTATGCACAAACGCAACGTATCTACTGTCTTAAGAGTATTGCTCGATCAGCACGGGATCTCCCCCATGGAGCTTCACCGTCGTACCGGCGTGCCTCAATCCACGCTCTCGCGTATTCTCAGCGGGAAGATCGTCGATCCTTCGGATCGGCACATTTCGAAAATTGCCGACTATTTTTCCGTGAGCACCGACCAGTTGCGCGGTCGCGCGGACGTCGCGCCCGTCACCAATGCCGGGCGCGCTCCTGTGCATTCGGAACTCAAGGATATCAGCCTGTGGGACGACGATACCCCTGTCGATGACGACGAGGTGTCGGTCCCCTTTCTTCGCGAGGTTGAATTGGCCGCAGGATCGGGAAGATTCGTCATCGAAGAAAGCGAGCGCTCTAGCCTGCGTTTCGGCAAACGTAGCCTGCGCCATAACGGCGTACAGTTCGACCAGGCCAAGTGCGTGACAGTGCGGGGCAACAGCATGCTGCCGGTACTGCGCGATGGCGCCACGGTCGGGGTCAATGCTGGCAAGTGCGGCATTGGCGATATCGTTGACGGCGACCTTTATGCAATCAATCACAACGGCCAACTTCGGGTAAAGCAGCTTTATCGCCTGCCGACCGGGATCCGTCTGCGCAGCTTTAATCGTGATGAACACCCGGACGAGGATTACACCTTTCAGGACATCCAGGAGGAGCCGATTGTTATCCTCGGACATGTCTTCTGGTGGGGCATGTACGCCCGCTGACACCCCCTGCGTTCAGATGAAACCCGCTTCCTGAGCGGTTTTTTTTCGTTTGCTGAAAGCATCGGATTGTCTCCTTGTATGCGTTTACGCATTGACTGAATATGCACAAATGCATAATCTTGTTGCCTATCCATTCAAGAACACGGTATGACCGTTCACTCAAGGAGGCATGAAATGACCGCTGAGCAATATGCGTTGCTGGACATGCCTCTTTGGCTGGTCATCAGCCTGCCAATACTCGGTGGCGTTACCGGTGAAATGTGGCGTGCCGATAAAGAGGGCGTTCGTGGCTGGCCCCTTATCCGGCGCCTGAGCCTGCGGTCTGGCTCCAGCATGATCTGCGGCGCCTCGGTCATCATGTTGCTGCACGCCGCCAATATTTCCATTTGGGCTGCTTGTGCAGGCGGTTGTTTGGCGGCGATGGCCGGGACTGACGTGGTTTTGGGTTTGTATGAGCGTTGGGCGGCCAAGCGCATGGGCGTCAGTCAAGTTCCATCCGGCGACGTCGAAGATTGAATCCTCGGCAGGCCTTTTCCAGAGCCTCTGGTTCTTTACATTTTGATCGCTCCAGTCGCTTGCAAGTGCGGTCTGCTGGTGTACGGTTAACCCATTCCGCCCATCAGGAGATGACCGTGAAAGTAATCACTCAACTCGCCGCTGACCTTGGCAGGCAACTGCAGGTTCTCAATGCCCACGTTTCCACGGCCGAGTCCTGCACCGGAGGCGGGATCGCCGAGGCGATTACCCGTATTCCCGGCAGCTCGGCGTGGTTCGAGGCCGGTTATGTCACCTACTCCAATCTGCAGAAGAACCTGCAACTGGATGTTCCTGTGGAGTTGTTCACCACGGTGGGGGCGGTCAGTCGCGAGGTGGTCGAGGCAATGGCCAGGGGCGCGCAGGAGAAAAGTCGTGCGTATTTTTCCGTGGCGGTCAGTGGCGTAGCCGGGCCGGACGGTGGTTCGCCGAGCAAGCCGGTGGGGACGGTTTGGCTGGCCTGGGGTGTGGGCGAGCGAGTGTTCAGCGAGTTGCAACACTTCGCCGGTGACCGCGACGAGGTGCGCCGACAAACGGTGAAGGCCGCGCTAGAGGGGCTGCTGCGCTATGCCACGGCAGAAATCTCAAATCAGGGGTAGGCGATCCGGAATCGCTGTGGAATAATACTGGCTACTTATACAGGTGTTGGCCGTCAGGCCTTATTGATTACGTGAGGACTTTAATGGACGACAACAAGAAGAAAGCCTTGGCTGCGGCCCTGGGTCAGATCGAACGTCAATTCGGCAAGGGTGCCGTAATGCGTATGGGCGATCAGGACCGTCAGGCGATCCCGGCCATTTCCACTGGCTCTCTGGGTCTGGACATTGCTCTTGGCATCGGCGGTCTGCCAAAAGGCCGTATTGTTGAAATCTACGGTCCTGAATCTTCCGGTAAAACCACGCTGACCTTGTCCGTGATCGCCCAGGCTCAAAAAGCCGGCGCGACCTGCGCATTCGTCGACGCCGAACACGCCCTCGACCCTGAGTACGCCGGCAAGCTGGGCGTCAACGTTGACGACCTGCTGGTTTCCCAGCCGGACACCGGCGAGCAGGCCCTGGAAATCACCGACATGCTGGTGCGTTCCAACGCGGTTGACGTGATCATCGTCGACTCCGTGGCCGCCCTGGTGCCAAAGGCTGAAATCGAAGGCGAAATGGGTGACATGCACGTGGGCCTGCAAGCTCGCCTGATGTCCCAGGCTCTGCGTAAAATCACCGGTAACATCAAGAACGCCAACTGCCTGGTGATCTTCATCAACCAGATCCGCATGAAAATCGGCGTGATGTTCGGTAGCCCGGAAACCACCACCGGTGGTAACGCTCTGAAGTTCTACGCATCGGTTCGTCTGGACATCCGTCGTACTGGCGCGGTGAAGGAAGGTGATGAAGTCGTTGGTAGCGAAACCCGCGTCAAGGTCGTGAAGAACAAGGTAGCTTCGCCGTTCCGTCAGGCCGAGTTCCAGATTCTTTACGGCAAGGGCATCTACCTCAACGGTGAGATGATCGACCTGGGTGTTCTGCACGGTTTCGTTGAGAAGTCCGGCGCCTGGTATGCCTATGAAGGCACCAAGATCGGTCAGGGCAAGGCCAACTCGGCCAAGTTCCTGGCGGACAACCCGGAAGTCGCGGCAAAGCTGGAGAAGCAACTGCGTGACAAGCTCCTGTCCCCGGCATCCGTAGCAGACGCCAAAGCTTCTGCGGTCAAAGAGACCGAAGACGACCTGGTTGACGCTGATATCTGATCGAAGCGATGACCGCCGTACTCGATACACTCGTCGCGGTGCGGCGAACCGCAATGGACCTGCTCGCACGACGCGAGCACGGTCGAGTCGAGCTGACGCGTAAACTGCGTCAGCGCGGCGCCCTCCCTGAAATGATCGAAACAGCACTCGACCGGTTGACGGAAGAGGGGTTGTTGTCTGAAACCCGTTACCTCGAAAGTTTTGTTTCCTATCGTGCCCGTTCCGGTTATGGCCCTTTACGCATTCGTGAAGAGTTGAGCCAGCGCGGCCTGCAGCGCACCGATATTGAACTTGCCCTGCGTGAGAGCGGTATCGACTGGCAGGAGCAACTGGCCGACACCTGGCGACGTAAATTCTCCGGGCAATTGCCGGCAGATGTCCGGGAGCGCGCCAAACAAGGCAGGTTCCTGGCGTATCGGGGATACTCCATGGAAATGATCAACCGCCTGTTCAGCGGTCGAGGGATGGACGACTGAACTGAAACGGCCTGCTATTTCGATAGCGGGCCGTTTTTTTTATGCCTCACGTAACCTTTGACGACTCCCGCGTGCGTTGTTGTGCCTGGGATTTTGATTGTGCCCAGTTTTCCGGCAGGTTGATGTAGTCCACAAGTTCGCGCAGGCGGCCATGATTGCGGGCGTTGAAGTTGAAGACCAGTCGCGCCAGATGGCTGAATTCGGCTTCGTCGTGTTCCTCACCGCTGTAAGTGTGCTGATGGAAATGATCACTCAGGCACAGGTCGGCGAAAGCCTCCTGCATGTATTCGAGTGCCTGGTCGTTGAGTGAGTGATTCATGCGAATCAGGAACTGATGCTTGAGCCAGCGACTGGAGTGGAAGTTGCCGTAGAACTGGTTGATGTGCTCTACCGCTTCTTCGACGTTGTAGACCAGTCTCACCAGCTTCATGTCAGTGGGCAGGATGTAGTGGTTTTCCTCCAGTTGCTGGTGAATGAAGTCCAGTGCGCCTTGCCAGAATTTACCGCCCGGCGCGTCGAGCAGCACCACGGGCACCAATGGGCTCTTGCCGGTCTGAATCAGCGTCAGCACTTCCAGGGCTTCATCCAGCGTGCCAAAGCCGCCCGGGCACAGCACCAGGGCATCGGCTTCCTTGACGAAGAACAGCTTGCGGGTGAAGAAAAAATGGAAGGGCAGCAGGTTGGTCGTGCCGTCGACAGTGGGGTTGGCATGCTGCTCGAAGGGCAGGGTGATGTTGAACCCCAGGCTGTGTGTCAGGCCGGCTCCCTCGTGGGCGGCGGCCATGATGCCGCCACCGGCGCCGGTAATGACCATCATGTCCGAGCGCGCCAGAGCGGCGCCGAGTTCCCGGGCCATCCTGTAGAGCGGATGTTCCATGGGGGTACGGGCCGAGCCGAAAACCGTGACCTTGCGCCGTCCCTTGAATTGTTCGAGCACGCGGAAGGCCTGTTCCAGTTCGCGCAGGGCTTGCAGGGTGATTTTGGCGTTCCAGCGGTTGTGGTCTTCCTGGGCCATGCGCAGCACGGTCAGGATCATGTCACGGTAGATCGGGATATTCGGGCTGTTGGGTGAAATCAGCTTGAGTTGTTCTTCGACCTTGCTGAGGAGGTCGTGGCCGCTTTCTTCAAAATGACGGCTCAGGAGGTCATTCGGTTGGTAAGGCATTCAACTTCTCCTTCTGCACAGAACCTTCGGCCCGACAACGTACGCCGCGCCACGACACTTCATGTGTCGCTGTCTGCCCAGGCCCATGCCTGGGCGATCTACTTGACCCGAAAGGCATCGGATCATCCAAACAGGTTCTGTTTTTCCCTTGGATGAAAGAAACAATCGCACAATACGACAAGCGACGGCCAGCCCCTTTCCAGCCCTGAAAAAGTGAAGGTGGATACCTGAAATTTAGACCTTCACAATGATTTGCGCTGATTGATCATTGCGCCACAACGTCTTTGCTGGCAACCGCTTATTGACGATTTGCAAGGTGGTTTCACCGCTCGTCTGATCAGGCGTCGCGTGTGCCGCACTCTGATTTACTAAGTTACAGGTGCCACACGACAACTTTGCGTCAACGGCAGGACGCACGGTATATGCAGTTCAAGGATTTAATCGCTCAAACATGAGTGAAGTGCAGGGAGGCGGGAAACCATGGCCAGAGTCGTTCTGGAGGTCGATACGCAACTGTATCGATTGTTGAAGTCATCAGCCGAGGCCAATCATTTGAGCCTCGAAGAGGAGTGCTGCCGGCGTTTGCGTGGCGGCGAACGCCGTTCGCATTACTTGCAGGCGCTGCTGGCAGAATTGCGCGCCGAGGATGAACAGCGGCGCGCCAATTCCCGGTGATTACTTTTTCTTCTTGGCCGGTTGCAGGCAATCCGATTCCTGGAAGCTTGCGGAACCAACCGGACGGTTGGTCTTCACCTCGGTGAAGTCGTAACGCATGATCGCGCCCTTGGCCATCAGCTTGCGAAACCCTTCGTTTCTGCAGACAGAAGCACCCAACTGGAAGTACACAGCCTTCGGGTCTGCACGCATCTTGTCGGCGTGGCTGCTCTGCACGCTCAGGTGGTTGATCAGCTGTTTGCCTTCAACGGTGTAGCCTTGATCGAGTATGTCTTCGTTGATCGCTCGAGGAGTGCCGACGCTGCTCTGGGTGGCGACGTTTTGCAGCATTTTGTTCAGTTCCGTGTCTTTCAAGGACGCAGCCTGGGCATTGAGGGACGACGCCAGCAAAATAGCCGCGGTAGGAACGATAAGGCGCAGCATGAAACTCTCCTGGTTCAGTGATGGGGGTTTGACCCGTCACGTGACTGTGCGTTCAGTGGCGGCGAATTATAGGGGAGGCGGGCTGGACGGTACAGGCTTGCACCGGGCGGTCTGGTAAACTGCTGGCACTTTTTACCCTGTCGAGTGTTTTTCGTGTCGAGTTCCCTTCTCTGTGGGCGTTGCCCGCTATGAGCCCCACCCCCGCGCGCTTTGCCTTGAATGCCGTAGCCCGCTTGCGCGATCAGCGTGAGGAGGAGGGCATCAAGCCGATTCAGGCCCGTGGCTGGCGTGCGCCGCGTTGCCGTGACTGCCGGGTGATCGAGAGCCACTGCCTGTGCGCATGGCGTCCGCAGGTCGCGACTCGCTCTGGTGTATGCCTGATCATGACCAACAAGGAAGTGTTCAAGCCGAGCAACACCGGTTGGCTGATCGCCGACGTGGTCCCTGACAACCACGCCTTCATCTGGTCCCGTACGGAGGTCGATCCGAAGTTGCTGGCGCTGTTGTCCGATCCGCAATGGCAGCCGTACCTGGTGTTTCCGGGTGAATATGTCGAGCCTGAGCGGGTGACAAACAGTGTGGATGTCGATGGCGCGAAGCGTCCGTTGTTCATTCTGTTGGACGCGACCTGGACCGAAGCGCGGAAGATCTTTCGCAAGAGTCCCTATTTCGATCGATTGCCGATCCTCAGCCTGCTGCCCGAAAAACTCTCGCGCTACCGGTTGCGCCGCTCGACCCGCAGCGAGCATCTGTGCACGGCGGAAGTGGCGGCGCTGTGTCTCGACCTTGCGGGCGATGTCGACGCAGCCTCGGCGCTGGATGCCTACTTTGATGTGTTCAGCCAGCATTACCTCGACGCCAAACATCAGTTGGACATGAACGTTTCGACCCCGGCGCATGCCGAGTTGATGCCCTATGTCCAGTCGGTCACTCCATGGGTGGACTGATTGTTGCTCATACTGCGATAAACTGTACCGGGCATGCTGCTTGACCACCCTGGCTTCGCTGGGCATGCTTGGCGCCGATCAGGGTGCGGCCAGCGTTTGCAATGGCTTTTTTTGCGTTGAGCGTGCCTTGTCAGTGCAGCTCCATGGCTGTGCCTTGAGGTGCTTTGGCGAGGTCCGAATGCATCGGGCGTCCCCTGAAAAACAGGATCACTTGAAAAATGGCCACATACGAAATCCTGATTGCCGATGACCATCCGCTGTTTCGTAGTGCCTTGCATCAAGCGTTGACCCTGGGCCTTGGCCCGGATGTCCGTCTGGTGGAGGTGGCGAGCATTGCCGAACTGGAAGTCCGCCTGACGGAAAAGTCCGACTGGGATCTGGTACTGCTGGACCTGAACATGCCGGGGGCCTACGGTTTTTCCGGGCTGGTCCTGCTGCGCGGTCAGTACCCGCAGATTCCGGTGGTCATGGTCTCGGCCCAGGAAGAGCCGACCATCATGGTCAAGTCCCGCGAATTCGGCGCCAGTGGCTTCATTCCCAAATCCAGCGACTTGAGTGTGATCCAGAAAGCCGTGCGTGCGGTCCTCGATGGCGATGTGTTCTGGCCACCGCAGGCGTTCGAAGCGGTCAGCGTCTCGGCAGAGGCCAAGGCCGCCAGCGAAGGCCTTGCCAGTCTGACGCCGCAGCAATTCCGCGTGCTGACCATGGTCTGCGAAGGCTTGCTGAACAAGCAGATCGCCTACGAGTTGAGTGTTTCCGAGGCGACTATCAAGGCGCACGTGACCGCGATTTTCCGTAAACTGAATGTGCGGACCCGGACCCAGGCTGCGCTGCTCTTGCAACAACTTGAGTCAACTTCCAGCCTTTAAAGGCTGGCAACTTCACGCTTTTTTGACTTTGGTTGAACTAGCTTTCCCACTTCCTTTTTTGTCAGTTGCCCACTCTATGTCACCTTTCAAAGGCCAGACCGGTCTGAAACGTATTCTCAATGCCTCCGGTTATTCGCTGGATGGCCTGCGCGCAGCCTTCACCGGCGAAGCCGCTTTTCGGCAACTGGTATTGCTCAACGTCATCCTGATTCCCTTGTCGTTCTTCCTGAATGTCAGCCGGGTCGAACAGGCGTTGTTGATCGCGGTCTGCCTGTTGGCGTTGATCGTCGAGTTGCTCAATTCGGCCGTGGAAGCGGCCATCGACCGCATTTCCCTTGAACGGCACCCGCTGTCCAAGAATGCCAAGGACATGGGCAGTGCCGCCCAGTTCGTGGCATTGAGCATGATTGCCCTGGTGTGGGCGGTCATCCTGCTCTAAGCGATCGTCGGCAGCACGATCTCGTCGCTGCGCTGAACCCCGGCGGTGAAGGCGCGGCACAGATCGAGGAATTCGCGCATCGCCGAGGTCTGATATTTCTGTTTATGCCAGATGAAATAAAACTGTCGCGCCAGATCCAGATCCGGCGTTTCGACAGGCACCAGGCTGCCGCGGCGAAATGCGTCGCGCAAAGCCAGCCGGGAAATGCAGCCAATTCCCAAACCTGACTCCACCGCGCGCTTGATCGCTTCGGTGTGCTCAAGCTCCAGACGGATATTCAAAGCAGAACGGTGATGACGCATGGCTTGATCGAAGGTCAACCGTGTGCCGGAACCCTGTTCGCGCAAGATCCAGGCTTCGTGGCTCAATTCGTCCATGGTGGCCGTGCCGCGCTTGGCCAGCGGATGCTGAGGGGCGCAAAATACCACCAGTTCGTCCTCGACCCAGCTTTGCACTTCGATGTCCGGGTGACTGCAGTCGCCTTCGATCAGACCCAGGTCAATTTCATAGTGGGCCACCTGCTGCACAATATTGGCAGTGTTCTGCACATGCAGCTTCACCTGGCTTTCCGGATGGCGCTGCATGAAGCTGCCGATCAGCAGGGTGGCCAGGTAATTGCCGATGGTCAGGGTCGCGCCCACGGCCAGCGAGCCGAAACCGGACTTGCCGTTGAGCAGGTCTTCGATTTCCTTGGCCTGGTCCAGCAGGGCGACCGCTTGCGGCAATAGTTGTTTACCGAGGGCGTTCAGGCTCAGCCGTTTGCCGGCGCGGTCGAACAGTTGGCAGCTGCACTGGCGCTCCAGTTCGGTGATCGAGGTGCTCGCCGCCGATTGCGAGAGGTTGAGCAGGCCCGCAGCACGGGACACGCTTTCCTGCTGGGCGACAGCGACGAATACTTGAAGTTGACGGAGAGTAAATCGCATATCGATATAACCGATAACCCTTATCTTAATAATCCATTTAACAGATATTGTCTCTGCCTTTAGAATGCGATGCAATTGCGCAGAGCTGGCTTTCTTGCAGAGCACACCGAACACGCGCAGACCAATCTCCAGGAGTCCCACGTACATGAGCAACATGAACCACGAGCGTGTCCTCAGTGTTCACCACTGGAACGACACTCTGTTCAGCTTCAAGTGCACCCGTGATCCGGGCCTGCGCTTCGAGAACGGTCAGTTCGTGATGATCGGCCTGCAACAGCCCAACGGCCGCCCGCTTATGCGCGCTTACTCGATTGCCAGCCCGAACTGGGAAGAGCATCTCGAGTTCTTCAGCATCAAGGTGCCTGATGGTCCGCTGACTTCGCAGTTGCAGCACCTGAAGGAAGGCGACGAGATCATCATCAGCAAGAAGCCTACCGGCACGCTGGTGCTGGATGACTTGAAGCCAGGCAAACATTTGTACCTGCTCAGCACCGGTACCGGTCTGGCGCCGTTCATGAGCGTCATCCAGGACCCGGAAACCTACGAGCGTTTCGAAAAAGTGATCCTGTGCCACGGCGTGCGTTACGTCAACGAAGTCGCTTACCGCGAGTTCATCACCGAGCACCTGCCGCAGAACGAATTCTTCGGCGAAGCCCTGCGTGACAAGTTGATCTACTACCCGACCGTGACCCGCGAGCCGTTCGAGAACGAAGGTCGCCTGACCGACCTGATGCGCAGCGGCAAGCTGTTCAGCGACATCGGTCTGCCTCCGATCAACCCGCAGGACGACCGCGCCATGCTGTGCGGCAGCCCGAGCATGCTCGACGAGACCAGCGAAGTGCTGAACAGCTTCGGCCTGAAGGTTTCGCCGCGGATGCGCGAGCCGGGTGACTACCTGATCGAGCGTGCGTTCGTAGAGAAGTGACCGCAGGTCACGTTGTAGGAGCGAGCCTGCTCGCGATGGAGGTCAACGATAACGCGGGAAGCTTGATACCCAGCGGCGTCCTCAGGTTTTTCGCGAGCAGGCTCGCTCCTACAGTAGATTTGCAGCCCATCTGAAAAGCCCGCATGACTTGGGAAGGTCATGCGGGCTTATTCGATTCCGGCGTTCAGCCCTTTGCAGGAATGACTTCCAGGACGCGGATCAGCTCCGGTGTCGGGTAGTGCCAACGCACATCCAGATCCCAGAACTGCGCGCCGTATTCCCGCTCGGGTGCCGGCGTTTGATAGGCCGGGCGTGGGTCTTGCGCCAGGCATTGCTCGATCAGCTCAACCAAAGGCTCATCAAGGCGCCGGGCATGCTCGTGAGCCTGCAGCAGTGCTGAGTCCGTCCACTGCACGGGAATCAGCTGCGGCGCAGCGCTGGCGATGCTGTTGGCGGCTGTATCGACGATGTCGGCGTAGGGTACGTAGGGCTTGATATCGAGAATCGGCGTGCCATCAAGCAAATCGATGCCCGAGATCCACAGGCGGTTGGCTTCGACCCTGTCCAGTTTCACCACTGATTGCCCGATGCCATTGGGGCGGTGGGTGGCGCGGGTGGCAAACACACCCATGGATTTATTGCCGCCGAGGCGAGGGGGGCGGACCTTCAGGCGAGGCTTTTCTTCCAGGGCCTGGTGGAACAGGAACAGCAGCCACACGTGGCTGACCTGCTCCAGGCCCTGCACTGCATCCCCTTGATCGAACGGAGCCACCAGTTCCAGTACCCCACGGGCAGCCGGGGCCAGTTGTGGCTGGCGCGGAATGGCGAACTTCTCCTTGAAGCAGGAGCGTACGAAGCCGATGGGGGAAACGCTGTAGGTCATGGTTTGAGGTCGAGGCGGGAAGAGGGGGGCATGATAACTCACGTGACCTCTAGCCCGGTGGCGCCTGTCAGTCCGTCATCGCGGGCAAGCCACGCTCCCACAGGTTTTGTGATCGACACAAATTTTGTGTGCGCTCTAGAACCCTGTGGGAGCGTGGCTTGCCCGCGATGGGCGCGCCGCCGATCTACAGACTGAATCCGCCATCCAAAGGAATGATATTCCCGGTCATATAGGCTCCGGCCGTACTCGCCAGACTGATCGCCAGCGCCGCCATCTCTTCCTCGCGGCCCCAACGCTTCATGGGAATCAGCGCCGTATCCTCAGCCAATGCCTGTTCATCATCGCCAATGTGCCGGGTCATCTTGCTCGGAAAGCGACCCGGGGCGATCACATTGACATTGATGTGCTGGCTCACCAGTTCGCGCGCCAGAATCCTCGACAGTTGATGCAGCGCCGCCTTGCTCGGCCCGTAGGCATAAGCCTGTTCGCCGAACGATGAAATCCCGGCCACCGAACCAATGTTGATGATCCGCGCGGGATTCTGCGCTGAACCGGCCTTGCGCAGCAGGGGCAGCAATTGCTGGATACAGTTGAATACCGATGTCACGTTGAGCTGCATGACTTTTTCCCAGCCCTTGATCGGGTAGCTCTCCAGTGGTGCACCCCAGGTGGTGCCGGCATTGTTCACCAGGATGTCCAGTTGGGAAATCTGCTCGCCCAGGCGTGTGGCCAGTTGCAGGACGCCCTCTTCGGTGGCGAGGTTGGCCACCATGGCGTGGCAGTGTCCGAGCGCTCCGAGTTCGTCGGCGGTTTGCCGGCAGGTTTCGGCGTCGCGGGCGCAGATGTACACGGTGGCGCCCGCCTCGACGTAGGCCTTGGCGATCATCTTGCCGATACCACGGGTGCCGCCGGTCACCAGGGCGGTGCGGCCTTGCAGGGAAAAGTAGGGATGCATGGCGAATCCTGAGAACTGAGGTCTTTACACCCTAGTCGTCAGCCGCGGTCAGCGGAGCCACTATTTCGAAGAGAATGAGGGGGCATTCGGCCTTGTAGGAGCTGGCCAGCGATGGTCGCTAACGATAACGCGTGTTTGCTGGATAATCGCGGCGTTGTCGAATCCATCGCGAGCAAGCTCGCTCCTACAGGGAACGGTTTACTGCGGGCGCACTCGCAGAGTCAGCCCCTTGAGGAAATTGCGCAGCAACTGGTCGCCGCACGGGCGATAGTTGGTGTGGCCGAACTTGCGGAACAGCGCGCTCAGCTCAGGCTTGGACACCGGGAACTCGGCGGCCTTGAGGATCGCGTGCATGTCGTCTTCTTTCAGCTCGAATGCGACCCGCAGCTTTTTCAGGATGATGTTGTTGGTCACCGGCACTTCGATCGGCTGCGGCGGACGGCTCTCGTCCTTGCCGCGCTTGAAGATCACCAGGCCGTCGAGGAAATGTGCCATGACTTCGTCGGGGCAGCGTACAAAGCCTTCCTCGTCTTCCTCTTTCTTGTCGAGATAGGTCACCAGGTCTGCCAGGGTCACGTCCAGGCCGCCGAGCTTGATGATCTCGATGACTTTCTTGTCGCTGATGTCGAGCATGTAGCGCACGCTGCGCAGTACGTCGTTATGAATCATGTGTGCAGTCCTGATAATTCAGCTATGGGTGCCGCCGAAAACAGCAGCACCGAAAAGTGTGGCGGCGCGGGAAGCCTTAGAACTTCTCTTTGCCGGACAAGTAGCGCCATTGCCCCACGGGCACTTTGCCGATGGACACGCCGCCGATGCGGATGCGGCGGATGGCGACGACCTTCAGGCCGACGGCCTGGCACAGCAGGGCGATGATGCCCGGTTGCGGGTTCTTCATGGCAAAGCGCAGGCGGTTTTCGTTCTGCCAGCTGGCCTTGACCGCCGGCAATTCCTTGCCCTTGTAGGTCAGGCCATGGTTCAGACGGTTGAGGCCGTGAGCCACCATCTCGCCTTCAACCTCGACCACATACTCTTGCTCGATCTTGTTGGAGTCGGCGGTGAGTTTGCGCAGGATTTTCCAATCCTGGGTGAACACCAGCAGCCCGCTGGCGTTGGCCTGCAGGTCGGTGCTGGCGGTCAGTCGCAGGAAGTGCCCACGCAAGGGGCGCTTGCCGTAGCGGTGTTCTTCGCTCAGGGTCTCGGCGCCGAGGGTGGCCATGGCGGTGTCTGCGTCCATGCCGGCCGGCACGTTGAGCAGCAGGGTCACCGGTTCTGGCGCGGTGGCCTTGGCTTCTGGATCAAGCTCGACTTTCTGGGTGTCGACCTTGAATTGCGGCTCGTCGATGACCACGCCGTCGACGGTGACCCAGCCGCCCTCGATGAACAGCTCAGCCTCCCGACGGGAACAGCCGACGAGTTCGATGAGGCGTTTGGAGAGACGAATCGGGTCAGTCATGTCAGGGCCGTAACAAAAAGGGGTGGGCATTGTACCTGCCTGGCGCCGGTTAATCCCGGTTCCATTTACGCAGTGAGGCTTTTTGTGGGAGCGAGCCTGCTCGCGAATGCAATCTGTCAGTTGACATCAATGGTGTCTGACACACCGTCTTCGCGAGCAGGCTCGCTCCCACATCTGGTTCGTGTTTGTGTCAGCCGTGCTGTGAACGTTTGTGGCTTTGACGCATACGCATGTGCAACAACGGATACGGCTGTCCCATGCCATCGACTTCCGAGCGACCGATGACCTCGAAACCCTGTTTGAAGTAAAAGCCGAGGGCTTGCGGGTTCTGTTCGTTGACGTCCAGTTCATCGGCGTTCAGGTGTTCCAGGGCATAGCGCAACAATTTCTTGCCCAGGCCCTGGCCGCGATGGTCGGGATCGATGAAGAGCATTTCGATCTTGCCGGCCGCGACGCCGGCGAATCCGGTGATGCGCTGGCTCGAATCCTTGGTGCAGATCAGCATCACCGAGTCGAGGTAGCGGGTCAGCACAAGGTTTTTCAGCAGTTTGATGTAGCTGTCGGGCAGGAAGTCGTGGGTGGCGCGCACCGAGGCCTCCCAGACCCGGGTCAATTCTTCGTAGTCGCCGAGTTTCGGCGTGTGGATGACCGAATGCTGACGCATGCCCGTCTGCCTCTTATGCAGTGGTTGATAGGAATCCTTCCATGTGCAAACGATAGTCGTAAAAAAGCCCCGCATCTCGTCAAGAGAGCGGGGCTTTTTGTATTTTTTACGACTAGATCTGTTCAGCCCACAGGTCGTATTCGTCGGCGTCGGTCACTTTGCACCAGACCTTGTCGCCTGGCTTGAGGTTGCTGCCGTTGTCGATGAATACGTTGCCGTCGATTTCCGGGGCATCGAAGAAGCAGCGGCCAACGGCGCCTTGCTCGTCGACTTCATCGACCAGCACTTCGATCTCGCGGCCGATGCGCATTTGCAGGCGCGCCGAGCTGATGGCCTGCTGGTGCGCCATGAAGCGCTCCCAACGGTCCTGTTTGACGTCGTCCGGGACGACTTCCAGGTCCAGGTCATTGGCTGGTGCGCCTTCAACCGGCGAGTACTGGAAGCAGCCGACACGGTCGAGCTGGGCTTCGGTCAGCCAGTTCAGCAGGTACTGGAAGTCCTCTTCGGTCTCGCCCGGGAAGCCAACGATGAAGGTCGAACGGATGATCAGGTCCGGGCAGATTTCGCGCCAGTTCTTGATGCGTGCCAGGGTCTTGTCTTCGAAGGCCGGGCGCTTCATCGACTTCAACACCTTCGGGCTGGCGTGCTGGAACGGGATGTCCAGGTACGGCAGGATCTTGCCGGCGGCCATCAGCGGGATCAGCTCGTCAACGTGCGGGTACGGGTAAACGTAGTGCAGGCGAACCCAGACGCCGAGGGTGCTCAGGGCTTCGCAGAGTTCGGTCATGCGGGTTTTCACCGGCGCGCCATTCCAGAAACCGGTGCGGTATTTCACGTCGACGCCGTAGGCGCTGGTGTCCTGGGAGATCACCAACAGCTCCTTGACGCCGGACTTGACCAGGCGCTGGGCCTCGTCGAGCACGTCGCCCACCGGACGGCTGACCAGTTTGCCGCGCATCGACGGGATGATGCAGAAGCTGCAGCTGTGGTTGCAGCCTTCGGAGATCTTCAGGTAGGCGTAGTGGCGCGGAGTCAGCTTGATGCCTTGTGGCGGCACCAGGTCGATCAGCGGGTTGTGGTCCTGGCGTGGCGGCACGACTTCGTGCACGGCGTTGACCACTTGCTCGTACTGCTGCGGACCGGTCACGGCCAGCACGCTCGGGTGCACGTCGCGAATGTTGCCTTCTTCGACGCCCATGCAGCCGGTCACGATGACCTTGCCGTTTTCCTTGATGGCTTCGCCGATCACTTCCAGGGACTCGGCCTTGGCCGAATCGATGAAGCCGCAGGTGTTGACGACCACGACGTCGGCGTCCTGGTAGGTGGACACGACGTCATAGCCTTCCATGCGCAGCTGGGTAAGGATGCGCTCGGAGTCGACCAGTGCTTTGGGGCAACCCAGGGATACGAAGCCAACCTTTGGATTGGCCGGCGCAGGAGTGGTGGACATGTCTAACCTCGGTATTTTGTGACGCCGCTTGCCGGGCAGGGCAAAACCGACGGACGGGCGCTTGAACTGCGCCTCTGATCAAAAAGTGCGCAATTCTAGCGATGAGTCGCTCACTTGACCAGCTTTATGCAGGGAAATGCGACGAGTGCTGCGCTATGCTTCGCGCCGTTACGCTTTACTGGTTTTTTACAGTCAACTAAACGTCTGTAACTTGATGTAAAACAGCGCATGCTGCACGACAAAGCATAGTGGCTCTTTCAAAGAAGCCCGGGTCTGAGAAGTAGGAGTGGTGGATGGGTCAGGCAAGTAGTCAGGCTGCCGGTGCCGAGCATTCGGCAGTTAAGCCGATCGGCATGCTGGTCGCAGCAGTCGGGGTGGTTTATGGCGATATCGGCACCAGTCCGTTGTACACCCTCAAAGAAGTGTTCTCCGGTGGCTATGGCGTGCCCGTCAATCATGACGGCGTGCTGGGGATTCTGGCGCTCATTTTCTGGTCGCTGATCTGGGTCGTGTCGATCAAGTACATGATGTTCGTACTGCGTGCTGACAACCAGGGCGAAGGCGGGATCATGGCCCTGACCGCACTGGCCCGGCGGGCGGCGGCGGGCCACGCGAAGTTGCGCACGTTGTTGGTGGTTTGCGGGCTGATCGGTGCGGCGCTGTTCTATGGCGACAGCATGATTACCCCGGCGATTTCCGTGCTTTCAGCGATTGAAGGCCTGGGTCTGGCATTCGAAGGCATCGACCATTGGGTGGTGCCATTGTCGCTGGTGGTGCTGGTGGCGCTGTTTCTGATCCAGCGTCACGGCACGGCGCGCATCGGTATTCTGTTCGGGCCGATCATGGTCACTTGGTTCCTGGTGCTGGGTGCACTGGGCGTCTATGGCATCAGCCAGCATCCGGAAGTCCTGGAAGCGATGAACCCGGTGTGGGGTGTGCGTTTCTTTATGGTCCACCCGGGCATGGGTGTGACGATTCTCGGCGCCGTGGTACTCGCGCTGACCGGTGCCGAAGCGCTGTACGCGGACATGGGCCACTTCGGTCGCAAGCCGATCGCTCGAGCCTGGTTCATCCTCGTGCTGCCGGCGCTGGTGCTGAACTACTTCGGCCAGGGCGCGCTCCTGCTGGGTGATCCGGAAGCTGCCCGTAACCCGTTCTACCTGCTGGCACCGAGCTGGGCATTGATCCCGCTGGTCGGCCTGTCGACCCTGGCCACGGTGATTGCCTCGCAAGCGGTGATTTCCGGTGCGTTCTCCCTGACCCGTCAGGCGATCCAGCTCGGTTACATTCCGCGCATGCATATCCAGCACACGTCCAGTGCCGAACAGGGCCAGATCTACATCGGTGCGGTGAACTGGGCGTTGATGGTCGGCGTGATTCTGCTGGTGATCGGTTTCGAATCCTCCGGCGCCCTGGCCTCGGCCTACGGCGTGGCAGTGACGGGCACCATGCTGATGACCACTATCCTGGTGTCCGCGGTGATTCTGCTGCTGTGGAAGTGGCCACCGGTCCTTGTGGTGCCGATCCTGTTAGGTTTCCTGCTGGTAGATGGTTTGTACTTCGCCGCTAACGTACCGAAAATCGTTCAGGGCGGTGCATTTCCGGTGATCGCCGGTTTCGCGCTGTTTGTGCTGATGACCACCTGGAAGCGCGGCAAGCAGTTGCTGGTCGAGCGCATCGATGAGGGTGGTTTGCCGCTGCCGATCTTTATCAGCAGCATCGCGGTACAACCGCCCCATCGCGTTCAGGGTACTGCCGTGTTCCTCACGGCGCGGCCGGATGCCGTGCCCCACGCGCTGTTGCACAACCTGCTGCATAACCAGGTGCTGCACGAGCAAGTGGTGCTGCTGACGGTGGTGTATGAAGACATTCCGCGGGTGCCGCCGACGCGGCGCTTCGAGGTGGATGCCTACGGCGAAGGTTTCTTCCGGGTGATCCTGCACTTCGGCTTCACCGACGAACCGGACGTACCGAAGGCGTTGAAGCTGTGTCACCTCGATGAACTGGACTTCAGCCCGATGCGCACGACTTACTTCCTCAGTCGCGAAACGGTCATCGCTTCCAAGCTCGAAGGCATGTCGCGCTGGCGTGAGGCGCTGTTTGCCTTCATGTTGCAGAACGCCAATGGCAATTTGCGCTTCTTCAATCTGCCGCTGAACCGGGTGATTGAGTTGGGGACGCAGGTCGAGATGTAAGCCTCATCAAAAAGCCCCCGTTGCCATTGTGGCAGCGGGGGCTTTTTTGTGGACGGTCGCTGGATACTTCAGAACCTCTGTGGGAGCGAGCTTGCTCGCGATGGCGGTGCCACATTCAACAGAAATGCTGACTGATCTACCGATATCGCGAGCAAGCTCGCTCCCACAGGGGATGTGTGGTGTGTGGTGTGTGGTGGAATGAAAAAGCCCCCGCTACCGTGAGGTAGCGAGGGCTTTTTGCAGGCTGTCAGATCACTCTGCAGCCGCCGTTTCCTTCACCTGCCGCTTCTCGATCACCTCCACCAGACGCTTGGCCAGCGCCGGGTAGTTCTCGTCGAAGTGGTGGCCGCCAGGCAGCTTGATGGCTTCGCCCACCGCCGTCTTGTCGGTGCAGCCACTCTCGTCGGTTTCTTCTTCTCCGTAGATGCACACCACTTTGGCGGCTGGCAGCTTGGCCATTTCCGGGCCGGTGGCGGCTTCCTTGCCGGCGTTGCCGAGCCAGCCTTCGACTTCGATTTCGAAGCTGCCGGTGCGGGCGAAGGCCAGCAGGATGATCGCGTCGACGCGCTGCTGTTCCGATTCGGCCAGGCGGTTGTAGATCGCCGGCAGTACGTCGGCACCGAACGAATAGCCGGTCAGGATGAAGCGCTTGGTGCCCCATTTCTGCCGGTAGTGCTGCATCAGTTCGGTCAGGTCCAGTGCGCTTTGCTCAGGGCTCTTGTGCTGCCAGTAGTAGCGCAGGGTGTCGATGCCGACCACCGGGTAGCCGATCTTGGCCATCTCGCCCGCCACGTCGCGGTCGAGGTCGCGCCAGCCGCCGTCACCGGACAGGAACAGGGTCACGGTGTCCCTGGCCTGGCCGGCTGGCACTTCGACCACCGGAATCTGCAGGCCGCCAGCGGCTTTGTCGCCGCCGACGAGGATCTTGCGCAGTTCGTTGTTCAGTACTTGCGGCAGGTTGATGTCGTAGTCGCTGATGCTGGTTTCGGCGTTCGGCTGATCACGCACGAAGCCGGCACTGGTGTCGTCCGGGTTATCGTTCCACGCGACCAGCCAGTGACCGTGGGCAGCGCTTTTGGGCAGCAGGTGAGTGCAGCCACCCTTTTCCAGGGCCAGGTCGACCGAGACGGCCTGGGCCTTGTCATTCTTCTGCTCGGACAACCAGCGCCAGGCCAGCACGGCACCCGGGCCGATGCCGCTGACCAGGGTTGCCGGGCCTTCGAGTTCTCTCAGGCCCGATTGCAGGGCGCGACTTTGCAGCAGGCAGTCCTTGGGCAGGATCACCTGGACAATCTGCGCCGAGCCACTGCGGCTCAGGGTCATCAATTGTTTGTCGCTGAGTTTCTGGTCTTCGTTGACCGCCACCAGCACCTGGGCGCGTGGCGTGGTGCCGGGGATGACACGGGTCATCGCCGCACCGTCGGTCGGGGTCAGCCATTCGAGGGTCGGTTCCGGTGCCGGGCGTTTCAGGTACCAGAAACCGCCAGCGAGAATCAGGGCCACTATCACCAGTGTGCCCAAAACATACCGCAAGGAGCGTTGAATCATCAGCGTTTCACCAATCCGGTCAAGCCACCCGCGATCAGGGCGGCAGTGTCGGCCAGCGCAACCAGCGGATCGAGTCCGGCGGGCACGGCCATATAACGGGGTTCCCAATCAGGCTGGAACTTGTCTTTGAAGCGGCGCAAGCCCTGGAAGTTGTACAGCTGCTCACCACGGCGGAATACCATCGAGCCCAGGCGCTGGGTCAATGGCGCGCCGCGACGGGGTTGCAACCCCGACAACGGCACCATGCCCAGGCTGAAACGCGCGTATCCATGGTTTTTATAATGTTGAATCAGGCCGACCATCATGAATTCCATGGTCAGCTTCGGCGCGTCCGGGTGCGCGCGCATCAGGTCGAGGCTGGCCAGGTCATGGCCGTAGGTCTCGAGCAAGTTGGCGAACGCCACCGGGCGTCCTTCGAAGCGAATCACGGCAATGCGGAAATACTTGAGGTAGTCATCGCTGAAACGGCCCAGCGAAAAGCCTTTCTCGCGGACGTTCTTGCCGGTCAGCCAGGCATCGGAAATCACCTTGAGTTCATCCATCGGCGCCTGGCCCGGTTCGAAGATCTCCAGGGACAGGCCGTCACGGGTGCCGCGGTTCCAGGTGTAGCGCAGGTCCTTCATCTCTTTGCCCTTGGCTTCGAGATCAAAACGCTTGAGATCGACCCGGGCTTCTTCGCCGAGCTTGATCGCGGTCAGGCCGATGTCCATGTAGTACGGCAGGTTTTCCGCGCGTACCTGATAGAACACGGGGCGGGCGTGGTGGATGTCGCACAGGTCGCGGAACTGCCAGATCATTTCCGCCCGTTGCTGGCCCGGGCCGATCGGGTCATACAGCGCCACCAGGCTGCGGCCGCGACGGGCGTACATCAGGAATGCCTCGTCGTTGGGGTGGAACAGCAGCGCTTTGTCACCGGTCAGGGCCAGGCCGCCATCGGGTTGCGCGGAGGCCATGAGGATCTTGCTGGCGCGCTCCAGCTCCTCGGGTGTCGGCAGGTGAATGACCGGGCGCGCGGTGCGCAGCAACCAGGTCAGCGACACCACGACCAGCAGCACGGCAGCCCCGAGCAGCGAACGCAGGCCGCGAGGGGCATCGGCGTCCAGAGTGAATTGCCACCAGAGTTGATGACTGTACGGAACGTCCTGATAGGCGAACAGCAGCAACCAGATCGACGCCCCGAGCACGCACAGGCTGGCCACCAGGTACAGCGGCGAGAACGGTACTTCGGTCAGGCGGCTGGGGCGGTAGAACGAGCGGCGGAATACCCCGAGCAGGCTCGCCGTCAGCACCATCAGGCTGGCTTCTTCCCAGTCGAAACCCTTGAGTAGTGAGAGCAGGGCGCCGACCAGCAACAGGATGGTGGTCAGCATCCACGCGGCCGACAACCGGCGGCGCAGGCCCTGGGCCAGCAACAGGCAAAGCACGCCGACCAGGCTGGCGCCGAAGTGCGAAGCGTCGACCAGTCGATGGGGGATCAGAAAGCCGATGTGTTCCAGGCGGGTGTCGATTTCCGGGGTGACGCCGGAGAACAGCAGGACCACACCGGACAGAAACACCAGCACCGCCAGTATCGGCGCCGCCAGGCCTGAGGCCGCGCGCAATGTCTGGCGGGTCTGGAACAGGCGCTGACCTTCGTTGACCAGCAACAGCAGGCAGGCCACCAGCAAGGGCAGGACCACGTAGATCAGGCGATAGAGCAGCAGGGCGGCCGCCAGTGGCGCAGCCCCCAGGGTGTCGGAAAAGGCCGCCAGCAAGATCGCCTCGAACACCCCGACACCGCCCGGCACATGACTGAGCACACCGGCAGCCAAAGCCAGCAGGTACACCAGAAGGAACGCACCAAAGGGCGGTGTTTCCGGCAGCAACAGATAGAGCACCGTTGCGGCGGCGGCAACGTCAAGGGCGGTGATGATCAATTGCAGGAACGTCAGGCGGGTCCCGGGCAGGCGCAGGGTGCGGCGCCCGATCCTGACCAGCAGGTTGTCCGGGTAAGGCTGTTCCGGCAGTCGGCGACGGTAGATTCCGATGGCCAGCACCGAAAACAGCACGAGCACGGCGCTCGCCACTACGCCAAGCAATGTCTCGGAGAGTCCCAGGGCGGTGGACGCGGCAGGCAGCTCGCTGAGCGTCGCCAGGGCGGCCAGCGGCGGCAGGGCGCAACCCAGCGAGAGGCTGGCGAACAGCGTCATGCGGGCGACTTCAGCCGCTCCCAGGCCATGACGGGCATAGAGGCGATAGCGAACCGAGCCGCCCGACAACATTGAAAGGCCGATGGCGTTGCCGATGGCAAAGGCCGTGAAGCCGCCCAGTGCCAGTGTGCGCGGCGCCAGGTTCACCTCGGCATAGCGGC
Organism: Pseudomonas sp. QLc11A; assembly: GCF_052112305.1. Lineage (NCBI taxonomy): Bacteria > Pseudomonadati > Pseudomonadota > Gammaproteobacteria > Pseudomonadales > Pseudomonadaceae > Pseudomonas > Pseudomonas sp. QLc11A. Next base: position 269,758 of record NZ_JAVAJJ010000005.1, read on the forward strand.
TGGCCGACCATTCGTAGCCAAGCAAAATGATGAAGCCCACCACGGTTGCGCCCAATGCGCCCAACAAGGCAGGTTTCGGAACTTCGAGGATCGAGTCGTGCAGCGCGTAAAGGTCGAGCTCGCTCAGCAGGTGGCGACAGGCAATCAACGCGATCGCGAACAACAGCAGGGTGATCGCCAGGCCAATGGGTTGGCGGTATTTGCTCAATCGATCAAGCAGGTGCAAACGCTCAGCCTTGATCGGTTGTGTCGCTGTGACAGTGTCTTGTGAATCAGACGAGTTGGCGCGCATCAATCACCTCTTGGATTGTGCGCGACAGGATGGGGGTATCCAGCCAAGTTACCAATCCCTGTAGAAAAAAATAATCACAAATATTAACGCCGGTCACCGGGCGGCGGGGACGGCGCGACATCAGTCGTGAGGGCTCCAGCCTGCGATTGAGCATAGTCTGAACCCGGCGCATGGGGGGCCCCAAACGGCTTGCTGCACAGTGACAGATCATTGTTGCGAAAGGACTTTTTCAACAGATACAAAAAAGGCCACTCTTTCGAGTAGCCTTTTTTGATGTTTGGTTGCGGGAGCCGGATTTGAACCGACGACCTTCGGGTTATGAGCCCGACGAGCTACCAGACTGCTCCATCCCGCGTCTGTGTGGCGGCATTCTATAGAGATACGCCGGGGTGTCAACCGTTAATCCTGAAGCAGGTCAAATAAACGTTGAATTGCGGCAAACGGACGCAGCGATGGCCTAAGTTTCGGAATTAGAACGATTTCCAGTTTTGGCGTCGCTGAGTGTCTAGACCTTGGTTTGACGCAGGGCGCTACAAAACAGGTGCGCACAAAAAAGGCCACTCTTTCGAGTAGCCTTTTTTGATGTTTGGTTGCGGGAGCCGGATTTGAACCGACGACCTTCGGGTTATGAGCCCGACGAGCTACCAGACTGCTCCATCCCGCGTCTGTGTGTCGGCATTCTATAGAGATACGCCGGGGTGTCAACCTTCAATTCAGATAAAACCTGTTCATCTTCAATCGGTTAGCTTGCCGATGAGCGGATTGGTCAGCCTGTGAGGCAGGCGGGGCAAGGCCTGCAGCTCTATCGGGAATGTTTTTCTGATTGAAAAAATAAATTTACCAACGACATTTCCCACGCGTCAAAAAGAACATTCAGACTACTGGTGCTATATACAGGTGTCGGTGAGATACTGGATGTCCGTCACACCAACACGCCTTTTCCTTGCCATGAACTCTGCTTTGCCATGACCCAGCGAAAGATCATCCACGTCGACTGTGACTGTTTCTACGCCGCCATTGAGATGCGTGACGACCCGCGTCTGGCCGGCAAGCCATTGGCGGTGGGCGGCTCGGCGGACCGGCGCGGAGTGATCGCGACCTGCAATTACGAGGCGCGGGCGTACGGGGTGCGTTCGGCGATGTCCTCGGGGCATGCCTTGAAGCTGTGCCCCGACCTGACCATCGTCAAGCCACGCATGGATGCCTATCGAGAAGCCTCCAGGGAAATCCACACGATTTTTCGCGATTACACCGAGATCATCGAGCCGCTCTCGCTCGACGAGGCGTACCTCGATGTGTCGGACAGCGCGCATTTCGCTGGCAGTGCAACGCGAATTGCCCAGGACATCCGGCGTCGGGTCTCCAATCAGTTGCACATCACCGTGTCGGCAGGCGTGGCGCCGAACAAGTTTCTGGCCAAGATTGCCAGTGACTGGAAAAAGCCCAACGGGCTGTTCGTCATCACTCCGGACCAGGTCGAGGACTTTGTCAGTGGCTTGCCGGTGAGCAAACTGCACGGGGTCGGCAAAGTGACCGCCGACAAGCTGGGCAAGCTGGGAATCACGGATTGCCTGCAATTGCGCGAGTGGGACAAGTTGGCGCTGGTTCGTGAGTTCGGCAGCTTTGGTGAGCGACTCTGGAGCCTGGCCCGTGGGATTGATGAACGTGTGGTGCACAACGACAGTCGTCGTCAGTCAATCAGTGTCGAAAATACCTACGACGTTGACCTGCCGGACCTGAAGAGTTGCCTGGATAAGTTACCCGAGCTGCTGGAGACCCTGGCCGGTCGCATGGCGCGAATCGACAGCAGTTATCGTCCGGGCAAGCCATTCGTCAAAGTGAAATTTCACGACTTCACGCAGACGACATTGGAGCAGGCCGGGGCAGGGCGGGATCTGGGGAGTTATCAGTTGATGTTGACCCAGGCCTTCAATCGTGGCGGTAAAGCGGTGCGGTTGTTGGGGGTCGGTGTGCGCCTGGAGGACTTGCGGGGCGGGTTCGAGCAGATGGAGTTGTTTGAGCGGTAGTTGGGTGGTGAATTTGCGGGCCTCTTCGCGAGCAGGCTCGCTCCCACAGGGGATTTGAGTGTTCACAAATCCAATGTGGGAGCGAGCCTGCTCGCGAAGCTTTTTGGCTCTTAGTTCAGTCCCGGATTCGCCACCAGTCGCTCGCCATTGCGGGCCAGCGACTTCAGGAACTCGGTCTGCAATTCTGGATCGTTGCGCGTCAGCTCGATCAGGCTCTGTTCCAGCTCACTGGCTTCTTCTTCAAGACCCAGCTCCGACAGGCGTTTGACCCGGTGGACCCACTGGCTGACTTCGTCGCCTTCGAGATCGTCATAAATCAGCCCGTGGGCTTCATAGAGCTTGCTGCGCAAGGTGCTGCTGACGGCCAGAGTGGCATCGGTGTGCACGTTGTCCTGGGCAGCCTCAACACGAATCAGCAAGCGGCTCAGATGATTGATGTCATGTTCGGCGAACGGGTTATCCAGCAGATTCAGACGCAACACGCCGTTTTTGTCGGTGGTCAGTTCGAAGGTTTCCTTGCCGGCCTTGACCTCGACCGGGCGCTCGCTCCAGGGCAGGCTTGAGTACTCCGTGCGTTTGTCGCGCTGGACTTCATCAATACCGGCCAGGTTCTGCTGCGCGCGGCCATGGGACTGCACGTTCATGAACGGGTTGAGCCCGGCGAAACCGTAGCTCAGCCAGTCCTTGGTCACGCTGTCCGGCAGATTGCCGAGGGCGAACACATTGACCACGTTGGCACCGACACCCGCCACCACGGCCACCGCGCCCAGCGGGATTTCGTAGATCTCCCGCCAGGGCTGGTACGGCGTATAGCGGTCGTAGTGACGCGTGACTTCGTACTCGGTGACTTCGAAAGTCTTCTGCTCGTGGATTTTCACCCGCCGTTGCGGCAGCTCAAGCACCTTGGGCTCACCGACATCGATCTGCAGGCTGTGATCGAGCAGTTTGCGCTCGACCCGTTCCTCGTGCTCGCTGCGTTGTGACATGTGATTGGCACAGCCGCTGACCAGCAGGGTGCCGCACAAGGCGGCACCACCGAGGCCTAAGGTGTTTCGCTTGAACATGACGTCTCTATATCTGCTATCAGCGGCGGATGCGGGCCTGAAGGAAAGACAGCACGTCGGCGACCGGCAGCGCTTGTGCGTCGGCCTCGGTACGGCTCTTGTATTCCAGGTTGCCTTCGGCCAGGCCGCGGTCGCTGACCACGATCCGGTGTGGAATGCCGATCAGTTCCATGTCCGCGAACTTGATGCCCGGGCTGGTTTTCTTGTCACGGTCGTCCAGCAGCACTTCGAAGCCGGCAGCGGTCAGTTCCGCGTACAGCTTGTCGGTGGCTTCGCGAACCTGCTCGGTTTCGTAGCGCAGCGGCACCAGGGCAATCTGGAACGGTGCGAGCGTGTCGCTCCAGATGATCCCGTTTTCGTCGTTGTTCTGCTCGATGGCAGCCGCCACCACGCGAGACACGCCAATGCCGTAGCAGCCCATTTCCAGGGTGACCGGCTTGCCGTTCTCGCCCAGTACTTCGCACTTCATCGCTTTGCTGTACTTGTTGCCCAGCTGGAAGATGTGCCCGACTTCGATGCCGCGCTTGATTTCCAGGGTGCCTTTGCCGTCAGGGCTCGGGTCGCCGGAAACTACGTTGCGCAGGTCGGCAACGGTCGGAACAGGCAAGTCGCGCTCCCAGTTCACGCCGAAGTAGTGTTTGTCGTCGATGTTGGCACCGATGCCGAAGTCGCTCATCAGTTCGACCGAGCGGTCGATGATGATCGGCAGCGGCAGGTTCAACGGGCCGAGGGAACCGGCGCCGGCGCCAATGGCTTCGCGCAGTTCGCTTTCCGAGGCCATGACCAGAGGGCTGGCCACGCCTGGTTGGTTGGCGGCCTTGATTTCGTTCAGCTCATGGTCGCCACGGATGATCAGGGCAATCAGCTTGCCTTTCTCTTCGGCGTGCACCACGAGGGTCTTGATGGTTTTCTCGATCGGCAGGTTGAAGCCTTCGACCAGTTGCGCAATGGTCTTGGCGTTCGGGGTGTCGACCAGACGCAGTTGTTCGGTCGCAGCGGCGCGCGCGGTTTCCCGTGGCACGGCTTCGGCTTTCTCGATGTTCGCGGCGTAGTCGGAGCCGTTGCTGAACACGATGTCGTCTTCGCCGGACTCGGCCAGCACGTGGAACTCGTGGGAACCGGCACCGCCGATGGAGCCGTTGTCGGCTTCAACAGGGCGGAACTTCAGGCCCAGACGGGTGAACACGTTGCAGTAGGCCTGGTGCATGCGGTCGTAGGTGACCTGCAGCGAAGCCTGGTCAGCGTGGAACGAGTAGGCGTCCTTCATGATGAATTCGCGGCCGCGCATCAAGCCGAAGCGTGGGCGGATTTCGTCACGGAATTTGGTCTGGATCTGGTACAGGTTGATCGGCAGCTGCTTGTAGCTGCTCAACTCGTTGCGCATCAGATCGGTGATGACTTCTTCGTGGGTCGGGCCGGCGCAGAAGTCGCGGCCGTGACGATCCTTGAAGCGCAGCAATTCAGGGCCGTACTCCTCCCAGCGCCCGGATTCCTGCCACAGCTCGGCCGGTTGCGTGCTCGGCATCAACACTTCGAGAGAGCCGGCGGCGTTCATTTCTTCACGAACGACGGCTTCGACCTTGCGCATTACCCGCAAGCCCATCGGCAGCCAGGTGTACAGGCCCGAGGCAAGCTTGCGGATCATGCCGGCGCGCAGCATCAGCTGGTGGCTGATCACGACCGCGTCGGAAGGCGTTTCTTTTTGTGTGGCGAGCAAAAATTGACTGGTGCGCATGGTTGGCCGTTATCGATTGCTGATGACGAGAAATGACGGAGCATTGTACGGGCGAGATCCGCTGGCGTACAGGCGTGCGGTCGGTGGTGTGGCAGGAGGGCGCGATTCACTCGGCCCTCCGCGATTCTTCCTGCAGTAAAAACCTACGATTCTTCGGCTACCGGTGTCTGCACCGGTTCCGGGGTGGGTGTCGGGCCTGCGCGGCGGTTCTCCTGGAACCAGTGCAAGGCGATCAACAGCAGGGTCGGGACGCCCAGCAGGGCGGTAATCAGGAAGAAATCGTGATAACCGAACTTCTCCACCATGACCCCGGAGTAGCCGCCGATCAGGCGTGGCAGCAGCAGCATGATCGAGCTGAGCAAGGCGTACTGGGTGGCGGAGAACTTGAGGTTGGTCAGGCTCGACAGGTAGGCCACGAAGGCCGAGGTGGCCAGGCCTGAACTGAAGTTGTCCAGGGAGATGGTCAGTACCAGCATGTTCAGGTTGGGGCCCATGTCGGCGAGCATCAGGAACAGGATGTTGGTCGCCGCGGATGCGATGCCGCCGATGAACAGGATTGGCAGGATGCCGAAACGCACGATCAGCAGGCCGCCCATGCCGGCGCCGACCAGGGTCATGATCAGGCCGAAGATTTTGCTCACGCTGGCGATCTGGTCCTTGGTGAAGCCCTGGTCGATGTAGAACACGTTGGCCATCACGCCCATGACCGTATCGGACATCCGATAGGTGGCGATCAGGCCGAGCAACAGCAGCGCTTGCCAGCGGTATCGCAGGATGAAGTCGTTGACCGGCGTCAGCACCGGCGCCAGGCCGCGACGGCCCATGGCCGAGAGGCACAGGGCGGTGAGCGTGATGTAGAGGATGGCCCTCAGGAGTGCGCGGTCTTCGAGCAGCAGGTCGAGCAGGCTCACACCTTCGAACAGTACGCTGGCGAAGTCGGTGTTGTAGAGCTGGGTGAACATGGCTGGCACGGACACCAGCAAAATGATCAGCACGAACACCGAGGCCAGTTGATGCATGAAGCTGTAGCGCCCGGCCTGCAGTTGTGTGCGCAGCGGCACGGGTGGTTCGCGCATGAACAGGGACGTCAGCAGGGCCGGGACCATCAGTGCGCCGAACAGGATGTAAGTACCGGCCCAGGCCGAATGCTTGTAGTTGAAACCGGTGGAGCCAAAGCCTTCGGCGAAGTACAGCGCGCCTGCGGTGGCCAGTAGCGCAGCGACCCGGTAACCGGACATGTAGCTGGCGGCCAGGGCGGCCTGGCGATTGTCTTCGGCGATTTCCAGGCGGTAGGCGTCTACTGCAATGTCTTGCGTCGCTGATGCGAAAGCGACGACCACGGCAATGGCGATCAGCCAGGACAGATGTTTTTGCGGGTCGCAGAAACCCATCCCGATCAGGCCCAGGATGACCAGTGCCTGGGACAATACGAGCCAGGATCGTCGTCGGCCGAGTTTGCCGAGCAAAGGCAGTCGCCATTGGTCGAGCAGGGGCGACCAGACCCATTTGAAGGCATAGGCCAGGCCGATCAGGCTTGCATAGCCAATGGTTTCACGCGCCACGCCGGCTTCACGGAGCCAGACCGAAAGTGTCGAAAACACCAGCATGTAGGGCAGGCCGGCAGCGAAGCCAAGCAGCAACAGCACGAGTGTCGAAGGGCTGGCATAAGCGGCGAGCGCGGCGCGCCAGGTTTTACGGGGCATGGGCTGGAGTCTGCCTCAAGAAATACGGAAACAAAGCGCGCACTCTAACCGCTGTGCTCTACCGGACGCCAGCCATGGCGCTGAATATCAACACGATTATTCAGGACACTGATGCCCTCCATGCGTAATCGTGCGCGCTGCTCATCACCTGAAGGGCTGCCGACCGGCAGGCTGATACGCCCGTTTGCGCCCAGAACGCGATGCCAGGGCAGCTTGCTGTCGCTCGGCAATTGGCTGAGTGTACGGCCTACCCAGCGAGCGGCGCGACCCAACCCTGCAAGCTCGGCCAGCTGGCCATAGCTGACGACTTTGCCCTCGGGAACTTGCGCCAGAGTCAGATACAGCGCCGTGCGTCGGATTTGCGCTGCGCTCTCGGGTTCATCGGTTGGATCGGTCACGTCCGTCAGTCCTGAAGAAGTCTGCTTTACCGTCTGTAGAGTAATTCCTGTACGGGCGCTTGAGAAATGAACTCAACAGAAATAGCCGGGTCAGTCCTTGTCAGGGCCTTATTCCTGCGGATAATGCCGATTTTTTTCGCAATCCCGAGCCTGTATTTTGCTTATGTTGTCCAGATCCCTGCTATGTCTCGCTGTCCTTGGCGCCTCCACTCCCTTGCTAGCCGATACCGTGTGGTTGAACAACGGTGACAAGCTCAGTGGCAAGATCACGCTGTTCGATGGCGGCAAGCTGCTGATCCAGACCGAGTATGCCGGTGCGGTGACGATCGACTGGAAGCAGGTCAAGACTCTGGACAGCGATCAGGAGTTGCTGGTCAAGCAGGATGCCTACACGGGTGAGAAATCCAGGTCGCTGAAAGCGGCGGACGCCGGCAAGGTCACGCTGGCCAATGGCGATGCACCGAAGACCGTCGAACTGGCGAGCATTCAGCAGATTCTCAAGCCAAAACCGGTGGTCGAGGATCTGGTGTGGAAAGGCAATGTCGATGTCGCGCTGGATTATCAGCGGGCGGAAAACGATACCGATGACTACGACATCGATTTCAAGACCAGTGCGCGCCACGGTCGCTGGCGGCATACCGCCGAAGGCGAATACAACCGCGAGTTCCAGGACGACGTGGTGACCACGGACAACTGGCGGGCCGAGTACTCCATCGACCGGTTCCTGACCGAGCAATGGTTCTGGCAGGGACGCCTGGTGTACAAGCGCGACAAGGTCGAAGACCTTTCCCGTCAACGCACCGTTGGCACGGGTCCCGGATATCAGTTCTGGGATAACGAACTCGGGGCGTTCTCACTGGGGTCGCTGGTCAACCGCACGGACTATGATTTCTCCGATGGCAGCAAGGAAAATTTCTACGCCCTGGCCATGACGTGGGACTACAACCGCTACCTGATCGGCAAGCGTGTCGAGTTCTTCACCAATGGTGAGGTCGCCAAGCCGCTGTCGGGTGTGGCCGACTACGCACTCGATGCCGAGATGGGGTTGCGCTACAAGGTGACTGACTGGGCTTCGCTGAACCTGAAGGCGGAGCGGGACATCATCAGCGGTACCGACGATGCGGATCTGGACAAGACGCGCTACACCGCAGGGTTTGGCGTGACCTGGTAAGGCACTAAAAGATCGCAGCCTGCGGCAGCTCTGTAGGAGCCGCCGCAGGCTGCGATCTTTTTTACCTGTGAAAAACACACAGGCACAAAAAAGCCCCGCTGTTGAGGGCGGGGCTTTTTACTAAAGCAAGTACAAGTTAGATAACTTGAACTTCTTCAGCTTGCATGCCTTTCTGACCGCGGGTAGCGATGAAAGAAACCTGTTGGCCTTCTTTCAGGCTTTTGAAGCCGTCGGACTGGATAGCTTTGAAGTGAACGAACAGGTCGTCACCGGATTGTGGGGTGATGAAGCCGAAGCCTTTTTCATCGTTGAACCACTTAACGGTACCGGTTTGGCGATTAGACATGGTGTAACTCCTTGAACAAAGATAACTGCGACTCAGGAAGAACCCTGGCCGAGACTGAGTGCAAAGAGCAGGAAAAATTCTTGTAGATGGTTGGATCGAAATTCAACATATCGTGTAGAGATTCTCAGTGACACAAGCAGCACAGTGACGCCACCTTAACCCTTTTTCCGGGACGTGCCAATGCTTCTTGCGAAGGTTTCTCTGTTTTAAGGATCGGCGGTGTGACGGTTCGTCGCCAACGCGCGTAATTCCTGCCTGTTCGGCGAGAATTTCACCCCGGACTTTGAACCCGGCGGCGCGCCCGGTAAGATGCCGGACAGAATTTTTCGACCTCGCAATTCAGGACACCCGCCATGAGCATCAAATCGGACAAGTGGATTCGCCGCATGGCGCAGGAACACGGCATGATCGAGCCTTTCGTCGAGCGCCAGATGCGCGGCAGCGACGATAGCCGTGTGATCTCCTACGGCGTGTCGAGCTACGGCTACGACGTGCGTTGCACCAATCATTTCAAGGTGTTCACCAACATCAATTCGGCCATCGTCGACCCGAAGAACTTCGATGCCGGCAGTTTCGTCGACATCCACAGCGACGTGTGCATCATTCCGCCGAACTCCTTTGCCCTGGCCAGCACCGTCGAATACTTCCGCATTCCGCGCAATGTACTGACCATTTGCCTGGGTAAAAGCACCTACGCGCGCTGCGGCATCATCGTCAACGTCACACCGCTCGAGCCTGAGTGGGAAGGTCACGTGACCCTGGAGTTCTCCAACACCACCAATCTGCCGGCGAAAATCTACGCCAACGAAGGCGTGGCGCAAATGCTGTTCCTTGAGTCGGACGAAGAGTGTGAAGTGTCCTACAAGGACCGTGGCGGCAAGTATCAGGGCCAGCGTGGCGTGACCCTGCCGCGCACCTGAGTCAACCGTCTGACAAATGTCGGGAATTCCTGAGCGGGGGTACACTCTATGGAGTGTACTGTTCCGATCCGCGCAAGGCGGGTCGGGCCATCGCCCAGGAGTGCCGAATGAAGATCGATCCGCGAATCAGTGCCGAACTGGCAAGGCTTGAACCCAATCAGGTTGGCGTTCTGGCCTGGTCCTTGTTGGCACATCCGCCCGTCAGCATGGCAGGGGGCATTCCCGGCCAGCCTGATCCTGATACCCCGAACGAGCAACCCAACGAACCGGGAGAGCCCACCCTGCCGGATGAGCCACCGCCTGCGCCTGTTGCCTGATTTTCGATCTCCGCCATTCATGGCCGGTGAACGGCGGTGGTTGTCTTCAGCAAGCAGGTTTGCGTCTGTTTTTTGCCATTCACGAACGTAGAGTCTGAATCGGCCTGCACATATTCGGAAGTAACTGTGTCTGTCGTCGAAACCAATCGACGGGTATGGCCGTGGTTCCATCTGTGAGCTGCGTGCCCGGCCGTTGGCAAAGGGGGCGCCAGTCAGTTAACGACGAATATGAAAAGGAACATTCAGATGAGTGCAAATCGATCGGGACATATGAGTGCCGATGTCATCTCGACAGACGGCTCCATGCAGTTTCGCGTAACGGATGGACTCGATTTTTATCAGCGGTCAAACATTCATCGCATTGAGGCGGATAACGGTCAGGGGACAGCCTTTTACGTGTATTTGCCGATGGGAATCCAGAGTGGCGGTTTCAGCCTGGGGCTCACCGAGGGATCGCCCATGGTCATCCATGTGAGCGGCAACTCGGAGGCAGAGCTTTATCCAGGAACGCTCGAGTTGACGGTGGGAGGTGACGCGCAGTTTGCCGGACGCTTCAGCGGGACGGACGCTAATGGTCTGCAAGTGAGTAATGGCAGTTTCAGGTTGGAAAACGAAGCGACGGCATAACGGTTGACGGATGTTGGAAGCCGGGCAAGCCGGCTTCCACTCTTCCTGTCGGTGGTTATTTCAGGTTGCCACTGAGGAACTGCTTCAACCGCTCGCTTTTCGGATTGCCCAGCACGTCTTCCGGCGCGCCTTCTTCCTCCACCAGGCCCTGGTGCAGAAACAGTACCTGGCTCGATACTTTGCGGGCAAAGCTCATTTCATGGGTCACCATGATCATGGTTCGGCCCTCTTCGGCCAGGCCCTGGATCACCTTGAGCACTTCGCCCACCAGTTCCGGGTCCAGCGCCGAGGTCGGTTCGTCGAACAGCATGACTTCCGGTTCCATGGCCAGTGCGCGGGCAATCGCTACCCGTTGTTGCTGGCCGCCGGACAGGAATGCCGGGTACTGGTCCGCCACACGGGAGGCCAGCCCTACCTTGTCGAGGTAGCGCCGGGCGCGGTCCTCGGCTTCTTTCCTGTCGCAGCCCAGCACCCGGCGCGGCGCCATGGTGATGTTTTCCAGCACCGTCATGTGGCTCCACAGGTTGAAGTGCTGGAACACCATGGCCAGGCGGGTGCGAATCCGCTGCAGTTCATCGGCATCGGCCACGTGCATGCCGTGACGATCCTTGATCATGCGGATGTTCTGCCCGTCGAGGCTCATGGCGCCGTCGTTGGGTTGTTCCAGGAAGTTGATGCAACGCAGAAAGGTACTTTTACCCGAGCCACTGGCGCCGATCAGGCTGATGACGTCGCCGGTCTTGGCCTTGAGCGAAACACCTTTGAGGACTTCATGGTCGCCATAGCTTTTATGCAGGCCTTCGATGGTCAATTTGTACATGGGGCGTGCATCCTCAAGGCGAAAGTAGATAGCCGCTGCGATAGGCTTCGGTGCCCGCGACGTGGGCGATCACCATGCCGGCAGTGGCCATGCGGCGCAGCGAGCGGGCGTACATCAGCCCGGCGGCGGAGCAGTGAACGGGAGTGACGCGGTCGTTGATCGGATCAATGACCTCGGCGATCAGTTGCCCCGCTTCCAGGTATTGCCCCGGCAGTGCGGTGAACACCAGCAGCCCGCCAGCAGGCGTGGCTACCGGTTCTACACCGGCCAGCGGTGTCGCCGGATAGGGCAGGTCGGGCAGGGGGGCGGATTCGCCGGCGATCGCGCCGAAATGGATCAGGTAATCGATCAGTGCCTGGCAATCACGGTTCGCCAGCGGATGATTGACGTCGCCCTGACCGCGCAATTCGACGGTCACCGAAAAACTGCCCGGTGGAATGTCGAAGTGTTCGCCGAAGCGCTCTTTCAACTGCCACCACAGCAGGGTGAAGCATTCATCGAACGACTGGCCGCCAGAGTCCGTCGCCAGCAGGCTGGCTTCGGCGCCGATGTAACGGGCCAGCGGCTCGACCTGCGGCCAGGCCTCCGGGGTGGTGTACAGATGCGCGACCGCTTCGAAGTCGCAATGCAGGTCGAGCACCATGTCGGCGTCGCAGGCCAGTCGTTGCAGGGTCAGGCGCTGGGATTGCAATTGGGTGTCGGCAGTCTGTCGGGCCAGCGCTTCGCGCAGGCTGCTGCGGATCAGTTGCCGGTTGTGCTGCGGATCGTCACCGAGCTTGCCCTCGATCGTGTTGCCGACCTCTTCACTGAGGTCGAGGAACCAGCGGTTGAAGTTCTGGCCGCTTTCCAGTTCGTAGCGGCCCAGTGGTACATCCATCAGCACCTGTTCCAGACCCACCGGGTTGGCGATGGGTACAAGCACGATTTCGCTGCGCAGGCGACCGGCGGCTTCCAGCTCTACCAGGCGTTGCTTGAGGTGCCAGGCCACCAGCATGCCGGGCATTTCGTCGGCGTGCAGAGAGGCCTGGATGTAGATCTTGCCGTTGGCCGGTTGTGGGCCGAAGTGAAAACTGTGGATCTGTCGTGCGGTCCCCGGCAGCGGGGCCAGCAGGTCATGTTTCTGGTGGCGCATCTGTTGTTCCTGAAGCAGGTTGAGACCTAGTGGGTCGGCCCGAGGAAGGCCAGCCATCGGCGTTCGGCAAGGCGGAACAGGCCGACCAGTGCAAAAGTGACGGTCAGGTAGATCAGCGCGGCGATGCCGAACGACTGGAAGGTCAGGAATGTCGCCGAGTTGGCGTCCCGCGCGACTTTCAGGACGTCGGGGATGGTCGCGGTGAAGGCCACGGTGGTCGAGTGCAGCATCAGAATCACTTCGTTGCTGTAGTACGGCAACGAGCGACGCAGGGCCGACGGCATGATCACGTAGGCATACAGCTTCCAGCCTGTCAGGCCGTAAGCCTTGGCCGCTTCCACTTCACCGTGGGCCATGCTGCGGATTGCCCCGGCGAAAATCTCCGTGGTGTAGGCGCAGGTGTTCAGAGCGAAGGCCAGGATCGTGCAGTTCATCGCATCGCGAAAGAATGCGTCCAGTACTGGCTGGGCCCGAATGGTGGCCAGGCTGTAGATCCCCGTGTAACAGATCAGCAACTGGATATAGAGCGGCGTGCCACGAAACAGGTAGGTATAGAACTGCACCGGCCAACGGATGTAGAGGTGCGGCGACACACGGGCGATGGACAGCGGGATCGACACGATAAAACCAATGAAGATCGACGCGCTGAGCAGCCACATCGTCATGGCCAGGCCAGTGATGTTGTTGCCGTCGCTATAGAGAAAGGGTTTCCAGTATTCCTGCAGAAGTTCGATCATCGTACGGCCTCCCGGGTACCGGCGGAGTAACGACGCTCAAGCCAGCGCAGGATGATGTTGGACGCGCTGGTGATCACCAGGTAGATCAATGCTGCAAGCACCAGGAAGTAAAACAGCTGATAGGTGCTTTTGCCGGCGTCCTGGGCGGCCTTGACCAGGTCGGCGAGGCCGATGATCGACACCAGGGCGGTGGCCTTGAGCATCACCATCCAGTTGTTGCCGATCCCCGGCAGGGCATAACGCATCATCTGCGGGAACACCACGATCCAGAAACGCTGGCCGCGCTTGAGGCCATAGGCGGTGGCCGCTTCAACCTGACCCCGTGGGACGGCGAGGATCGCGCCACGGAAGGTTTCGGTGAAATACGCACCGTAGATGAAGCCCAGGGTAATGACCCCGGCACTGAACGGGTTGATCTCGATGTATTCCCATTCCATGTAATCGGTAAAGGAGGTCAGCCAGGTTTGCAGGCTGTAGAAGATCAACAGCATCAGGACCAGGTCCGGAACGCCGCGAATGAGGGTGGTGTAGAACTGGGCAGGCACGCGCATCAGTTTGACTTTTGACAGCTTGGCACTGGCGCCGAGCAGCCCGAGCAGCACGGCCACCAACAGCGACAACGCCGACAACTTGATCGTCATCCAGGTGCCTTGCATCAGCAGCGGACCGAAGCCCTTGAGGCTGAAGGCAGAGAGCCCCAGATTTTCTAATAGGTTTTCGAACATAAATCAGCAACCTGATCGGATGAAAAAAGCGCCCATCGCAAGATGGGCGCCGGGCATTATTTGCCGCTGTACAGATTCAGATCGCCAAAGTGTTTCTTCTGAATGGTGGCGTAGGTGCCATCATCGTGTAACGCTTTGATACCTTTATCCAAAAGTGCTTTCAGCTCGGTGTTACCTTTCTTAATGCCGATCGCGGTTTTGGCTGGCAGCAGTTCGCTGTCGACAGGCTTGCTGACTTCGTAGCCTTCACCTTTTGGTGACTTCAAGAAGCCCAGTTCGGCTTGCAGCATGTCCTGGATCGCTGCGTCGAGACGGCCGGAAGTCAGGTCGGAATACACCTGATCCTGATTCTGATAGGCCTGGGTTTTTACGCCGGCCTTGTCGAGAACGGCTTTGGCGTAGGCTTCCTGGATGGTGCCTTGCTCGTAGCCTACGGTTTTGCCCTTCAGCGAAGCGATGTCCTCGGTCAGGCCGGAGCCTTTCTTGAACACATAGGCGGTTGGGCCGGAGAACAGCTCGCTGGAGAAGTCGATGACTTTTTCACGGGCTTCGGTAACGGTCATCGACGAGATCACGCCGTCGAATTTGTTGGCTTTGAGGCCAGGGATCATGCCATCGAAGTCACTTTCGACCCACTTGCACTTGACCTTCAGTTCGGCGCAGATCGCGTTCCCCAGATCGATGTCGAAGCCTACCAGGCTGCCATCGGCCGCTTTCGACTCGAACGGTGCGTAGGAAGGGTCAACGCCGAAACGCAGTTCTTTGTATTCTTTCGCCATGGCGGAGCCAGCAGCCATGCACAATGCCAGTGCAGAAAGGGTCAGCAATGCTTTTTTCATTATTCAATCCCTAAAACCAATATGAGCGCTTGTGGCGCAGAATTATTGTTACTGGAAAGCGTAAGACATGTTGAAAGTAGCAATTTCCGAACCAGAGTGCCGAACAAGCGTTTTAAAAGGTGTCTGGAAATAACCGGAGACAGATTTATGCACGAAAACGGGCGCAGGGAAATGGCTGCACCAGTGCGACTCAAAAAGAAAAATATTTGAGGATGAATAGAGGGGTAGCTGAGCAGATTTGCAAGCACCTGTACCCTGGGGTTGCCAGCGGTAGATCGGCAGGCCAAAGGTCGACTCGGTGACTTGTCAGCTATGAGGTTGGCGCGGGGCGAGAAGTACTATCGGGCTTTATGAGTGGATGAAAACCAGTGTGGGAGCGAGCAAGCCCGCTCCCACAGGGATCAGCGTTACTTGCCGGGTGTCAGTGTCAGTCGATTCTTGCCATAGGCCTTGTCGAAGTTTTGCGGCTGCATCGGCAGGCTCATGTACTGGCCCTTGAGCCAGGGTTCGATGCTGTTGAGGTAATTCGCACTGGCCGGGTTGCCGGACTGACCGGTGCCGTTCTGTGCCATCAGCGGTTCGGACTGGCCGAAGTCGACGATAAAGCGCATGGCGGGCGCCAGCGTGGTGTTGAAGTCCTGGCCCCAGGCGAACGCGGCGGTGTTGAGTGTGGTGTGATCGCCACCGGCTGGTAGCGGACCGCGTACCGTCTGGCCGCTGCTGTTCTTCCATTCATAGCGGTGCAGTTTGCCCCACTGCCAGGCTTTGTGATCGCCGCCCAACTGGCTGTCGCCTGCGCTGATCGCTGCAGCGAGGCTGCGCGCGAGGATGGCCGGTTTGTCTTCTTTGTGTGCGGTGCGCACGTCATCCCAGAACGGGCTGTCCTCACGCCCGAGCAAGTGATCGGCCTGGGCTGCGTAGGACAACTTGCCATTGGCGACAAAGGCCTTCCACGCCGGACTGCCTTCCGGGCCCAGTTCGTCGAGGAAGATCTGCCGGGTGCTTTCCTGCAGGAACAGTTCGTAGATGGCCGCATCGGTGGAAGTCGGGCTGAGCTTGCCATCGAACGCCATCAAGCGGCTGTAGGCTTCGTGTGCCTTGGCGCGATCGGCCGTCGGCAAGGCGTCCATGGCTTGTTTGAGTGGCTGGGCCATGCCTGGCGTTTCGAACATTTTCTTCAGCTTGGCAGCGAAGGTCGTGGTCTGGTCGTACTGCATGGCGATCAGGCTGCGGCTGTCGTGTTTGCCTGCGCCGGCCAGTTCGGCCAGACGCTCGCCGCGCTCCGGAGCGGCCCAGGAATTGGACAGCTGCATGCCGTAGCCATGGGGGATGACCCGCTGATTGGCGGTGCCGAGCCAGCCTTGGGC
Source organism: Pseudomonas sp. QLc11A (assembly GCF_052112305.1). Classification (NCBI taxonomy): domain Bacteria; kingdom Pseudomonadati; phylum Pseudomonadota; class Gammaproteobacteria; order Pseudomonadales; family Pseudomonadaceae; genus Pseudomonas; species Pseudomonas sp. QLc11A. The sequence continues at coordinate 285,978 of NZ_JAVAJJ010000005.1, forward strand.
CGGGTCCTGGTCGTACGGGTGCAGCATCGGGTCGGCATAACCGTCCCAGTCATATCGACCTTCCCAACCCGGCGAGGGCAGCAGGCCTTCGCCTTCGCGGCGGTTCGGGTAGCGGCCGGTGACCTGCCAGCCGATGTGGCTGGCGTCGGCAAACACCAGGTTCAGTGCGATGGCGCGGATTTCGCGGCTGGCATCCGATGCTCTCTCGGCGCTCTGGGCGCGGGACAGGTCGAAGAACGCGTCCAGGGTCTTGTCGTCAGTGAAGTTCGGCATCTGCAAGGCCAGGCCGAAACCATTGGCCAGCATGGTGCCCTGGGCGCTGTTGAGCAGCGGGCCATGGCGGGTTTCGTACACTGCTTCGCGAATCGGCCGCTGGCCTTTGACGAAATAGGTTTCGTTGCGCACGATCGCCGGCTGCCACTTCCCGGCGTTTTCGTAGGCAAGTCCGTTGCCTTGGCGCTTGATCTTCTCCAGGAACAGGTCCTGGTTGTCGCCCATCACGGACGCCATGCTCCACGCCACTTTACCGTTGAAACCACCGAGCACCATCGGCAGGCCCGCGATGGTCACGCCGGACGCCTGATACTTCGGCGCGCGAATCTGCACGTAACTGAACAATGAAGGCACGCCCAGCGGGCCGTGACTGTCACTGGCCAGCAGGCTCTTGCCGCTGCGGCTGCGTTGCGCGGCGATGGCCCAGTTGTTCGACGAGGTGGCGCCCAGCAGGTTCAGGTCCGACAGTTGTCCCGTGGCTTTGCTGAGTTCGGCCAGGCCCGGTACTTGCCCGTTGAGCTTGAGGCCCTGGAGTTTTTCGCTCTCGGCGACCGGCAGTTTTTCATCGGGGGCGGACGGCGTCAGCCACGCCAGTTTGTCGGTGGTGACGGTCTGGGCCAGTACCAGCGAGGAAATCTCTTCCGGCAGGTTGGTCGACTGGCTGAAGTTCAACAGGCAGAAAATCAGCGCCGAATCTTCCGGCTGCCAATATTCAGGCTGGTAGCCGGTGGCCGCGAGGTCCGCCGGCAGCTTGTCGCGGTAGCGGAAAAGGTAGGCGTTGACACCCCGCGCGTAGACTTCGAAGAAACGCTTGAGGCGCGGCGAAGAGGCCTTGTACAACTCGCCGGCACTTTTCTTCAGGTTGACCGCCCGCATGTAACGGTCGGCATCCAGCAGGTCCGCGCCGTGCATCTCGGCCAATCGGCCCTGGGCCAGCAGGCGCAGGGTGACCATCTGCGTAATGCGGTCGCTGGCATGTACGTAACCTAGGGTGAACAGCGCGTCGTGGAAGCTGTTGCTTTCGATCAGCGGCATGCCCATGGTATTGCGACGCACCGAAACGTTCTGCGCCAGGCCCTTGAGCGGTTGCACGCCGGAGGTCGGCGGGAGGGTGTCCTGGGCATTGAAGTTCTGACAACCGGTCAGGCTCAAGACGCCCGCCACTGCTGCGGCAACGCCGAACCGGGGTAGAAAATGAGTAAGGGCTGGCGAGGCCATGGCAAAGCTCCTGCGGGGGGTAGAGGCGGTGGGGCGCAATAAAGGCGCTACGTTAGTGAGCGGGAGGTGGCCGCGCAAGCGGGGTACAAGGTTATTTCGGGATTTGTCAAAGATCGGCGTATCCCGGTAGGAGCTGCCGAAGGCTGCGTTCTTTTGATTCTCGACAGTGGCTTGCCAGCCGTAACCGGTGATGTTGAAGTGCGACACGGTCAACAATCCTGGGAGAAAAACCGGCATGGAGCTCAAGGCAAACGCGGCACTGATCATCATCGATCAACAAAAAGGCATCCTTCACCCCAGGCTTGGCCGCAGGAATAATCCTCAGGCCGAAGAGCGCATGCTGGAGTTGCTCGGTCATTGGCGACGCACCGCTCGGCCGGTGATTCATGTGCAGCACCTGTCCCGCTCGGAGGACTCGGTGTTCTGGCCGCAGCAGTCGGGAGTGGAGTTTCAGGAGCGGTTCGCGCCAATGGCCGGTGAACGCTTGATCCAGAAGCAGGTGCCGGATGCGTTTTGTTCGACGGGGCTGGAGATGCAGTTGCGCGAGGCCGGGATCGGGCAGTTGATCATTGTGGGTGTCGCGACCCACAACTCGGTGGAGTCTACGGCGCGCACCGCGGGCAACCTGGGGTTTGATACCTGGGTGGCCGAGGATGCGTGCTTTACCTTCGACAAGGCTGACTTTTTCGGCCATGCCCATAGTGCCGAAGAGGTGCATGCGATGTCGCTGGGGAATCTGCATGGCGAGTATGCGACGGTGGTCAGCGCTGCCACCCTTCTGATGGATGACTGACAACTATTGTGGGAGCGGGCTTGCTCGCGAAGAGGGCCTCAGCTTCAACATCGTTTTTGCCTGACACACCGCTTTCGCGAGCAAGCCCGCTCCCACAAGGGAACTGCATTCACAGCACAGGTCTGCTCGCGAAGACGATTCAACAGGCGAAGCAAGTCTTCGCCCGAAGCATCAAGCGCCGTGGCACTTCTTGAATTTCTTGCCGTTGCCGCATGGGCACGGATCGTTGCGGCCGACGTCTTTCAGGGCATTGCGTACCGGTTCCTGGTGGGCGTGGCCACAGTTCGGACCGTGGACATGGCCGTGGTCGTGATCATGGTGGTGATGGTCATGATCGTGATCGTGGTTGCAGTCAGGGCCGTGGACATGGGGTTGCTGGGTCATCGGTGTTGCTCCGGAATTAAATCGGCGGCGATTATCACGCCATTGCGCGCCAGGTGCACGTAGTGGGCGATGAATATACCGGTTTCCAGTTCACCTTCCAGACGATAGGGAATGGGTTGGTCGGATTTTTTCAGCAGTTTGGCCAGATCACGGACCTTGGACCACAGGTTGGTGCGGACCGGCACCTTGAAGTAGGCACTGTGCCTGGGGCTGATGGTGAACCAGTGTTCGTACTCGCCGTCGGCCAGCAGTATGTCACCCAGGTGAACGCGGTACTCCAGACTGCGCACCGTCAGGTCACTGTCGTTGGGGTTGTCGATGCGAAAATGCAGGAGGAGTTTCTGCTCCAGCAGTTTGGCGCTGACCACTTCGACCTTCACCAGATGGACCTCGGGGTCCGGCAAGTCGTCGTCGAACCACGACGCACAGCCGCCAAGTCCCAGTGTCAGGAACAGGGTGAGCAGACAGAGTGCGCAGCGGCGGATGATCATCGTGGAGTTTCTCCCTTGAGTCCCAGTCTAGACCCAAAGGATCGCAGCCTTCGACAGCCCCTGCGTGGTGGGCAGTCATTCCATGGACTAGCTGCTGAAGTAACCCGCGCAGCATTTCTTGAACTTCTGTCCACTGGCACACGGGCAGGGGTCATTGCGCCCGAGTTTGAGTGGCACGGTCGGGTCGATGAAATACCAGCGCCCGGTGTTCTGTACGAAGGATGAGCGCTCTCGATGGCTGTGCTCGCCACTACTGTCGTGCCACCGCGCGGTGAAGGTCACGAAAGCGTGTTCAGGCTGGCCACCCAGCACTTCGGAGCTTTCCACCTCAAGGCCCAGCCACGTACTTTGCGCACTCCAGTCACTGATCGATTGACGGTCCAGGCCGGCCTGTTGGGCGGGCAGGGTGGTGGCCACCAGATAGTCGACCAACCCCAGCACGTAGGCGCTGTAGCGCGAGCGCATCAAGGCTTCGGCGCACGGCGCCGGGTGTCCGGCATGGTAGTGACCGCAGCAGGCATCTAGCAGGGTGCCGCTGCCGCAAGGGCAAATGGATGTACTCATTGCTTTACCACCAGTATTTCCCGAAGTTTTCCGGATTGGCCCAGAAGCGCGAATTGAGCCAGTCGGGGACTTGTTTGTATTCAAGCAGATCGTAGGTAAACAGGGTCAAGACCTGTTCGTCCCGTTGAAAGCGCTCGCTGGCTTGCAGGGCCAGGGAGAAAAAGTCGGTTTCCTGCCAGCCACAGGCCGGCAGATCCGCCAGCACGGCGATGCGGCTGGCGTTGAGGTTGCGGATGCCGCCCAACAGGTTCAGGCCGTCGCGCTTGGGCAAATGCTCCAGGCAATCGACCACCAGGGCCAGGTCGAATCGGCGGGCCGCCAACTCGTCGGGCAATGGGCCTGGGGCCGCGAAAGCCACGCAGCTGTCCGGGTGCGCGAGTTTGAATGCTTCCAGTGCCGGGAATTCGCTGGCGCCGATCAACAACAGGCGCGCGGGGGCATATCGGTCAAGTAAAGCGGCCAGTGCCTGCTGCGGCGTGCGTGAAGAAATACCTGCAATCATCGAAGATCCTCAATCAGATCTGCCAAGACTAGCCTGCCCGGCCGTTCGGGCCTAGAGCGGCTTGGCGACAAATGCGCCAAGCTGCCGTTAATGCCTTAATAAACAGCATGGCCTATTGCTGGCGGAGATTAATACTCGGGTCTTTACTACCTGAATCGGTTCTAAGCCGATCCTTCAGGAGAAAACTAGATGAGCATAGTTCGGACAGCATTACCCTTGGTTCTGCTAACCAGTGTGTTGACTGGTTGCGCAGGTTTGCAGAAAACCGACTGGCCGACCTGTGCGGCGGTTGGTGGTGTCGTGGGTGCGGGCCTCGGTGCGACCGAAAGCTCGGCATGGGCAGGGTATGGTGCTCTGCTCGTCGGTGGTACTGCAGCGGCTTATTGCTGGGTGCACGGTGATGGCGACGAAGACGGCGACGGTGTGCCGGATAGTCGCGACAAGTGCCCGGGCACGCCTAAAGGCGTTCAGGTCGATGCCAACGGTTGCCCACCACCAGCGCCTGTGGTTGAAGAAGTGGTTGTGGTCAAGGAAGAAACCATCGTCATCCGCGATGTTCACTTCCAGTTTGATAAAGCCACGCTTACCTCGTCCGACAAACAGGTCCTCGACAAGATTGCCACTCGCCTGAAAGCCGAAGCCCCGACTGCTCAACTGACCGTAACCGGTCATACCGACAGCGTGGGCAGCGACGCCTACAACCAGAAACTGTCGGATAAACGCGCCCACTCGGTGGTTGAGTACCTCATCGATCAAGGCGTACCTCGCAGCAACTTCGTGTCGGTGGTCGGTGCCGGTGAAAGCCAGCCGGTTGCGGACAACAAAACCGCTGACGGTCGTGCACAGAACCGTCGTACGGAAATCAAAATCCAGCGTTAAACACCCCTCGCATCCGCGCCTTGTGCAGTCGCGGATGCGGGTCTTTACTCCTGTGTAACCGGTATGGGCCGGTGACACAGGAGCTTTCAATATGATCGTTCTCACAAGGACCGTCTTGCCGGTTCTGCTACTTGGCAGTCTCTTGACCGGCTGCGCGACCCACAGCGATGGCACTGCCCCCCTCAATCAACGAACCTGGCCAATCTGCAGCCTTATCGGCGGCCTGGTCGGCGGTGGTCTGGGCGCAATCGAGAGTGGCGCCTGGGCCGCGGGCGGGGCAGCGCTGGGTATCTTGTCCGGTGGCTTGATCTGCTATGCCCAGGATGGCGACGAAGACGGCGACGGCGTTTTCGACCGGCGCGACCGTTGCGCTGATACTCCCGCCAATACCCCGGCCGACCATCGCGGTTGCCCGGTGCCGCAGTACCCGGACAGCGTCCAGACCGAGCCTGTGCAATCCGAAGTCATTACTCTGAGTGATCTACTGTTTGTCTTCAATCAATCCGACCTGACCCCGACGGCCAAGAGTCAACTGGATGCGCTGATGAGCCAGTTCCTGGATGCCGATGTGGTCAGCATCAAGGTGGTCGGCCATACCGACGGCGTCGGTTCGGATGCCTATAACCAGGCCTTGTCGGAGCGACGCGCCAGCAGCGTGGCGGAATACTTGATCAGCCAGGGTGTGGCGCCGAACAAAGTTACCAGCGAAGGCAAGGGTGAAAGTCAGCCGATTGCCGACAATGAAACGGACGAAGGTCGTGCGAAAAACCGTCGCGTGGAACTGCATATAAACCGCTGAGCCAAGAGATAGAGCCGTCGAGCGATAGTTGTCAGCGCTGCGACGGCCGTTCGGCGCCTTCATGAAGATTTTTCCGTTGCCCTCTGGCTTATCCCGCGCGGAAGCCGTTACTGTGCGCCCAAACAATAATTCTCATCGGGGGGGGCGTATGAAAGTCTTATGGGG